>JBBQDT010000173.1:0-9381 GCA_038319955.1 Gemmatimonadales bacterium | reverse complement strand
CGCCGCTTCTTCCATCGCCTCGGGTCGCTCGTGCGCTTCACGAATGTTGAGCGCGGGGAAATCGAGGATCGACGATTCCTCGCTGATGGTGCCGCTGTCCGACAGCGTCGCGCGCGACGTCATCTGGAGCTTCACGTAATCCCGGAATCCGAGCGGCTTGAGCAGACGAATCCCGGAATGAAACGTCGCGCCCATCGCGTCGATGCGCTTCTGGGTGCGCGGATGCGTGGACACGATGACCGGCTGTCCGAACTGCTCCGCGACGGCGTTGAGCACGGCGACCAGCTTCCCGAAATTCACGTCGGAGTCCACGTTCTCCTCGCGATGCGCGCTGACGACGAAGAACTCGTTCTCGCGCACATCGAGCCGATGGAGTACGTCGGACGCGACGATGTCCTTGCGATAGTGCTCCAGCACTTCGAACATCGGGCTGCCCGTCTTGATCACCATGTCCGGCGGCAGTCCCTCGCGCAGCAGATACTCGCGCGCGATGGAGCTGTAGGTGAGGTTGATGTCCGACGTATGGTCGACGATACGGCGGTTGATCTCCTCCGGCACGCGCTGGTCGAAGCACCGGTTGCCGGCTTCCATGTGGAAGACGGGAATCTTGCGCCGTTTCGCCGGGATGACCGCCATGCAGCTGTTGGTGTCTCCGAGTACCAGCATCGCGTCGGGCTTCACCTCGGCGAGCATCGCATCGACAGCCATGATGACCCTGCCGATCGTCTCCGCGCCGTTGGCTCCCGCGGAGTTGAGGAAGTGATCCGGCTTCCGCAGCTCGAGATCGCGGAAGAAGATCTCGTTCAGCTCGTAGTCGTGGTTCTGTCCCGTGTGCGCGATCACGTGGTCGCAGTAGCGGTCGAGCTTGGCGATGACGCGCGAGAGACGAATGATCTCCGGCCGCGTGCCGAGCACGGTGACAACCTTGAGCTTCTTCATGTCGCCACCTTCGACGCGATCGTGTCGGGATGCGCGGGATCGAAGATCTCGTTGGCCCACAGCATTACCACCACCTCGTCCTCACCGATGTTCGTGATGTTGTGCGTCCATCCGGGGACGGTCTCCACGACGCGCGCATCGTCGCCCTTGACGGTGAGCTCGTAGCGCTCGTCAGTGACGATGTGGCGAAAGCCGAACCGTGCCGTGCCCTTCATGACGAGAAACTTTTCCGTTTTGCTGTGGTGATAATGCTCGCCGCGCGTGATGCCGGGGCCCGCGGTGAAGAACGAGAACTGTCCGCAGTCGGGCGTTCGCAGCATCTCGACGAACACACCGCGCGGATCGGCGTGACGGCGCAGGCCGTACGCGAACTTTTCGGGCGGCAGGAAGCTGACGTAGGTCGCATGCAGGGCGCGCGTGAGCCCCGTACCCACGCGGGGCATCATCAGCGTCTCGCGGCTCTCGACGAACTCGGCCAGCAGCGCCGCAACTTCGCTGATGGTGGTCTCGTACACGGGGCCGACGTCGACGACGCCCGTGGGAATGTCGGGCATCTCGAGCAGTCGGATCATCGCATCAACGACGTCATCGATGTACACCAGTCGCAACGGGGCATTGGGATCGTTCACCGTGATCGGCAGCCCGCGCGCGACGTTGTGGCAGAACGTGGCCACCGCGGAATTGTAGTTCGGCCGGCTCCACTTTCCGAACACGTTCGTCAACCGCAGCACCACAGCGGGCGACCCCGATTCGGTGCCATAGTGCTGCACCGCCAGCTCTCCCGCGCGCTTGCTGCGGCCATACGCGTTGTCCAGCTCCGCCTGCGTAGACGACGTGTAGACGAGTGGAATTCTGCGCCCGGTCGCGCGGAGCGTCGCACAGACCGATGCCGTCAACGTCGCGTTGCCCTCGGCAAATTCCGCGTCGTTCTTCGGCCGGTTGACGCCCGCCAGATGAAAGACGAACTCTGCGTCTGCCAGCGCCGAATGGAGCTCGGCGTCGCCGTTCTCCTTGTCGAAGCTCGCCACGTCCTGATGACCGAGCTCCCCGAGCCGTACGCGAAGATTGCGGCCGATGAAGCCGTCGCCTCCCGTCACCACGATGCGCATGCGGGTCAGGACTCTTCGGAGGACACGACTTCGCCGCGCGCGATGCGCTGCATGAACGACAGCCGGAGCAGCATCTCCTTCATCTCGGCGAGGTCGAGCTGCCGCGTATTGTGCGAGTTGTAGTCGCCCGAAACGGTGATGCGCTTCTCGCCCTGCTCCACGTACTTTTCGTAGTTGAGGTCGCGCCCATCCGGCGGAATCCGGTAGTAGTCGCCGAGGTCTTCGGCGGCGGCGAACTCTTCGCGGCTGAGGAGGGTCTCGTAGAGCTTCTCGCCATGCCGCGTGCCGATCTCACGCACTTCGTGAGTCGGGCGATTGAGAAGCTCGCGCAGCGCCTGCGTGAGAGTCGCGACCGTCGCCGCGGGCGCCTTCTGCACGAAGATGTCGCCGTTGCCGCCGTTCTCGAACGCGTACATCACCAGCTCGACGGCATCCTCGAGCGTCATCATGAAGCGCGTCATCGCCGGATCGGTCACGGTCACCGGCTGGCCCGCGAGCATCTGATCGACGAACAGTGGAATCACAGACCCGCGCGATGCCATGACGTTGCCGTAGCGCGTGCCGCAGATCACCGTGCCGCTCTCCTCGAGGCTCCGCGACGCGGCGACCATCACTTTCTCCATCATCGCCTTGGAGATGCCCATCGCGTTGATCGGATAGACGGCCTTGTCGGTGCTCAGGCACACCAGCCGCTTCACCTTCGCCGCCACCGCCGCGTCGATGACGTTCTCCGTGCCGATGATGTTCGTCCGCACTGCTTCCATCGGATGGAACTCGCACGACGGCACCTGTTTGAGCGCCGCCGCGTGGAAGCAGTAGTCCACCGAACGAAACGCCGCCGCGAGGCTCCGCCGGTCGCGCACGTCGCCCAAATAGAACTTGAGCTTCGGGTTGGCGTACGTCTTCCGCATGTCGTCCTGTTTCTTCTCATCTCGGCTGAAGACGCGAATCTCCTCGACGTCCGAATCGAGAAAGCGCTTGAGCACCGCGTGGCCGAACGAGCCCGTGCCTCCCGTGATCAGCAGCGTGCCGTTCATTGCATCACCGCGGAGCGGATGAGGTCTTCCTTCTGCGACTGGGTGGGATAGTTGATCAGCACGGCCTTGTAGGCGCCCTTGAACACGAAGAGGCTGCCGGCGGCCGCGCCGATGACGCCGCAGGCGGCGATGAGCTTGCCGATGTCCGCCAGCGAGCCCGCGCCGCCGAGCACCGTCATCGGAAGCGTGGTGGCGGCGCGCATCGTTGTCGCCAGCGAGAGATCGTAGCCCTTCATAACACCGTCGTTCTCGATGGAGTTGACGACGATCTCGCCCGCGCCGCCTGCCTGCATTTCCTGGGCGATCTGCATCGGCGTTTTGCCGGTGCCACGACGGCCGTTGTGCGTGAAGACCTCGTACTGGCCCCCCGCCGTCCGCTTCTTCACGTCCAGCACGACGACGACGCTCTGCGCCCCGATCTCCTGCGCGGTCTGCGACACCAGCGACGGATTCTCGATGACCGCGGAGCTGATGGCGATCTTCTCGACGCCAAGGCCGCTGATGCGCTTCGCCTGCTCGACCGTCTTCACGCCGCCGCCGTAGCACATCGGCATGCGGCATTCGACGGCGATCTGCGCAATCAGCCGGAAATTCGGCTCGCGTTCCTCGGCGGTCGCGTCGATGTCGAGCACGATCAGCTCGTCGGCCTCCTTCTCGTTGAATATCTTCACGGCGTTCACCGGATCTCCGACGTACTTCGGCTGGTCGAAGCGCACCGTCTTCACGAGCCCGCCGTTCTTGATCAGCAAACACGGGGTAATTCTCGGCCTCAGCATGTCACAGCTCGGCGAAGTTCTGGAGCAGCCGAGTCCCGAAATGATGACTCTTCTCGGGATGGAACTGCACCCCGTAGATATTATCGGCGTGCACGGCGCAGCTGAAGTCGGCGCCGTACTGTGCAACGGCTAGCACGTTCGCGTCGCTCCCGCACTCGAAGAAGAAGGAGTGAAGGAAGTAGAAGCGCGCGTCGTCCTCGAGCTGGTCGAACAGCGGGCTATCGGCGACCGGACGCACGTCGTTCCATCCCATGTGCGGCAGCGGCAGCTCGCCGGCAGGCTCCCACGACGAGAAGCCTCGCACGCGTCCGTCGATCCAGCCGAGTCCGGGCGACGCGCCTTCGTCGCTCGCCTTCGCGAGCATCTGCATCCCGACGCACACGCCGAGCACCGGCACCTTCTGCTCGAGGACGAGGTCGTCGAGCTGTTCGCGCATGCCCGTCTCGTTCAGCTGCTGCATCGCGTGATCGAAATGCCCGACGCCCGGCAGGATCACCTTGGTCGCGCCCCTCAGGTCCGCGGACTCCTTGGCGACGGTCGCGTCGATGTTCAGGCGCTTGTACACGTTCAGGAACGCCTGGAGGTTGCCGATGCCATAGTCGATGATCGTGATCATCGAATGATCGCCCGCTGGAGCCCGATCGCGCGCAGCACCTTCGTGCCGAGCTCAATCAATCCCATGCTGTTCTTGTAGTCGCGGTAGCTTTTGTTCGGACCCTCCATGATGGCGCGAAGCTCCGCGACGCTCAGGTCGAGCTTCGTCGCCACGTACTCGAAGTCCTCGGCGATCGTCGCTTCATCGTAGGCGCGGATGGCGATCTTGGCGAGGGCTTCATCCCGCGTCATCTGCTTCGTCAGGATGAGGCTCGAGAAGTGGGCGCGGCGCTTGTCGTAGCCGAATTTCGTCGGAAGCCAGTAACCCTCGTAGAAGCGGGTGAACCGCGACTCGTAGTGCTTGTGCGCGTAGCGCTGCCAGCCGAAGCGGTCCACCATCATCTGCATCGCGTCTTCCTTGATGTAGGGGACGCTGTTCAGCGGTTTCACGACCCGCACGCCCTTCACGTAGCGGTAGTACAGCTTGAAGGTGAAGATATCCGCCGTGGGAAAGGTCGTCAGGGGCCGCTTGCCGAAGCGGTTATGGATGTCCTTCAGCTGGCGCAGATCGGACGCGTGATAGTGCCACTCGAGCGGCTCGCGCACGCATTCGGTGGAGTAGTTGGCGCCCGTGAGGATGTACTTGAAGCCGTGCTTCGCGGCGAAGTTGTACAGGCCGGCGAAGAACGCGTGATCCTGCGGGGTGTCGACGTGCGGCACCTGCGCCTTGAAAAAGGCGAGCTGCAGATCCTGCATCTCGAGCCAGTCCACGACTTCCGTGTGAAGATCGAGGCCAAGGCCGTCAACGAGCTTCTCGACGTTGTTGACGGCCTGCTGCGAGTTCCAGCCGGCGTCCACGTGGAAGAGAAGCGGGCGGAGCCCGAACTTCTCCTTGGCGAGATAGGTCACATAGGAGCTGTCCACGCCGCCGCTGATGCCGATCAGGCAGTCGTGGTCCTTGCCCTGGCCGTCGCGCTTGATCTGGTCGATCTCGCGCTGGAGCAGCTTCTCCCCGTACTCGTGGGGGTGCCAGTTGGGGAGGATGTTCGCGTAGTAATTGTTGCAGTAGTCGCACCACCCTCGCTCGTCGAACGTGATGTTCGAGTCGCTGGTGTCCATGATGCAATTCTTGCAGATCCTGTATGCGCGCTTGGTGGCGATCGCGGAGGTCATCGTTGCTGCGCTGGGAGTCTGGAAGGGGATGGAGCCAACGCCCGAGACGAATTGGACGCGAACAGATCGAAACCCGAGGTGAGGGTCATGCCGTGCGGCGAACAGCAGTCAACAATCGTACCTTCGCGCGAGACGGGAGGGCCAGTCCGGCCGCATGCAGGGCTTCTCGATGGGATAGAGGTATGTGCGGATCGAGAATCAGAATTTAGGTACACGGGCCCATCGGTTACGGCGAAGGCCGCCAAGGCGGCGACGACGTCTCGAAACATATCCGAAAACCCGCCTCCAGTCCCAGTGCACAAGGACAAGTGGGCTTTCCGGTGATCCGGACCGGCCGGCGCTCCTTCCGCGACCGGCGGCCCCGCGAGCCGCCTTACTGCGCGCGGAGTTCAGCTCCCGGCTCTCGTCACATACTCCCCAATTTGGCGCTCCACGACGCCGCGCATGGCGTGAGGCGGCGCGACGTATCCGCTGTTCGTCCACGCCACGGATTCCTCGAAGGAGAGCACGGGCACCCAATTCAGTCGCTGTCGCGCGCGGTCGATCGCGAGCGACAGCGCGCGTGCCTCGTGCCGGCCGTCCGAAGGCCCGGCGAGCCAGCGGCGATTCGGATCGAGCGATGCCATGGTGCGCACGAGCTCCTCGACGCTGCGATCGCCCTCGGCGCCCGGTCCGAAGTTGCACGCGTCCATCGTAGCCGGATCTTCGCGCGCATGAGCCGCCAGCGCCAGGTAGCCCGAAAGCGGCTCGAGCACGTGTTGCCACGGCCGCGTCGATCCGGGGTTTCGCAACTCCACGACGTCTCCACGCGACCACGCGCGGAAACAATCCGGAATGATCCGGTCTTCGCTCACGTCGCCGCCGCCGATGACGTTGCCGGCTCTCGCCGTGACGACGTTGACACCGCTTTCGCCCGCGAAGGAGCTGCGCCACGATGCGACGGCGAGCTCGCAGGCCGCCTTCGACGCGCTGTATGGATCGTGGCCGCCGAGCTCGTCGACCTCCCGATACGCGAATTCCCACTCGTGGTTCCGGTAGACCTTGTCCGTCGTCACAGCGATGACCGTGACGGGACGTCCCAGATCGCGCGCCGCCTCGAGCACGTTCAGCGTACCGCAGACGTTCGTTTCCCAAGTAAGCAGAGGCTCGCGGTAGCTGCGACGAACGAGCGCCTGCGCGGCGAGGTGGAAGATGATTTCCGGATCGGCGCGTGCAACTGCGCGCGTCAGCGCCGCGCGATTTCGAATGTCGCACTCCACGTGATCGAGCCGGTCCCGATGTCCAAGCACGGAAAAGAGGACGTCGGGCGATTCCGGTGGAAGCGACACGCCGAACACCTGGGCTCCATCCTGCATGAGCCACTCGCACAGCCATGCGCCCTTGAAGCCGGTGTGCCCGGTAACGAGCACCCGAACGCCTCGGGCGTGGAGCTGCAGACGCGACGCACGGAGCGCGCTCACCAGATCTTCCACGCCGCGCGCCCCTCGTCCCACAAGCGGTTCAGCAACATGAATTCCTGGTACGTATCCATCGGTTGCCAGAATCCATCGTGCGTAAAACACGCGAGCTGGCCGTCGCTCGAGAGCGCCGTCAGCGGGCCCTGTTCGAACACCAGCCCCGGATCCTCGTCGAGGTACTTGAACACGCCCCGGTTCGCGACGAAGAATCCACCGTTGATCCGACCGCCGGATGTTTGCGGCTTTTCGAAGAACGTCGTCACGACACCGTTGGCGATCTGCAGCTCACCCCATCTCCCAGGCGGCCGGACGCCGGTGAGCGTCAACAGGCGGCCGCTGGCGCGGTGATATTCGATCGAGGCCGTGATGTCGATGTTGCCGACGCCGTCTCCATACGTGAGCAGGAACTCTTCGTCGTCCTCGAGATACTTCTCGATCCGCTTGATGCGCCCCCCCGTCATGGTGTCCTGCCCCGTATCGGCGAGGGTAACGCTCCAGCCCTTCTCCTCCATGTCGGCGTAGAACTCGGCGGAGCCGTCGCCGATCCTGAGCTTCACGTCCGACACCATCCAATGGAAATTCCGGAACCAGTCCTTGATGATGTCACCCTTGTAACCGAGACACAGGATGAACTCGGTGTGTCCATGCGCGGCGTACGTGCGCATGATGTGCCACAGGATCGGACGATCGCCGATGGGGACCATCGGTTTGGGACGGTATTCCGTCTCCTCGCGAAGCCGCGTTCCCTTTCCGCCGCACAAGATGACGACTTTCATCAGGCAATTCACTCCTCGAGAGTTGAGAGCCGGTGGCACATCGTGCCCTCCGTCGCGCATTAGGCGGCAGGTGAGGACCGCGAGCGAAACCCTTCAGTAACCGATCGTGCCACGCGGGCCCATGCGAAGCTGATGCCACGGCGGAGCTCTCCACCCGTCGCTCGCCCGACGAATGTCGTGACCGCTCCCCAGACGATGGCCAATGGACGCGGCGATCGAATGATCGGATCCAGCCAGTAGCGGAACAGCCACCGGTCGTGAAAGCGGTGCGCGAGCTGTCGGTGTGTCAGATCCATGTCGCCTCTCCGTGACAGCCGGAGATCCAGGATGTAGAAGGGGTAATACGAGAACAACATGTTCGTTTCGAGCGTTCGTATCGCGTTGGGGGTGAGACCGAACGGCATGTGGGCATCGATGATTCGCCAGAACTCGGAAACGAATACACGCGAAAACTCGTACGCATTAGAGTTCTGGCGCTTGCTGGCAACCACGTACTCGTCGATGTAGAGGCTCTGGTCCGCGGCGAGGGCGGCCCGGAGGACGAGATGGAGGGCGCCAAGATCGCCGGATGAAAACTGGTGGCTGTCGACGCCCGTCAGCAACGTCTTGTTGACGACGTTGCACGACGTGAGCGACATCAGCGGCCCGATCGCGGCGAGGAATTCGCTTCCGCCCTTCACCACCCGTTCGCTTCCGTGCGGGCCGGGATACTCACGCCGGAAGTCGGCATCGTATCCGAACGCGCGCAGGCAGACCACGCCGTACGCGTTCGACTTCAGGTGATCCACCAGACGCGCCAGCACGCCGTCCATGAGGAGATCGTCGTCGCCCATGAGCAGGACGTACTTGCCGTGCGCCAGATCGAAGCACTGCGCGAAGTTGCGGCCCCAGCCGATGTTTTCCTGATTCCTGACATAGCGAACCGGGAGTCCATCGCGCGTCGCGTCTGCGACGACGTCTGGTGTCCTGTCGGGACTGCAGTTGTCCGAGACGATCACCTCGACGAGTCCAGGCGCCACGTTCGTCATCTCGGCGCGCAGCTGCGCGAGATTCATCTCCAGGTACGAGGCGCGATTGAACGTCGGGATGGCGATGGTGAGCACGGGACTGGAGTTCGCGGCGGCCGCGTTCGTGTCTGTCATTCCGCAACGCGGTCACGGGCATGCGGCTCCGCGAACGCCATCCGGGATCGCTCCGCCGCCACGGTTCGCTCGAGCCCCTCACGGAGAGCCACGCGTGGACGCCAGCCGAAGCTCCTGAGGGCCGCGGTGTCCGCGTGCGATGCCATCAGCTCGCCCTCCCGGTACGGAAGAGCGCCGAAGTGCAGGCGCGTCTCGCTCGCGCAGAGCTCGTGCAGCAGCTGTACCGCGCTCCTGAGCGATTCGCCCGTGCCGGTTCCGACCTCCACCTGCGCGGTGGGGTGCGATAGCGAGGACCGATTGTCGAGCAGGGTCAGAAATGCGGCCACGACATCATCGACATACACGAAATCACGCCGCTGCTCGCCCGCCGTCAGCTCG
>JBBQDT010000172.1:0-9393 GCA_038319955.1 Gemmatimonadales bacterium | reverse complement strand
ATGCCTCGTCCTTGTCTGTGCATCACTCCCTGTGTATGTCCCCGCGGTGCCCGTCGTCCGCGAGCTTTCGCGGCAGGCGCGCGACGTGTCCGGACACGCCCATCGCCCCGACCACGATCAGCAGTACGCCCGCTGTGATCTCGATTGGACGGAGCCAGCGCCGCACGCGTGTCGCGCCGGCGAGATACCAGTTGAAGGCAACCGCCGCCACGAAGAACGGAATGCCGAGGCCGAGCCCATAGACCGCAAGCAGGAGCATACCGCCGATCATCGTGCTCTTCGCGCCTGCATACAGCAGGATCGATGCGAGCACTGGACCGACGCACGGCGTCCATCCCGCGCCGAACGCGATGCCGACCGCGATCGACCCACCCAGCCCGGCAGGCTTGTCGGCGAGATGCACGCGAGTGTCGCGCATCATCCAGCGCGGGCGAGGCCAACCGATGAGGTAGAAGCCGAACAGCACGACGACCGCGCCGCCGATCTGTTGAAGTAACGGCAGCGCACGCCGCAGCCACGGACCCGCCACCGAAGCGGTAGCCCCGAGTGCGAGGAACACGAGGATGAAGCCGAACACGAACGCTGCTGCATGGCGCGCAGCGCGAGCGCGCCCGCGCGCGGCGTCCGCGCCCGCGAGGTCGTCGAGCGTCATGCCCGTCACGAACGTCACGTAGCTCGGAACGAGCGGCAGCACGCAGGGCGACAGGAACGAAACGAGCCCAGCGACGAACGCGAGGCCGAACGACACCGGCAATTCCATTCCGACAACCTACGCACATCGACGACCTCTTTGTCGGCCCTACCTGCGAAGCGCCATCTGCCGAGTGGTTCCAGCGCTTGACGCACTGCGCGTCAGCCCGTCAGATTCGCCTCCCGACAACGCTTGGCCGAACAATCGTCGAGGCATGACGTTGAGCGGGATTCTCCCGGAGCAGTCCACGCAATGCCCATCCCTGAAGCCAGGTCCGGTGTGAACAAGCCGGGAGGCGCTGCGACGGTCCTTGCGGGCGGTGGTGAAATGGGCGCCCTCATGCGTGCCCTGGACTGGTCATCCACCGCCGTGGGCCCCGTCGAGCGCTGGCCACAAAGCCTCAAGACGGCCGTCAGCATGCTGCTCGAGTCCCGGTTCCCCATGTACATCGCGTGGGGCCGCGACTACACCCAGTTCTACAACGACGCGTACCGGCCGATCCTCGGCGCCACCAAGCACCCGGCCGCCCTCGGGCTCAGCAGCCGCGCCACATTCGCCGAAGTGTGGGCGGAATACGTCGGACCGCTGTTCGGCAGGGTGATGGACAATGCCGAGCCCACGTACATCGACGACTGGATGCTGCCCCTCGATCGATTCGGCTTCGTCGAGGAGTGCTACTTCACGTTCTGCTACAGCGCCATCCGCAACGAGACCGGCGACGTCGGCGGCGTCTTCGTCACCGTCGTCGAGACGACGGACCGAGTGCTCGGCGAGCGTCGCGTCAGCGCGCTTCGCGAACTGGCGAGCGTTGGGGCCAGGGTCGACAGCGCGTCGACGATCTGCCGCCTCGCGGCGGAGACACTCGGTACGAGCTCGTCCGACACGCCGTTCGTGCTGCTCTACCTCCTCGACGAAGCCGGACAGCGACTCACGCTTGCGGGTGTCGGTGGAGTTGAATCCGGTGGACAGGTCGCGCCGTCGGTTGTCGAGATCGGCGACGCGAGTACGACCGGCTGGCCGCTCGCCGCCGCGATTCACGCTCGCGAAGCCGTGGCGGTGGACGACCTCGCATCGCGGTTCGGGGTCCTCACGGGATCGCCTTGGGCCGAGCCTGCGCACTCCGCACTGGTGCTGCCGATCGCACTGCGGGGTGAGGAGCGGCCGTACGGTGTCCTGGTTGCCGGACTCAGTCCGCGACTCGCCTTCGACGACAGGTATCGCGGCTACCTCGATCTCGTGGCAGGGCAGATCGCCACGGCCATCACCAGCTCGCGCGCCTACGAGAAGGAGCAGCGGCGCGCCGCGGCGCTCGCCGAGATCGATCGCGCGAAGACGGCCTTTTTCTCGAACGTAAGCCACGAGTTTCGCACGCCGCTCACCCTGATGCTCGCGCCCACGGAGGACCTCATCGAAGGCGCGGTGGGCGAACTCACGTCGGCACAGCGTGAGCATCTCACGCTCATTCACCGAAACGAGCGTCGCCTGCTCAAGCTCGTGAACACCCTGCTCGAATTCTCGCGGATCGAGGCAGGCCGTGTCGAGGCCAGCTACCAGGCAACAGACCTCGGTCGCTACACCGCGGAACTCGCGTCGAGTTTCCGCTCGGCCGTCGAGAAGGCCGGCCTCACGCTGATCGTGAATGCGCCGAGCGTGGACAAGCCCGTGTACGTCGACCAGGAGATGTGGGAGAAGATCGTCCTCAACCTGATCTCGAACGCGTTCAAGCACACGTTCCAAGGAACGATCTCCGTCTCGGTCACGCTGGATGCCGCGGTGGCGCAGCTGGTCGTCAGCGATACAGGCGTCGGGATTCCACCGGAGCATGTGCCATTGCTCTTCGACCGATTCCATCGCGTACCCAATGCGCATTCGCGCACGCACGAGGGCAGCGGCATCGGTCTGGCGCTCGTGCAGGAGCTGGTGAGGCTGCATGGCGGTGACATCACCGTGACCAGCGGCGAAGACGTGGGCAGCGAATTCACGGTACGGATTCCGCTCGGCACCGCTCACCTGGCTGCGGAGCGGATCAGCTCCGCGCCTGAACAGGGGCGGTCCACAATCGGCGCCGAATACGTCGAGGAAGCGATGCGCTGGCTTCCGGGCAACGATGCCGGTGCGATTACGAGTGACGCCGCTATCGATGAGGATGAGGATGGCAACGCGCCCGCGCTTGCAGCGCGGCCAGTGCATGCGGCAAGTATCATCCTCGCAGACGACAACGCAGACGTACGCGATTACGTCGGCCGCCTGCTTCGCAGTCACGGATGGGACGTGCACGCGTACGCCGACGGGGTGAGCGCCCTGTCTGCCGCACAGGCCAATCCGCCGGATCTCGTGCTGTCCGATGTGATGATGCCGGTGATGGACGGATTCGAGTTGCTCCGCTCGCTGCGCGCTGACCCTCGCACCAGCGGCGTTCCCGTCATCCTGCTTTCGGCGCGAGCGGGCGAGGAGTCACGCATCGAGGGGATGGAGTCCGGGGCGGACGATTACCTCGTGAAGCCCTTCTCCGCGAGGGAGTTGATCGCGCGCGTAGGCGCGCACCTGAGCCTCACGAAGGCGCGCGAGCGCGCAAGCGCCGAGGTGCAGCTGGCGCATTCGTCGCTGAAGCAGACGCATGACCTGCTGCTGACGCAGGCAGTCGCGACCGAAGACGCCCTTGCCTCATTGCGCGTGGAGCAGACGCGACTCACGGACCTGTTTCGCCACGCGCCGGCATTCATCGCGATCCTGCGTGGCCCGGATCACGTGTTCGAGATGGCCAACGATGAGTATGCGCGACTGGTCGGATACCGCGAGCTGATCGGTCTCAGGGTACGCGACGCCGTGCCCGAGGCCGAAGCGCAGGGATACTTCGAGCTGCTCGACGGCGTGCTCGCGACCGGGGAGGCGTTCGTCGGTCAGGAGCTGCCCTTGATCCTGGAACTCGAGCCCGGCGGCGCGACGGAGGAGCGCTTCGTGACGTTCGTGTACCAGGCGATCATGGAGGCCGATGGATCGCACTCCGGGATCTTCGTGCACGGCGTCGACGTCACGACGCAGGTTCGCGCGCGCGTGGAGGCCGAGGCGGCGCGAGCGGAGGCGGAAGCGGCGAACCGCGCGAAAAGCGACTTCCTGGCGGCCATGAGCCACGAGCTGCGCACTCCGCTGAACGCGATCGCCGGTCACGCACAGCTCATGGAGCTGGGCGTCCACGGCCCAATCACCGATGCGCAGCATGATGCGCTCCAGCGCATCGTCCGCTCGGAACAGCACCTGCTCTCGCTCATCAACGACGTCCTCAACTTCGCCAAGCTGGAAGCGGGGCGGATCGAGTACGACGTGAAGGACGTCGGTCTCGCCGAGATCGTGAACGCGGTCGCGTCGATGATCGAGCCCCAGATTGCGACGAGGAACCTCGCGTTCACGTCGTGGGTTCCCGCCGACCTTCGCGTGCGCGCCGACGCGGAAAAGCTCCGGCAGATCCTCTTGAACCTGCTTTCGAACGCGATCAAGTTCACGGAACCCGGCGGGCGAATCACGGTGGACACGCCGTCGCGTAGCGATATGCCAGATGGCGTGATCTACCTGCGTGTCGCGGATTCGGGAATCGGGATCCCACGCGACAAGCAGGACCTGATCTTCGATCCGTTCGTGCAGGTGCATCGCAACCTGACACGCTCTACCGAAGGCACGGGGCTCGGCCTGGCGATAAGCCGCGACCTGGCGCGCGGGATGGGTGGCGACCTGCGCGTCCGAAGCACGGAGGGAACGGGGAGCACCTTCACCCTGTCCATGCCGGACGCTGGCACGTAGCGGCGCCAGTCGCTAGTCCGCGAGCCCCACCCGCTCCACCATCGGCCAATAGCGCGGATCGCTCCTGATCGGATCGAGTCGCGGATGGACACGCAGCAGGATCATGCCCGACGCCTTTTCCAGGATCGCAATCTCCAGCCACGCAAACGCGTCGTCGATGTCGCCCAGTGACGCATGCAGCGCCGCGATGCCCCACGCGGAGACCACGCGCATCGCGCGCGACCGGCGCGAGTCTTCACGGTGTTCTCACTCACGAACAACCGCTCCGCGATCTCACGATTGCTCAACCCCTCGGCCATCGCATCCAGGATGTCGAGCTCGCGCGGGGTGATGCCGAGCTGCGCGACGCGCGCGTCGTCCCGCTGGAATGGACCGGTGGCCGTAGGCACGGCAACGCTGACCTGCCGGTCGACGGGCACCTCGCGCACCACGACGGATACTTCACGCACGACGACACGCTCGTGCGTGCGCGTGAGCTTCAGCCCGAGCCAGATGCCGAGCGCGGAGAAGAGCAGCGCGACGAGGCCGCCGTAGATCTCGAGCGAGTGCTCCACGACGAGAAATCGGTACTCGATGACCTTGAGGGTCGCGATCAGCAGGCCGCCGAGTATGCCGTAGACGAGGATGGTCTTCTTCATGTCGCGATCTGGCCGCTCCGCCGCTGCACGGCCGTCGCACCCGTCCGGGAGCGACGGCGCTGTGAGCCGTTACTTCTTTGCTGGTGCCGCCGCGGAGGCCGGAGGTGCAATCCCGCTGAACATGTCGACGACGTAGCGCCACTTGTCGTCTGCGCCCTTCCGCAGCACTTCGGTGTACTTCACCGACTGCGTTGCGCCCCCCATCGTGAAGGTGGCCGTGCCGACGAGGTACGCCAGGTCGCCAACGCCGTACGCCGTGGTGGAATTGAGCACGAAATCGCTGGCGCCCTCGGTAATGAGTTGGGCGATCACGGGATGGCCGGCAGGGCCGTCCAGGGCCGGCGAGTCGGGCGGCATCACCTTGGCATCGGCCGCGTAGACGGCAAACACGGCCGACGTATCCTTCGCGTTCATGCCTGCGGCGAAGGCCGCGTCAACCGCCTTGACGGCGTCGAGCTCTGCCGGCGAAAGGGCAGTCGGGGCGGCCGCAGAGTCGGACTTGGGCGCACAGCCCATGACGAAGAGACCAAGGCCAAGAAGAGGGATTAGGCGCACGGGGACAGCTCCGGAATGAGGGGCAGAGGGAGGGAGTTCGAGAATGTGCCGACTTCCCACGCCGCATCGCAACCACCGGCAGGCATCCGTATAGCGCGCGCGGAGGTGGTACGGCTACGGAGACCGCGTCCTGACGTTCTCCTGGCTGTTGAGCGTCCAGTCGTAGTCGGTCTGGTGCGCGCGCAGCGAGGGGCTGGACAGCAACTGGCGCGACGGGCCATCCGGATACCAGCGCGCAGCGTACCTTGCCGCGCTCTGGATGGAACCGCCGAAGTCGTCCTTGTACAGAGCGAAGATCATGCTGTGGTGCCAGGTGCGGTCCTCGACGTCCACCCGGTTCTTCGCCGGCGACTCGAGCAGGAACGCCCGGCCCTGGTCTTCGAGCTGCGCGTCGAGACGGCTGCCTTCGTAGGCCTCGCTTCTCAGCGGCGGACAGCCCATCGCGGCGCAGACGAGCGCAAAGTGAATCCGGGGCTCGCCGTAGGTTGGCCGGATGACACGGTGTTCGATGTCGTCGAGGGTGTAGCGCTTTCCGCCTACGACCGCGAGCGGCTCAGACCACGGGCCCTTCAGTTTGAGAAAGAAGGTCTTGTTGATGTTGCGAATGCTCTTCCGCTCGTCATGCGCGACGATCAACTGGATCGTGTATGCGTTGTACGCGTTGATCCAGAACGCAAGCTGTTCATTGCGCGGCAGCGACGCAGGATCGGTGGCCGCAAGCAGCGCCAGATACCGCGGGAACGCGGGCGCCGCGCGAAATGCATCGTAGTCCACCATGCCGTTCACGACGTGCGCCTTCAGCAACGCGTCGAAGGCCGAGTGGTCCATGCGTTGCGCCGCCGCCGGCCCGTGCACCAGGCCCATTAGCGCCACGACCATCATGGCGCCCCGCACGACGCACCGCCTCGTTGGATTCATCGCTTCATGCTCGCGTCAGGGGTGAGCCAGAACCACACGCGCAGTATACTCATTCCGCATGGCTCGTCCGCACTCCTCTTCACGCACAGCCCTACTCATGCGACTCACCGCCGCACTCCTCCTCTCGCTCGCCGCCGGGACGCCCGCCTTCGCGCAACGCACGCTCGACGCGCCGATGCTCAACACGCTGCGCTTCCGGTTCATCGGGCCGGCAACGATGTCGGGTCGCATCACTGACGTCGCGGTCTCGGAATCGGACCCGACGCTCATGTACATCGCGAGCGCGACAGGAGGCGTGTGGAAGACCACGGACAACGGCACCACCGTCGCGCCCGTCTTCGAGAAGCAAAGCGTTCATTCAGTGGGCGCACTCGGTCTCTTCCAGGGCGACCCCACCGTGGTCTGGGTCGGCACCGGCGAAGCGACCAATCGACAGAGTTCTGGCTGGGGCGACGGGATTTACAAGTCCACCGACGGCGGCCACATGTGGACGAACATGGGCCTCCCCCAGAGCGGCCACATCGCGCGCATCATCACGCACCCGACCAACCGCGACGTCGTCTACGTCGCCGTACCGGGCAAGCTCTGGGCACCAAGCGCGGAGCGTGGGCTCTACAAGACGTCGGACGGCGGGCGCTCGTGGCAGCAGGTACTGAAGGGCGACGACGACACAGGCGTCACCGAGGTCGCGATGGATCCCTCCGACCCCAACACGCTCTACGCGGCAACCTATCAACGCCGCCGACAGGCCTTCGGCTTCGTGGGCGGCGGGCCCGGTTCGGCACTCTGGAAGTCGACCGACGCCGGCGCCACATGGCACAAGCTCACCACAGGCCTCCCAACCGGCACCCTCGGCCGCATCGGCATCTCCGTCTACAGGAAAGACCCGAACGTCGTCTACGTCTCGGTGGAGCAGGGGCAGCGCTACACGTCGAGCGTCTCGTACGAGCAGCGACTCGGCGGCGTCTTCCGCTCGGACGACAAGGGCGCGTCGTTCCGCAAAATGGGCGACTACAATCCGCGTCCCGCATACTCGAGCAAGCTGCTCGTGGACCCGCTCGACGAACGACGCCTCTATCAGGTGCAGTACTCGGTATCGGACGACAGTGGTCACACGTGGCGCGAGCCGAAGCAGACGCTGCACGGCGACGATCGCATCATCTGGGTGGACCCGAAGGACTCGCGCCACGTGGTGAAGGGAGACGACGGCGGCTTCGGTATCTCGTACGACCGCGGCGTGCACTGGCTCTACCAGCGCAACCTGCCCGTCGGACAGTTCTACCACATCGGCGTCGACAACTCGGTGCCGTTCCGCGTCTGCGGCGGCATGCAGGACAACAACAACTGGTGCGGGCCGAGCGCGACGTCGTGGAGCGATGGCATCGTGAACGAGGACTGGTTCCAGGTCGGCGGTGGTGACGGCTTCACGACGCTGTTCGATACCACCGACAACCGCACGCTCTACTCGTCGTCGCAATATCTCGGCATCACGCGCGTGGACCTGAAGACGATGGAGAAGCGCAACATCCGGCCGATGTGGCCGGTGGGCGACGTCTACAAGCGCGGCAACTGGGGACCTCCGCCGCCGCTGGTCGGACGCTTTCAGGAAGGCGCGAACTGGAATGCGCCGTTCGCGGTGTCGTCGCACGACGTGCACACGCTCTACGCGGGCATGCGGAGCCTCTACCGCTCGCGCGACCGCGGGCAGAGCTGGACGAACCTCGGCGACTTCACGTCTGGTGTGAATCGCCGGTCGCTCGCGATCATGGGCCAGTTGCCGGACTCGAACACGCTCTCGCTCGACGACGGCGCATCGTTCTATCCGACGACGAGCGCCTTCTCCGAATCGCCGAAGGATCGTCGCGTGCTCTACGTCGGTACGGACGACGGGCGTCTTCATGTCTCGCGCGACGAGGGGAAGACGTGGACGAACATCACTTCTAACGTGAAGGGCCTCCCCGCAGGCACATGGGTACGCACCATCGAGGCGTCGCGCCACTCGGCAGGAACGGTCTACGCGATGTTCGACGGGCACCAGAACGGCGACTTCACCAACTGGCTCTTCCGCTCCACCGATTACGGGCAGACGTGGACGTCGGTGGTCGCTGACCTTCCGCCCTCGCGCATTCCCCTCGTGCTGCGCGAAGACCTGGTCGACCCGTCGCTTCTCTACCTCGGCACGGAATTCGGGCTGTTCGTGTCGACGGATGCTGCACAGCACTGGCTGCCCTTCCGCGCCAACCTGCCGACGGTGCCGGTGAACGACATCGCCCTGCAGGCGCGAGACAACGCGCTGGTACTGGGCACACACGGCCGAGGGATCTGGATCCTCGACGACGTGCGTCCTCTACGGCATGCGTCGACGGTCGCGCTCGCGGCGCCGGTGACGCTCGCGCCGGTCTCGGGCACAGTCTATCAGCAGCGCCTCGCGCCGCGCCTCGCGCACAATGGCGACATGATGTTCCGCGGCGAGAACCCGGCGAATGGTATCACGTTCACGGTGTGGTCGGCGGATTCGGGAACGGCGGCTGTGCTCGCGGTGAAGTCCGCGAACGGTGCGGAAATGTGGCGCCAGCCGATCACCACGCGCCACGGCGCGACGATGAGCACGTGGAACCTCCGCGGACCATCACTGCCTGCGCCGCCGTCGGCAAATGGTGGGGAGGATAACGACAACACGCGTCGCGCGATCAACGGCGCGTTCGTGCGCGCGGGGTCGTACGTCGTCACGCTCGCAGTGAACGGACGCGAGGTCGGTCGCGGCTCGTTCGACGTGCGGCCGGATCGGCGGCAGGA
>JBBQDT010000171.1:0-9553 GCA_038319955.1 Gemmatimonadales bacterium | reverse complement strand
GGCAGGTTCACCATCGCGTTCACCGTGCTGAATGCGCCGTATGAGTGGCCGCCGATGCCCAACCGTTGGCGATCGATGATTCCCTGGCGGTCCAGCTCATCGATCACGGCTGTCAGTCCGTTGCGGAGGTCGGTGACGTAGCTGTCGTTCAGCCGCCCCGCCGTTCCGAAGATCGGCATGTCGGGCTGGACCACCGCGTAGCCCTGCGTCGCCATGATCTCCATCGATCGCGGGCCTGTCGTCGGGAACTTGTGCTTGTTGAAGTTCCGCTTCGTGCGCTCGTACGAATCCTGATCCGTGTACTCGTACGGGTAAAACCAGAACATCGCCGGCAAACGCGTGCCGTCGCGGTAGCCCGGCGGCAGGGTGACGTACACCCACAGCTTCTTGCCGTCGGCACGCGTCACCTGGATCGTCTTTCGCGGCATGTTCGTCACGTCCGACGTGACGTCCTTGTTCTGCGTGAGCTGCTTCATCTGGCCGTTCGTGCGGTCGCGCAGCCACTGGTCTGGCACCACCCGTTCCGTCTCGCGGAGCACGACGAACTTGTTGAAGTCGTCGTCCACGGGAATCGGATTGCTTTCGAAGATCGACGTGTCGCTCTCGAACAACCGCGACTTCGTGCCCGTTGCGAGATCCACCTTGTCGATGAACGTGCGCGGCGACGTCGTCTGTGCATCCGGCGAATAGTGCGTTCCCTCGAGATACACGCCCTTGCCGTCGCTGCTGATCAGCGCCGCTGATTCGCCTCCGCTGCGCCGCATCACGATCGTGCCTGGATTGGTATAGAACCCATCATCCGCGGCCGGGCCACGACCATTCGCACCGCCGCCGCCGAATCCGCGGCCGCCTCCAAATCCCGCCTGTGCTCCCCTGGCGCGAAACACCGTATGCTTCTTCGACGGATCGGCGAGCGAGACGGCGTAGGTGTGCGTCACGTTGTTCACGCTCTCGCTCAGCAGCACCCACTTGCCGTCGCTCGTGAAAGTGAACGCTGCAATGCGGTTGTCGCTGTCCACGAGTGGCTTGAGCGACGCAGAATCGAACGGCGCTGCCAGGAAGAAGAGGTGATCCTTGCGGCGCGGAGCGCGCGCGCTGTCGCCAGTTGTCGCATCACTGTCCGCCGGAGCTGCCCCCGCACCACGTCCACGACGCGGCGCCGGATCCTGGTTGAGGAAGGCCAGCGCGCCATTCGGCATCCACGCGAAGGCGCGACGCCCCACCGTGTCGGCATCACCGCCCGGCGGGGCGGCCGTGCCCTCGCTGCCTTCCCGCATCGCGCGGCGCGTGAGCGTCGTCACGAGCTTGCCGTCGCTCGTCCACAGTTGCTCGTGCGCTCCGAACGACGACACCTGCACCAGGTACGAGAAGGGCTTCTGCATCACCGTGACGCGCAGGTACTTCCCGTCCGGCGACACCTCCATCGACTCGATCATCGCTGGAGCGCCCACTGCCTTCACACCGCCCTTGAGGTCGATGCGTGAGAGCTGGCCTGTGGCGTAGTACTCGAGCTGCGCCTTTTCCAGCGGCGTCGACATCAGGCTCGCGTAGGTCGGCGTCTTCTTCTTCATGCCACCCGTGAGGCGAACGACCGGCCCCTCCGCTACCGCCGTTTCCACCGGCATCGTCATCCTCGGCTGCGGGATCAGCACCGCATACACCGCGCTGGCATCCGGCGCCCAGTCGAGCGCCGTTGCGATCACCGGAAGCGCAGCGCGCTCCGTCAGCCGCCGCGACACACCGGACTTCGCGTCGGCGACGTAGACGTACGTCGCGTCATCGAGGTTCGCGAAATAGGCGACCTTCGACCCATCGGGCGACCACGCCGGCGACGCGAGGCTCGCGCCATTCGGCGCCTGTACCGTTACACGCGATCCAGTCTCCGCATTCACGATCTCGATGCTCGACTGCCCACGCGTCGTGAAGCTGCGCACCCGATTCGCCTTGTAGTCCACCTGCAGTCCGGCGAAGTAGTAGTGCGGCCTGGCGAACTTCGCGTCATCGCCCAGCCCCTCGCCGTGCAGCACGAGAAAATGCGTGCGGTCGGGGCTCTGCTGTGTAAGCGTCGAGTTCAGCTGCCGCGGCGCCGCCACCAGCTTCGCCACCTCGGCGGGCGGCTTGATGAACCGCTCCGTCGCCAGCAGCGCCTTGTCGGCTTCGATCGACTGCTGTGCGCCGACGGCGGCAAACGCCAGCGACGTGGTGATGGAAAGAACGGACAGCCGGTAGGCTACGCGAATGAGGCGCGTCATGCTGATTGCTCCGTAGGGGCATGAAAGAGCGGGAGGGTGCTTCCTTCTCATTCTATCTATATGCCCCCCGCCCGCCAGACGTTGTGGTTCCTCGCCTCCGAGCCACCGGCGAGCGACCTGCACGGTCGGGGTCGTCCCGAGCCACCAGCGAGGGACCTGCTCTTGACCGCGCCCCAACGTTCACCGAAACACCGCGCCCGGTGCATTTATTGCCGCAGCCCCTGCCGTCATCGCACCTGGAGATCCCATGCATTCGAACGCCCGATCCACCGCACTGGCGGCGCTGTTCTCGCTCGCGGCCGCCGGCTGTGGCAAGAGCGACAAGCCGTCCGACGCCAGGCCCAGCGACAGCGCTGCGGCTGCCACATCCGCCGCGGCGGCCTGTCCCGGCAACAACGCCGGCCTCACCCTTCCCGCCGGCTTCTGCGCCACGATCTTCGCCGACTCCATCGCCGGCGCTCGACACATCGCCGTCGCCTCCAATGACGACGTCTACATCGCGATCGAGCCGCCCGGTACCGCGCCCGGGAAGCCCGCGCCACCGCCCACCGCAGCGTTCGCGGCGCTCCGCGACACGAACCACGACGGCCGCGCCGACATCATCATGCGCGTCGGCAACGGGGGGAACACGGGAATCGGGTTGTTCAACGGCTACGTGTACGTCGATGAGGGCGCGAAGCTCGTTCGCTACGCTCGCTCCGATACGACACTCGTACCCTCCGGCGCCGGCGAGACAGTCGTCGACGGCATCCCGATGCGCCCGGGCCATACGGCGCGCAACTTCGCCATCGGCAGTGACGCAAGCCTGTACCTCAACGTCGGCTCAGCGACAAACAGTTGCCAGAAGAAGGACCGCGGCAACGAATCGCCAGGTGTCGACCCCTGCACGGAGCTCGCGACCCGCGCCGGCATCTGGAAGTTCGACGCCGACAAGACCAACCAGCACTTCAGCTCCTCCGCGCGGTTCGCCACCGGCATCCGCAATGGCATGGGCATCGACTTCGCCGCCGACGGCAAGATGTTCGCGACACAGCACGGCCGCGACCAACTCCACGATAATTGGCCGAAGCTGTTCCCCACGACGAAGTACCAGGCAGACAACCCCGCCGAAGAGTTGATGCAGGTAAACGCCAACGACGACTTCGGCTGGCCCTACTGCTACTACTCGGTCGACGAAAAGAAGCTCGTCGATGCACCCGAGTACGCCGGCGACGGAAAGACATCCACGCGCTGCGACAGCAAGAAGGCACCGGTCGCGACGTTCCCCGGGCACTGGGCCCCCATGTCACTGCTCTTTTACAAAGGCTCGGCGTTCCCGGCAAAGTACAAGGACGGCGCGTTCATCGCGTTTCACGGATCCTGGAATCGCGCACCGGAACCACAGGAAGGTTACCGCGTTGTCTTTCAGCCGCTGATGAGTGACGCGGTGTCCAATCCCTACGAGACGTTCGCCGACGGTTTCGCCGAGGTCAGTGCCGCGCAGTTACAACCGGGTACGGCGAAGCACCGTCCCACCGGCCTGGCCGTCGGCCCTGATGGCGCCCTCTACATCACCGATGATATGGGCGGTCGTGTCTATCGCGTCACATATGGCGCGAAATGACGGAATGACGGAATGACGGGCGTCAGGACAATGCGCAAATGTGAAAGGGCCGCGCATCGCGCGGCCCTTTCCGTCTTCCCGTCTTCCCGTCACCCTCCGACAAGCATTCGCCGCCGCAACGACTGTAGCCGCTTCCGCACCGACCCATCGAGCACCGTATCGCCAACGTGCACGATCACGCCGCCCATGATGGCCGGATCCACCGAGAGATGCGGCACGACGTCCTTGCCGAACATCCGCGATAGTTGCTGCGCGATCGCCGACTTCTCCTCGTCCGCCGTCTCACGCGCCACCGTCACGCGCGCATGGATTCGACCCTCTGCCGCGTCCACGAGGTCGAGATACTCCTGCGCAATCTCCGGAATCAGCATCTGTCGACGATGTGACACCAGCGACTGGAGGAAACGAAGGAAGTTGCGCGGCATCGAGTTCGTGAACGCAGCGCCGAGCACCTTGTTCTTCTCGGCGGAACCGACCCGCGGCGACTCCAGGAAGAGGCGTAGCTTCGGGCTCTTGTCCATCGCATCGGCGAGCTCGGTGATCATCGCACCCCAGCCGCGAAGGTCGTTCGCCTTGCCGGCCAGCACGAGGAGCGTCTCCGCATAGTTCTTCGCGATCGTCGAGTCGCGCATGACTTAGCGGCTCGCCGAAACGTTTGCCGTGGACACGCTCGCGAGGAACGACTCCACCAGCTGACGATTGCTCGGTTGATCGAGGTTCTTCTCGATCACCTTGCTCGCGCCGGCGATCGCGAGATCGACGGCTTCCTTGCGAAGGGCCATGATGGCCTTCGTCTTCTCGCTCTCGATCTCCTGCCGCGCACGAGCCAATATGCTCGCCTGCTCGGCGTGCGCCTGCTCGATCAGCTCGGCGCGCACGCGCTCGGCGGCGTTGCGGGCGTCGACGATGATCTTCTGCGCCTCACCGCGCGATGCGTCAAGCGCCGTCTTGTGCTCGGCGAGGACGCGCGCGGCTTCGTCGCGATCGCGCTTGGCCGACTCGATCGCGTCCTCGAGCGCCTGCTCGCGCGCTTCGACGGCGGCGAGAATCTTCGGAAAGGCCAACCAGCCGAGGATGCCGAACAGGATGATGAAGACGATGAGCGTCCACGCCATCAATCCATAGTTCGGATCGAGAATGCCCTTGACCTCCGGATCCTGGGCGAGCGCCGGAGCCGCGGTGACTACGACGAGAGCGAGCGTGCGAAGAAGAGTACGCATTATGGAATGCGGAAGAATTCGAAAAAGGAGAGTACGGTGCAGCGCCACCCCGGGACGACGCTGCACCAAACGGTTTTACAGCTTGCCCTGCATCTGGAACGCGATGACGACGCCGAACAGCGCGACGCCTTCGATGAGGGCTGCGAAGATCAGGGCGGCAGTCTGGATCTTACCCGCTGCTTCCGGCTGACGTGCCATGCCCTCGACGGCCTGGCCGCCGATGCGGCCGATACCGATGCCCGCGCCGATGACGGCGAGGCCAGCGCCGAGGCCGGCGCCAACGCCCACGAGGCCACGACCGTTGTCAGCGGCAGCCTGGAGCATGGGGATGATGGTGTGAAGAACCATGGTGTTTCTCCGTATTTTGTTCGACGTGACACGACATCAGCGCCCGCAGCTTTCGCCGCTGCCCATCAGCGAGACCCGGGTCTCAATGGACTTTCCCGATCACTCGATCAGGTACGAATCGCACAGGCCGAGCGACATCTGTGCGTGACGACAAACCATCCATTCCTCTCGGAACCGCTAGTGGTGACCCTCTCGCATCTGTCCAATGAAGACAGAAGCCAGCAGCGAGAAGATGAACGCCTGCAGGAACGAAACGAACAGCTCGAGCATCATGATGCCGACCGCTGCAAGCACCGGCACCGCACCGAGGTAATAACTCTTGAATGCGAACACGAGTCCGATGAGCGCCAGCACGACGATGTGCCCTGCGGTCATGTTCGCGAGCAGTCGAATGGCGAGAGCGAACGGCTTCGTGATCTTGCCGGCGAGCTCGATGGGCGTCATGAGGACCAACATCGGCACCCGCAAGCCCATCGGCATGTCCTTGTTCCAATAGAAGATCGTGCCCAGGTATCCGAGGCCGTTCTCGCGGATGCCCGCCGTCTCCACCACGATGAACGTGATGAGCGCCAGTGTCGCCGTCACCGAGATGTTGCCCGTCGCCGTCGAACCAAACGGTATGAGACCGAGCAGGTTGAGCGTCAGGATGAAGAAGAACAGCGTCAGGACGAACGGCGCATACCGTTCACCATGCGGGCCGAGGTTCGGGAGGGCGACCTCGTTCCTGATGTACAGCACCAGAACCTCGACGACCGACGCGAAGCCCTTGCGACGACCACCGCGCTTCGAATACCGGGTGTGCATTGCGGCAGCGAGGAGCATCAGCACCGCAACCAACGTTGCTCCAAGGAGCAGGAACACCACGTGCTTCGTGGGCGACATGTCGATTTCCACGCCGCCGAGGTGAATCGGCGCCCAGCGAGGTAGCACAATCTCGTGCAGCTCCCAGATCTTCCATGAGCTGGGCAGCTCCATGCAGTGCGAGTCGCTGATGTGCGGCGTGATGTAGTCGCCGGTCGCGAAACGCTCGCAGCCTGCCACGTGGTGCTCGCCCGCCTCTGCGCCCTGATGCAGCTCCCCCGCCGTGACCTGATTGGCGTGTGAGGCGGCGCTGTCGAGTGCCTGAGTGGCAGTGACGGTGGCTGATTCGGCCCGCTGAGCGGGAGTCGCGCTGTCCTGCGCGCCCAGCGAAGCGCCGGCGAGCAGGAGGGCGAGGAGAAGGGAACCGGTCTTCATACGTTGAGCAGCGGCGGTTCTATCAGTTCAGTCAGAAAGAAATATGTCGCAAGGCTCAGCAGCGCCGCGTTCGACGGCAGCCCGAGCGCCCGACTCACGAGTCCAAACACCACCAGGGCGATGATGCAGATCACAGCCCCCAATCCCCACCCCGCGATACCGTGACCACCATCCGCGAGGATGCGGGCAATCGCGAACGCCAGCAACTGCACCACCAGCGCTACGCCAGCGCTGATCCAGACCGCAGCCCGTTCCGGACCCGAACCGTACACAGCGGTGAAGACGCCGCCCGCGAGCCCGATGGCCACTACACAGGCCAGGCCATACAGCGTCAGCCCCCGGCTCATGCTCCTTGCTGCCGTCACGGCTGGCCCTCGCGACGTGCCTTCTTTGCCGCGTCTTCCCGACTCTGCGCCTTCATGAGCTTGTGGTACATGCTGTAGAAACTCAGTCCTGCGCCCGAGAATACCCCTATGAGGAGTAACCATGGCGCCGTCCCCAGCTTCCGGTCCAACCACTGCCCGGCGTAGACACCGCCGAGCATCGCCACAACGAACTGAATTCCCAGCCCCGCGAACTCACTCGGTGACGTGCCGCCGTCCGACTCGCTCGCTTGGCCGGCAGCCGACTTTGGGTCCTCGTCAGTGCCAGTCATTCGAGGGCGGAATCTAGCGCTTGTGAAATTTTTCGCAAGCGAATTGGAGGTCCAAACCGAAGGTGTCCCGAAGGGTCGGCGGACACATCGCAAGTGTAGGTCACGTCACAACTTTCGCTGTGACGCTTCATGTTGACTATTCGTCATGATGTTGATAACTTCGCGTCCCGTCGGATGTGTGAGCGGATGCCCGCGCTACCACCGACGCTCTGCCCAATTGGTGTTCGCATGAATTCTCGTCTGCTCATCACATTGCTCTGCGCTGGTGCCGTCGCCCTGGCCTGCGGTTCGTTCACCCACAACGACGCGACCACCGCGCAAGCCGCGAGCACCGTTCGACATTCTGGCAGACGCACCAAAGCCGACACCGCCATCAAGGTCAACGGCAACTTCGCCGTGAAGATCGAGCCGCATGCCCTGCGCTTCGCGCTCAATCTCACGAACGAAAGCAAGAAGCACGTCGAGCTCGCGTTTCCAAACGGCCAGCAGTACGACTTCGCCGTCATTGATTCCGCCGGTCGCGAAGTGTATCGCTGGGGTCAGGGCCGCATGTTCACGCAGTCCGTGCAGAACAAGTTGATCGACGGCGGCAAGACAATGAGCATCGATGAAGTTGCCGAAACCACGCTGCCGCACGGCAAGTATGTCGCCGTCGCGACGCTGCGCAGCTCCAACTTTCCGATGGAACAGCGCTCCGCGTTCGAGCTGCGGTGAACGCTGGGCAGTGTGTGAGACGTCGGCGAAACTGCCAGGGTTGAGCGGAATGTACGACCCACGCCACTCGGATCTCGGGTGGCGTTTCTCTATCCCCACCTTCCACCACGTTCGCCATCGCCGTGCCGCCCAGCACTCTCCTGCCCGCGACGCTCGCCTCCACGGTAGATGGCGTCGTCACACTCACACTCGCCGTGAGCAATCCCTCGTCATCGCCGGTGGAGGTCGAATTCAGCAGCGGGCAGCACGTCGACTTCACAATCAGCGACGCGATGACGAACGCAACGCTGTGGGTCTGGAGCGCAGACAAGATGTTCACGCAGGCGCTCAACAATGAACGCATTCCGCCGAACGGAACGGTCGACTATTCGGCCCAGTGGAATGCTCGAGAGTCGGGGAGCTACATCGCGACCGGAGAGTTGGTGAGTCTCTCGCATCATGCCACGGCGACGCTGACGTTCTCGGTTCCCTGACTCCTCGTCCACGGCGGCACGTCGAGGATTCGTTCGTTCGGAGGCACGGCTCCTGCCAATAGGTGCCGCACTATGGCCGCTATCTGGAAGGGTGCCCTGGCGTTCGGGCTCGTGAACATCCCCGTCGAGCTGCGCGCTGCCGTACGCGCCGCGGAGACGCTGTCATTTCGCCAGCTCGACAAGCAGCATCACAAGCCGATCAAGATGGAGCGCGTCTCGAGCGTGGACGGCAAGACGGTGCCGTGGGAAGACATCGTCAAGGGATACGAGATCTCCAGGGGCAAGTTCGTCATCGTCGATGACGAGGACTTCGCGTCCGCAGCGCCACAGATGTCGCGCGTGCTCGAGCTTACGGATTTTGTCCCCGCCGAATCGATCGACCCTCGCTATTTCGACTCTCCCTACTTCCTCGTGCCGCAAAAGGGCGGCGAGAAGGCGTACGCCCTCCTCCGCGATGCGCTCGCCGAGACGAACAAGGTGGGCATCGGCACGTTCGCGCTGCGGCAGAAGCAACATCTCGCCGCCGTCAAACCACTCGGCGACGCCATCGTCCTCGAGCTCATGCGCTTCGAGAACGAGCTCGTGGATCCCGATGAACTCGAGCTGCCCAGTGCCGCCGACGCGAAGGTGCGCCCGCAGGAGCAGGCCATGGCCGTGCAGCTCATCGAAAATCTCGCCGACGAGTTCGACCCCTCGAAGTACCGGGACGAGTACCAGGTGAAGCTCAAGGCGATCATCAAGGCGAAGGCCAAAGGCAAGCCGCGCTTGGTGGAGGATGTCGAAGAGCCCGAGAACACGAAGGTGCTCGACCTCGTGAGTCGCCTCCAACAGAGCCTCGATGCAAGCACCAAGCGCGGCGGAAAGTCGTCCGCGACTCGCAAATCCGCGACGAAGAAGCGCACCACGAAGAAGACCGCCGCGAAGATGTCGACGCGGCCTCGCAAGTCGGCATAGACGTCCATGGCGCGCGCCCCTGCCCCGATGCTCGCGTCGCCGACAGGCGACCTTCCACCGCTGGACGGATGGACCGTCGAGCCGAAGTGGGATGGCAT
>JBBQDT010000170.1:0-9653 GCA_038319955.1 Gemmatimonadales bacterium | reverse complement strand
CGCCTTCCCGACCGCAGTCAGTGGCGTGTGTGAGGGTGCGCGTACAAATGCCCGTTACAGTGGCGGGGCCGCGCCGGCATCTCACCGGCTTCCGTGTCCCCGTTCGCGTTGAATTGTAAGGCGAATCTAGACGACGCGTTCCCCAGCGGCAAGCACTTCAGCGAGCCTGGCCTTGAGCGTTTGTCGCTCAATGGCATACACATCGTCGGCGAGCGTGGGATCGCCGTGCTCACGGCGTGCATCGAGTGCGGCAATCGCGGCGACGAGCGAGTCGGCCTGGTGGACGGGCCGCGCGACGGGCAACGGCACTCGCGCGCCGCGACGCATGAGCGCACGCGCGAGCGTGCCGGCCATGATCAGCGCGATGACACCCGCGAGCACGACGAGCACGCGCGTGCGCGTGGCCGCGGTGGTGACGGGCACCGTGATGTGCACCGCCTCGCCGGCGTCTGCATCCTGGCCAAGGAAGCGCTTGAACGTGCGTCCACTGGTGGTCGCGGCGTCCATCGCGCGAAGGCCGGCTCCCGTCACCTGTGCGAGCGGCTCCTCGAGCAGCACCTCGAGCACGGTCGTCGGTTCAGCGAGTGCGATGGTGAGCGGAAAGGCCGACGACGGCATGCTGTAGCTGTAGCTCACCTGCTTCACGCCGGGACCGAACGGCGCGATCATGACGATGCGATCGCCGCGCGCCTGAATGGCGTCGGGGCTGACGTCGCCCTGACCGGCACGCACACCTGTGGCACCGCGCGGCAATGCGGTGCTCCACACCGGTGAGAGTGTGTCCTTTCCCACCACGGTGACCGTCGTGTCGTTCGACAGCTCCCACACCTCGACGAGGTCGCGCGCCCCATCAGGACGAGGCGCACTGACGACGATGTGATGTCCGCGCACGTGAAAGTCGACGTGCCGGCTGGTGGTGTCGAACACGGTGATTGCGCCCTCGTCACCGCTGACGCGCGCACTCTGGATGGGCGTCGAGAAATACGCGATGCCACGAAACACCGCGGCCGCGAAATACACCGCTTCATCGCCGACAAGCCGTCGATAGCGGATCATGTAGTTGCCACCGGCGTCGGTGCGCACGGAATCCACCGGACCCGAACTGTCCGTGCCCACGCGATGCAGCGTGACATAGATGCCGGGAACCGGCGTCGTCGTATTGCCGCGCGGCGACTCGACGCGTCCGCTCACGGACGACATCGGCGTGACGCGAGACGCTGAATCCACCCCGCGCTGCGCGAGCGCGACGCCCGACGCTCCGAGGAGCGCCGACAGCACGAGGACGGCGCGCATCGGTCGGCTACGGATTGAACTTCCCAAAGTCCTCGGGGCGGAGCGTCTCGAGATACCGCTTCAGACGTTCGGCGTCGCTCAGCTCCTCATCGCGCTCGCGTTCTTCTTCCCGCTCTTCCTCGGTCTGCTCCTCGGAGGATGCGCTGAAATCGGGAGTGTCGTCGTCGTCGTCCGCGGCTTCGTCCTCCTCGCCGGGATCGACGAGCAGCACTTCCGCCGCATAGATCGGCGCCCCGAGCCTGAGGGCAATGGCGATGCAGTCCGACGGACGCGCGTCGATCTCGACGATGTCCTCGCCGTGCTCGAGGTGGATCTCGCCGAAGTACGTCCGATTTTCGACCTTCGTGATCTGGACGCGCCGCAGCCGCGCCTTGAGGCCGAGGATGAGGCTCCGCACGAGATCATGCGTGAGGGGACGAGCGCGCTTGACGTTGTGCATGTGCAGCACGATCGACTCCGCCTCGGGCTGTCCGATCCAGATGGGCAGCAGGCGCGTGCCATCCTTCTCCTGGAGCACTACGACGTACGAGCTCGAGGCGCTGTCCAGGCCGAGGCGGGAGACGAAGACTTCGATCATGTCGAATTCTACCCAAATCCAGGCGCGAAGGTCACGGCGCCCGGATTCGAGCAGGGACTACCGCTCTGTGTGCGCCGAGCGCTTGAGTGCAGCCGCCTTGTCCGTGCGCTCCCAGGTGAAGAGGGTCGCGGCAGACTTGCCCCGTCCGATCTTCTCTGGCGTGCGGCCGAAGTGGCCATACGCGGACGTCGCGCTGTAGATCGGCTTGCGCAGGTCGAGCGCGGTAGTGATGCCCTTCGGCGTGAGGTCGAAGTTCTCGTTCACCGCGTCGAGGATGCGTGCCTCGGTGACGTTCGACGTGCCGAAGGTGTCCACGCGCACCGAGACCGGCTCGGCGACACCGATCGCGTACGCGACCTGCACTTCACAGCGCTTGGCGAGGCCAGCGGCGACGATGTTCTTCGCGACCCAACGCGCGGCATAGCAGGCCGAGCGATCCACCTTGCTCGGATCCTTGCCGCTGAAGGCGCCACCGCCGTGACGGCCCATGCCGCCGTAGGTGTCGACGATGATCTTGCGTCCGGTGAGGCCGCAATCACCCTGCGGTCCGCCGATGACGAAGCGGCCCGTGGGGTTGATGTGATACTTGATCTTCTTCGTCCGAAGCTCCTTCGGGATCGTCGCCTCGATGACGTCGCTGATGATCGCCTTGTGGATCTTCGGATTGGTGATGTTGTCCGCGTGCTGCGTGCTGATGACGACCGTGTCCACGGCGACAGGGATGCCGTCCTCGTAGACGACGGTGACCTGTGACTTGCCGTCAGGCCGGAGCCACTTGAGGCTCCCGTCCTTGCGGCGTTCGGCCAGCGCCTTCGTGAGCCGGTGCGCGAGCATGATGGGCATCGGCATCAACTCGTCGGTCTCGTCCGTTGCGTAACCGAACATCATGCCCTGGTCGCCGGCGCCACCGGTATCGACACCCATCGCGATATGCGCGGACTGCTTGTCGATGGTGCTCATGACGGCGCAGGTGTTGGCGTCGAAGCCATATCCGGCGTCCGTGTAGCCAATGCGACGGATGGTGTCGCGCACAACGTCGGGAAGATGGACGTAAGCCGACGTGGTGATCTCGCCGGCGATGACGGCGAGTCCCGTGGTCACCAGCGTTTCACAGGCGACGCGAGCGGCGGGATCCTTTTCGAGAAGACAATCGAGAACGGCATCGGAGATGGCATCGGCGACCTTGTCGGGATGCCCCTCGGTGACGGATTCGGAGGTAAAGAGACTGCGATCGTGCACGGCGTGTTCCCCACTGGCAGTTGGAGAGGAAGAAAGAAGGCCCGACACCATGCTGCCGGGCCCAAATACCGTCGAATGACGGCCGAGGGGAAAGAAAACGACTCAGCCGTCGCCGGGCAACCCGTCGTAGAGATACGGCGCGTCACCAATGACGTCGGCCAATCGACGTGCCAACTCGTGTCGCGCCTGCTCTGCGGTGAGTGCACGCAGTGCGGCCGACGCGGCGAGCTTGGCGTGTGCCGCCGTCACGCTGCGCACGATGCGCTTGACCAGTGGCACGGAGCGCGGTGCGACGCTCATCTGGCGCACGCCGAGCCCGAGGAGCGCAAACGCCATCAGCGGCTGCGAGGCCATCTCGCCGCACACCGCGACCTCGATGTCGCCAAGCTCGGCGACCTCCACCGTGCGCTTGATGAGCCGCAGCACGGCGGGATGCAGCGGCGTGAACCGCGGCGCGAGGTTCGCGGCGCCACGATCGACAGCGAGCGTGTACTGCACGAGATCGTTGGTGCCGATGCTGAAGAAATCCACGTCGCGCGTGAGGGTGTCGCTGGCGACGGCAGCCGCAGGGGTCTCGATCATCACGCCCAGCGGTACGTCGGCGCGATACTCCACGCCGCGCTCCGTGAGCTCGACCGCCGCCTCGTCGAGGAGCGTGCGCGCGGCGAGCACCTCGTCGAGGCTGACGATGAGCGGCAACATGATGCGGAGGTCGCCGTGGACGGCGGCGCGCAGCAACGCACGCAGCTGCACCTTGAACATTTCCGGCTGGTCGAGGCACATGCGGATGGCGCGCCAGCCGAGAAACGGATTGGGCTCGGCGGGAAATCCACCGATGGGCAGCTTGTCGCCACCGATGTCGAAGGTGCGGATGACGACCGGCATTCCTGCGAACGCCTCGACGACACGGCGGTACGCGCGATATTGCTCGTCCTCGTCGGGCATGCTCGCGCGGCCGACGACGAGGAACTCGGTGCGCATGAGGCCAACGCCCTCTGCTCCGCTGCGTGCGGCCGCCTCGGCCTCCTCGGGGATGTCGACGTTGGCGCGCAGCGTGACGCGAACGCCGTCGAGCGTGATGGCTTCGAGCGCGGCGAGGTCGGTGAGTGCCGCTTCGGCGAGCTGCTCCTCGCGCTGCCGTTCGTGATAGCGCTCGATTTCCTCGTCGGTCGGGTTGATGGCGAGCATGCCGGTGCTGCCATCGAGCACCACGCGCTCGCCGCCCTTGAGGTCCGCCGTCGCCGTGCGAAGGCCAACCACCGCCGGAAGCCCAAGCGATCGCGCGAGAATGGCCACGTGCGCGGTACGCGTTCCCGCATCGGTCGCGATGGCGATGATCGACTTGCGGTCGAGCTGCACCGTAAGGCTCGGCGTCAGATCGTGCGTGACGAGGATCGCGTTCGCGCCGGGCGGGAGGTCGACGGGATCGTGATCCGGCAGGTCGAGCAGCAGCGACAACACGCGAATGTGGACGTCGGTGAGGTCACCGACCCGTTCGCGCAGCATCGGTGCGGCGTGACGCGCGAATCGCGTGCGCCACTCCAGCATCACGAGATCGAACGCCTTCTCCGCACCGAGATTCTGCCGCACCAGGTCCTCGACGCCGCGCGTGAGCTCGCGATCGTCGAGGATGGAGAGCTGGACGTCGAAGATGGCGGCTTCCTCGGCACCCGCCGTGCCTTCCACGCGCGTGCGCAGGTGCCGGAGCCGATCCTTGGCGCCCGTGATGGCCGCATGCAGGCGCGTGAGCTCTTGCGCAACGCTTTCGTCCGGTATGATGCGATGGCGCACCTCGGGCACCTCCCACCGCAGGAGGTGCACGTATCCAACGACAATCCCCGGGGATGCCGGAATGCCCTGGATCTTCCGCTCCACTAGCGCTCCCCGAACTTGTTCTTGATGAGCGCGTCGAGCGCGTCGAGCGCCGCGTCGGCGTCCGCCCCTTCGGCGCGCAACAGCAGCGTGGCGCCGCACTCGGCGGCGAGCATCATCACGCCCATGATGCTCTTCCCGTTCACCTCCGTGCCGTCCCGGATCAGCGTGATCTCGCTCTGGAACCTGGCGGAAATCTTCACGATCTCGGCGGCGGGTCGCGCGTGCAACCCGTTCTTGTTGAGAATCTGGACGGAGCGTTCGACCATCAGCGAGCCACCGAGACGAGGGCGAAGAGAGCGACGAGCACGAGGGCGAGCTTGTAGCCTTCCACGCGGCCGTGCAGGCGAATCAGCACCACGGCCGCGATGGCCGCTGCGCCGAGCACCACACCCAGCAGCGCAACGTGATGTCCCAGCAGGCGAGCGGCCGTGAGTGGAATCGCGAGTCCTGCGGTTGCGGCTGCGGCCCGCGCGAGATGCGTGGGTCCCTGCCGCAACACCGGATTCGCAAGCGCGGACGCAACAGCAAGTCCGCGGGTCCAACCCACGTGCAGCCCCCAGATACGAAGCGCGAGATGACCCGCGTTGTAAAGCAGCAGGAACAGCGTCAATACGAAGATAGGCGTTGCACGAAGGCCGAACGCCAGCAATGCGACCAGCGAGCAAAAGGGTAGCCACCCCGCCCAGATGAGCCGGTCGCCCACGCTGCCGAGTGGCCCGCAGAGCGCTGTGCGAAAGCGCTCGATGCGATCGGGCGGTACGAGCGACAATTCGGCGCGGGCCAGCGCGCCCACGGCCACGTTGGCGAGATACGGATGCGCGTTGAAGTACGCGCTCTCCCGCGCCATCGCCTCCTTGAAGGCGGCTCCGTGCACGCCACCGGGCAATTGGCGAAGTGCTGGCTCCACGCAGAACCCCACGCCGTTGCCGATCAGGGACTCGTAGTTCCACGACCCCTGGATGGCGAGGCAGCGCGTGAAGATGTTCACCCACGTGACGGCGGAGAGTCGGATGACGGGAGCCGTGGACGGCGAGGCGGTGGTCATCGGACGTAGAGGACGAGCAGGCCCACCAGCAGCCCGCCGGCGAAATACCAGCGGGCGCCGCGCGCGGAGTGAAAGATGGTCCACGCGGCAGCGCAGGCTACGCCGGCCGCGGCGCTCACCACAAACCCGCGCGACAGCGATTCGCCGAGCGACCACACGCCGAGCGTGGCCTGGGCGACGGGAAAGAGGAGCGCGTAGGCGACGGACGTGAGCAGGGCGGCACGAACGAAGTCGGCGCTGAGTCCGGCGAGCTGAAGCCCGATCACCGCGTCCCGCGACCCGGCGTCGAGCGCAGGCCGGCGACGCCGCGCGAGCCAGGCATTCCACAGACGCAGACGCACGAGCGTCATGCCGCCGACCCAGGCAGTGGCGAGGCCTGCGAGGACTGCGACGGTCAGCGTCCCCACCACTTCGGTATGCATGGCACCCGCAATCGCCCCGCCGACGACGGCTGCCGATCCCCACTCCGGATAGCGCGACGCACCGAAGGGCAGTGTGGCGAGCGCGATGAGCTCGAGTGTCACCCCGACGATGATGCCCATCGCCGCGTCCCCGACGAATGCACCGGCAAGCGTGGCTGCCACGAGCGGCCTCGAGAACATCATCTGCGGAAAGCAGACGACGTCGAGGCCCATTACGCCGCCAAGCAGCGCGAGCGGCAGCAGTTCCCTCACGTCCCCTCCCGGGCGGCGAGCAACTCCTCGAGCGGCATTGCGCGCGCGGCAGGAACGTCCTGCGCCGTGACGACCGCGCCGAGCTCCGCGAGCTCGCGCAAGGCGTCCTGCTCCTGCGGTGTGAGGAAGACGTAGCGAAGGTGCTGGATGCGCCCGGCGCGATGATGAATGCCGCCGATGTTCACGTCGCGCACACCACCATCTGCCACGAGCGACCGCATCGTGGCGATGTCGCCGGTGAGCAGGATGCCCGGGCGCCGCTCGGTGCGATACGCATCGAGCAGCGGCACGACATCGGCAACCGAGTGAAACCGAACTTCCATCTCCGGCGGAACGCCCATCCGATAGAGCTCCTGCTCCCAGTCACTGCTCGCGACGGCATCGTCCACGAGCACGATGAACTTCACGTCGAGCGGCTGTCCCCAACCCACGACGACCTGGCCATGAATCAGGCGATCGTCGATTCGGTTCAGCACGAGGGTCACGGCGGCGCCCCGTGCACGCTCACCGCCGCGCGTCCGCGCTCGGCAGCAGCCTTCGCCGCCTCGATCGCATCCTCGGTCGAGGACATCGCGAAATCGAGCAGCATGGGCAGGTTCGCGCCGGCGACGAGCAATCCTTCGCCCAGCTGCTTGAGCACGCGGCGCGACGCCATCGTGCAGCTGCCCGCCTGAAGGTCGGTGAAGATGACCCGCACGCCAGACTCCACGCACGTGTCGTACAGCAGCTTCTGGATATCGTCGCCGCAAAGGCCGCGCACCTGGATGGGAATCAGGACGTCGCCACAACCGGAGATCATCTCGACGGCGCCGATCAGGCCGGCCGCGAAATCCGCGTGACCGGCGACGAGGCCGCGTTTGGGCTTGTCACTCATGGTCTTCACGCAGGATGCGCTGGATCTCCGACTTGCCGCGCATCTGCTTGATCAAGGCGGCATTGAAGCGCTCGGCCGGATCGATGCCGGACCACTTGAGCAGGTGATGCATGGCGATGACTTCGGCGACGACGGTGATGTTTTTTCCCGGATTGAGCAGGACGGTGATGCGCGGCAGCGGCACGCCGAGGATGTCGGTGGTCTGGCCGTCGAGGCCGGTGCGTTCCGCCTCTGCCCCTTCCTGCCATTCCACCAACTCGACGACCACCTCGATGCGCTTCTGCTGGCGCACGGCGCGAATGCCGAAGATAGCGGGAATGTCCACCAGTCCGACGCCGCGGATCTCCATGTAGTGTCGCTGGAGCTCGTGGCCGCGGCCGAGCAGGATGTCGTTGCCACGCTTGCGGGCGAACACGAGATCGTCGGCGACGAGACGGTGGCCGCGCTCGACGAGATCGAGCACGCATTCCGACTTGCCGATGCCGCTCTGCCCCACGAACAGCAAGCCGACCCCATACACGTCGGCGAGGGAACCGTGGAGGGTGGTCTGTGGCGCGAAGGTATCCTCGAACCAGGGCTTGGCGCGGATGTAGAACTCGTTCGTCTTGAGCGTCGAGCGAAGAATCGGCACCTCGAACTTGATCGCCTCTTCGATGACTTCGACGGGTAGCTCGAGGCCCTTCGTGACGAAGAGGACGGGAAACGGGTACGAGAAGAACTTCTGGAGGTTCTCGCGCCGCGTCGCGGGGTCGAGGGAGCGGAGATACGTCACCTCCGTCTCGCCGAACACCTGCATGCGTTCGGCGGGAAAGCGCGCGACGAAGCCGGCGAGTGCGAGCCCCGGACTGGAGACGTCTGCGCCTGTGACGAGGCGATCGAGACCGTCGGTGCCCGGCACACGCTGCAACTCGAGCAGGTCACGGAGCTGCTCGAACAGCGCGCCGACCTTCAGGGTGGTGCTCACGCGTCGATCAACCTCGAGGGTAAGAGGTGCGTACCCGCTCCAGATGCTGGTGCGTTTCCTCGGCGGCGCGCTCCCAGGTGAACGTCTCCGCGAAGCCACGCGCCTGCACTCCCAGCCTGACGACCAGCGCGGGGTCGCTCGCCAGCTGCGACATCGCGGCAGCCATGGCCTTCGTGTCGCCATGCGGCACGAGAAAGCCAGACTCCCCATCCAGCACCGACTCGCGAATGCCTGGCGAATTCGACGCGACGACCGGCGTGCCGCAGGCCGCCGCCTCGAGATTCGTGATGCCCCACCCTTCCTTCGGCGACGCGAACACGAGACCCCACGCACGACGAAGCAGCGAGAGCTTCTCCGCCTCGTCGATACGCCCAAGAAACCGCACGCGCGCACCGAGGTCAAGCGAACTGGCGAGCCGCTCGAGCGAAGAACGGAAGTCTCCGGCTCCGGCAATCTCGAGCGTCGCCGTCGGGTGCTTCATCGCGGCGAACGCCCTGATGACGAGATGCACGCCCTTGTACTTCTTCAGGCGGCCGAGGTAGGCAAACACCGGCGTCGGCGAGCGGGAGCCGTCCAGTGGGGTGTAGCCGACCGTGTCCACGCCCGGGTAGATCACCTCGATGGTGTCGCGCGGGATGCCACGCGCGGCGAGGTCGTCGGCGGTGCTCATGCTGATCGCCTCGAAGGGCACGCCGCGATAAGCGCGGCCGAGTGGGCGTTCAGCGAGCCAGACGGCGGCGGCGAGCGGTGGGGCGAGCTCCTGGAAGGCGGTGCCGCCAAAGAGATGCGGCACCAGCGCGACCACGGGTGGTCCGCCCCAGCTCGGGGTGTACAGGGGCACCTTGTTCACGTCCTCGATGAGGAGGTCGAACTTCCTGTCCGCGAGCTCGCGCGCGAAGTGCTTCTTCGCGAGGAAGGGGAAGGTGTGTCGCGTGCCGACGCGAATCACTCGGATGCCGTCGAGGGTCGTCGTCGGCTCGCTGCCCGGCCAACCGCCGCAGAGCAGCGTGACCTCATGCCCACGCGCCGCGAGACGGCCGAAGATCTCGTGCAGGTGGATCTCGGCGCCGCCGGCCTGCGGGTTGTCGCGGTCCTGCCAGTTGACGAGAAGC
>JBBQDT010000169.1:0-9670 GCA_038319955.1 Gemmatimonadales bacterium | reverse complement strand
CACGTTGCGTCCTGGAGGGGTGGCCGAGAGGCTGAAGGCACCGGTTTGCTAAACCGGCATACTGGGAAACTGGTATCGAGGGTTCGAATCCCTCCCTCTCCGTTGTGGAAGGCCCGCCGCCGCCCGCGTCGGGCCTTCTTTCATTTCCCGCATGATCGAGCGGATCACATGAGTTCACCCGCTGTCACTCCGCGGCTTCGGTTCGCGCCGTCGCCCACGGGCTACCTGCACGTCGGCGGCGCACGCACGGCGCTCTTCAACTGGCTCTACGCGCGCAAGTACGGTGGCCAGTTTCTCCTGCGCGTCGAGGATACCGACAAGGCCCGCAGCACCGACGACAGCACACGTGCCATCTTCGAAGGCCTCGCGTGGCTCGGCCTCGGTTGGGACGAGACGGTCGTCTATCAGGGTGCGAAGCTCGAGCGTCATCGCGCCGACGCACAGCGCCTCCTGGCGAATGGAACCGCCTATCGCTGCTTCTGCTCGCAGGAGGAGCTCGCCCAGCGTCGCGCCGACGCGGAGGCCAATGGCGAGAGCTTCAAGTATGACCGGCGCTGCGATCGGCTCGATCCTGCCGAGATCGATCGCCGAGTGGCGGCAGCGATGCCGTTCACGGTGCGCTTTCGCGTGCCCGAGGGCACCACGAGCTGGGAGGATCTCGTCCACGAGACCATCGCCTTCCCGAACAAGGACATCGAGGACTTCATCGTCCTCCGCACGGACGGAACACCCATCTACAACATGGCCGTCGTCAGCGACGACATCGCGATGGGCATCACGCTCGTCATGCGCGGCGACGACCATATCTCCAACACACCGAAGCAGATCCAGCTCTATCGGGCACTCGGCGCTGAGCTGCCGCAGTTCGCGCACCTGCCGATGATTCACGGGCTGGATGGGAAGAAGCTGAGCAAACGGCACGGCGCCACCGCAGTGGGCGACTACCGGCACCTCGGCATCCTTCCCGGCGCGATGCTCAACTTCCTCGCGCTGCTCGGTTGGTCGCCGGGCAACGACATCGAGGTGATGACGCTCGAGCAGATGATCGCGCTGTTCGATACGGCGGGCCTGCAGAAAAAGGCCGCGATCTTCGACACGAAGAAGCTCGAGTGGATGAACGGACAGCACCTGAACCTCGTGTCCGACGAGGCACTGATATCGTTGGTCAGCCCGGCGCTCGTCGCTGCGGGGCTTGCGACGGACGCCGAGCTCACGGATCGCCGCGCGTGGTATCTCAGCTTGCTCGCGCAACTGAAGGTGCGTGCGCGCACGGTGGACGACATCGTCCGGCAAGCGGCGACCTATTTTCGCGATGCCGTCGCATATGATGCTGATGCGGTGGCGAAGCAGTGGAAGGATCGAACGGCTACTGCGACAATCCTGCGCGGGGTACATGATGCGCTGGCCGCACTGCCGGTCTGGGAGCCGGCAGCGATGGAAGAGGCGTTGCGCATGCGTGCCGGGCAGTTGGGTTTTGCCGAGAAGGCCGGAAAGATCTTTCAGCCATTGCGCGTTGCGCTCACGGGCGTGAGCGCGAGTCCCGGCATCTTCGAGGTGCTGGAGTTGCTCGGCCGCGACCGGTCACTCGCGCGCATCGAGGCGGCACTCGCACTTCTCGACGAGAAGATTTGAAGGAATACCAAACAAGTGTTGCGTCCGGCGCCTGGACGAGTACATTAGCGCGAAAGTTGCACGAATCGGGTCAGCCGCCCGAAATGTCACACTAGTGATGCCGGTGAGGCACCATGACGGAGCCGCTCACTCCGCTGGAACGACGGGTATACCACTACCTCATCGATTTCCTCGCGGAAAACACGTATCAGCCCAGCATTCGCGAGATAGCGAAGAAGTTTCGCATCAAGTCGACCAAGACGGTCAGCGACCTCCTGGGATCGCTCTCGCAAAAGGGCTTCATCGAGCGCGACCAGTCGCGCTCCCGCGGCGTTCGCATCGTTGGTCATTCCGGGCAGGCGAGCACGCAGCCTGTGCCGTACTACGGGCGCGTCCACGCCGGTGAGCCGGCCCTGCTGCCCGACCATCGCCTCGGCTTCATCACGATGGACCGCCGGTTCCTCCCCAGCGACGACGTCTTCTTCCTGCGAGTCAAGGGCGAGTCCATGATCGGGCGCGGCATCTTCTCCGAGGACTACGTGCTCGTCTCGCCGTCCACGCGCGCCAAGGACGGAGACATCGTCGCTGCTCGACTCGGCGAGGACGCCACGGTGAAGACGCTCACGCATCGAGGTGCGAGCATCGTGCTGGAGCCGGCCAACGACGCCGACCGCGCCATCGAGGTCGGCCCGAAGGACGACTTCGCCGTGTTGGGTGTGGTGTGCGGGGTCTTTCGGCCGTTCATGGAACATGCTCCGCAGCCGAACCTACCCGTCGCCAGCGACACGAACCTGAATTAGAAGGACGCGTCGACTATTAGCAGGTCCCTCGCTCTGCTCGGGACGACAGATGATGTCGTCCCGAACGCAGTGAGGGACCTGTTCTTTTGCTGTGTGGCTTAGGGAACCAGATCCGGATTCGACGCGATCGGCCTGTCCGGATCGCCGATCTGTTTCTCCTTCCGCTCCTTGTCCTTCCGCTCGCGGATGCGCTTCACCGCCGACTTGAACTCGTTGTCGTGGAACGCCGCGTCGGCGTGAAGCAACAGGTCCGCCCGACGCGTTGTCACGAGGCGATCATTGATTGCCTCGCCAGGATTGCCCTGAATGCGAATGGGCAGCGCCGCGAGCACCGCGCTCGGGATGGCGAACTTGCCAAGGTAGATCTTGTTGCCGTCGATGCCCCACTTCTGCCCGTTCTTCTCGAACGTCCAGTCGCCCGGCTTCTTCCCCGCTGCCGCCATCGCCCGCGCTACCGAGTCGTTGTACGCATAGATGCTCGCGCGCACCGCACTGTCCACGCGTTCGGCGTGGGTCTTTGGCGCCGGGAAAAACTCGTGCGCGTCACGTGCGAGCCGCGGATCCACCTCGCCCGGCACGATCCCCGTCGTGGCACTCACGGCGTCGATAGCGCGACCACGGCCCCCGTCCACCCCACCGGGCTGGCCAGCGTTCGTCGGCACAGGCGGCAAGGCGGTGGGCGTTGTGACCGGAGCCACGAGTCCGCGCAACGGCGTCGTCGCACGAGCCGGCGCGCTCGTCGTATCCGCACCGCCCGTGACGCCACCGCTGGGACGCGCGGTGACGTAGGTGACCTGCTCTGCGTTCGGAGGAATGGGCCGCTGCGTGAGTGGCTGCGAAAAATCGTAATGGAATGCGGCATTCAGGATCGCGAACGCCACCGCCACGTGAATGACGATGGACAGGATCAGCGGTGCTGGTTCGCGACGCTTCTTCATCAGCTGGCGCCCACCATCATGTTCGACAGGACGCGGCCGGCGCGTCGTGCCGCCTCGGCGATGCGCGCGGGCGGCTGGATGAACGAGATGCGGAAGAACCCTTCACCGCCCGCACCGAACGCCGACCCCGCCATCACCACTACGCCTTCCTCCTCGAGCAGCCGCTCGGAGAACGTCGCGGATGCGATGCCCTCGGGCAGCTTGATCCAGAGGTACATGGTGGCGAGCGGCACCTCGCAGGCGAAGCCCGCCGCCCGGAATGCCATTACCCCTGCGTCACGACGCTCCTTGAAGATCGCCACGTTGGCCGGCACGAACGTCTCCCAGCTCTCGAGCGCAGCCTCGCCCGCCGCCTGCACGGCCATGAACTGCCCCGTGTCGACGAATGACTTCACCTTGGCGAGCGCGCTCGCCACCTCCCGCCGCGCCACGGCCCAGCCGCAGCGCCACCCCGTCATGTTGTACGTCTTCGACAGCGAGTGGAACTCGATCGCCACGTCCCGCGCACCATCCACCTCGAAGATGCTCGGCGGCACGTAGCCGTCGAACGCCATCTCCGAATACGCATTGTCGTAGACGAGCAGGATGTCACGCTCGCGGCAGGTCTTCACGACGCGCTCGAGGTACTCCATCGGCGCCACGGCGCCCGTGGGATTGTTCGGATAGTTGAGGTACAGGATGCGCGTGCGGCTCAGCACGTCGTCCGGAATCTCATCGAGCTCGACGAGAAATTTTGTGCGCGGCCGCAGCGGATACTTGTACGCCTCGCCAGCGCCGAGCAGCGTGCCGCCCTGATACGCGTTGTACCCGGGCTCCGGGATGATGCCCACCGAGCCTGTCTCCATGTACGCGAACGCGAGGTGCGAGATGCCCTCCTTGCTGCCGATGAGGGGAACGACTTCCGTCATCGGGTCGCAGCGCACACCAAACCGCTTCAGCATGAACGCGCTCACCGCCTGGCGATACGGGAGGTAGCCCATGCCGAAGCCGTAGCGGCTCATCGCAGGCTCGGCCACCGCCTCGTGCATGCGCGACAGCGCTCCGGCGGGTGGCGCGAGGTCCGCGTCGCCGGCACCGAGGTCGATGATGTCCACGCCACGCTCGAGTAGCTCGCGCTTCCGCTGCGGGATGTTCGCCAGCGGATATTCCGGGAGAGTGGTGAATCGCTTCGCGAACGGCGGCACTAGGCGTCGCTGGTGACAGGGTTGCTGACTCGGCTCACGCCGGCGATCTCCACTTCTACCTCGTCGCCGGGGGCAAGGGTCCCTACTCCGTCCGGCGTCCCGGTGAGGACGAGATCGCCAGGCTCGAGCGTCATGATGCCCGAGATGAACGACAGGAGTGCCGGGATGTCGAACACCATGTCCGACGCACGGCCCTGCTGCCTGACCACGCCATTGACTCGCGACGTCACGGTGAGCGCAGAAAGTTCCGCAGGCACCGCTCCGATCTCGCCGAGCGCGCAAAAGGTGTCGAACCCCTTCGCGCGCGTCCACTGTCCATCGGACTTCTGGAGATCACGCGCCGTCACGTCGTTGGCGGCCACGATTCCCGATACAGCGTTGCGCGCATCGGCGGCCGTTGACCGGTACAACCGCCTTCCCACGATGACGCCGATCTCTCCTTCGTACTCCACCTGCTTGGACACCGTTGGGAGGCGGATGGATTCCCCGCCGCGAATGATGCTCGAGGGAGGCTTGAGGAAGATCAGCGGCTCCTTCGGAACGTCATTGCCGAGTTCCTTGGCGTGTGCGGCGTAGTTTCGCCCGACACAGACGATCTTCGAGGGTGAGAGATTGGGCATTCTTGAACTTAATAGACCCGGCGTGAGCCGCCGACCCTGGGACCGCGGCGGCGGACGGGCACGCTGCGTCAGCCCACTGCGCGCCGCGGTGCTCCATAGAACTCACGGACGCGCTCGGAGAGCATGGACCAGCGACCGATGACCCGCGTCGCGGGAGGCAGTGCCGCCAACAGTCCGCGGCCATAGCGCTTGATCACGATGCGCGGATCCGCCACGACCACCACGCCGCGATCGGTGCCAGTACGGATCAGCCGCCCGAATCCCTGCTTCAATCGCAGCGATGCATGCGGCAGCATGTATTCCGCGAATGCGTTGCCGCCGCGAGCGTCGATCGCCTCGCAATGCGCCGCCGTCACCGGTTCGGTCGGCACGCGGAACGGCAGCTTCGCGATGACGAGTCCGCGCAGCGCGTCGCCGGGAACATCGACCCCCTCCCAGAATGACGCCGTGCCGAGCAGCAGCGCCTGCCCGGACTCACGGAAGCGGCTGAGCAACGCATCGCGACTCTCTTCGCCGTGCACGAGCAATGGCCAGCGCCGCTCCGTGCCGCGCGCGCGCAGTTCGCTCGCAAGCTGACGCACCTCGCGATGACTCGTGAAGAGCACGAATAATCCGCCGTCCGACGCCTCGGCGACATCGAGCACGATCCGCGTCACCGCCGCACGATGACCGTCCGCATCCACGTTCGGCGCGGGGACGTCGGAGGGAATCACGAGCAGCGATTGCGACGCAAAGTCGAAGGGCGAGGGGAAGACGGCGGTGGTCGGCAGCGCATCCGGCTCGTCGAGCCCCAGGCGAGCGGCGAGGAAGTCGAAACGGTGCGCATCCGTAGCGACGTCGCCCGTGGACGCCGTGAGCGTCGCACTGGTGACGATGGTGCTGTCGAGCCGCTTGAACAGGTCCTCCCGCAAGATGGGCGCGAGATCCAGCGGCACGCACGACACCGCCACCGAGCGTTCGCGGCCACGCACCTCGATCCATCGCACGGAATCGTCATCGGGGGGCGGTGTGAGCGCACGCCGCAGCCCGTCTCCCGCCACCTGCAGCCGCCGCGTCACTGAGCGCATCTCGCTCATCAGCGGCGCAAGCTCTTCATCCAGCTTGGCGCTGCCCTCGATGCGCTCGCGCACGAGCTGCAGCCCTTCCTGCAGCAAAGCGATTTCGCCGAGTGTATCGTCGAGCGCGACCTTGAGGCCCGCCTTCCAGATGGGGTGTGTCGAGAACGACTGGGTGAGCCGAACGACGGGCTGCCCCGCCTCGTCGATGAATGCGTCGAGCAACTCGAACAGCGAATCGCTCTTCTGGAAGAGCGCCTTCACCGCCGGTTCGAGCCGTGACTCCAGCAGGTCGAGGCTCGCGGTGCTGAGAAGGTCCTTGCTCATCATCAGCTTCATCGCGAGGGCGGGAAGCAAGCCCTTTCCCCGGCGGTCGAGCCGGCCCACCAGGCGCACGAGCGCGCGTCGCGTGACGGTGCTGCCGAGATGCGACGCCGCTGCGTCCTCGAGGTGATGGCCTTCGTCCACGACGAGGCGTCCGTAGGCGGGAAGCACCGCGGCGTCGTCCCAATTCTGCGATGCGCGACGCACCGCGAGGTCGGACAGCAGCAGGTGGTGGTTGACGACGATGACGTCCGCCTCCGCCGCCGCACGACGCGCCTTGAAGACGAAGCACTTGTCGAAGTGCGGACACTTCATCCGCGTGCACACGTCCGGCTCGGCCGCGACCTCGTCCCAGACTTCGGATCGCGGCGGGACGGGCAGGTCGGCGAGCGAGCCGTCGGATGTCCGTGCTGCCCACGCAGCGATGCTCGCGACTTCGCCGGCCATCCCATCGTCGAAGAGCTGTGCGGCGCCTCCCATGGCCTGCTCCAGCCGTGCGAGGCAGAGGTAGTTGCGCCAGCCCTTGAGCAGCGCAAATCGCACCTTCTGGTCCGTGAGTGCGAGCTTGAGGAAGGGCAGGTCCTTCCCGACGAGTTGCTCCTGCAGGTTGATCGTGTTCGTGGACACCACCGTGCGCTCGCCGTTTGCGGCGGCCCACCGCAGCGCTGGTACCAGATAGCCGAGTGACTTACCCACCCCGGTGCCCGCCTCGAGCAGGCCGACGCCGCCGTCGTTGTAGACTCGAGCGATGGTCGCGGCCATGGCGCGCTGGCTCGCTCGATCTTCGTAGCGCGCATGCTGCGTGGCGATCGGACCGTCGGGCCCGAGATCGTGCGCCACCGATGTGGGATCCAGCCGTGTGTGCGCGTCGGCGCGCGGTACCTCGACCACGACATAGAGCAGCTTCGCATCATTGTCGATGATGCCGAAGCCGATGCCGTCGTCGTGCATCCGGAGGGCGACGTCGTAGTCGGCGCCCGACGGCTCGAGCAGGCCGGAGGGATGGTTGTGCACGAGCATCTCGCCGCGGCGGGCGAAACCAGGCAGCGCCAGCACGCTCGCGACGTTACCCCGTGCGACCGTGCGCGCTGTGAGCACGAGCCCCTCCTCATCCAGCGAGCAGACGAAGCAGACTTCGTTGCCGCCCGCCATGCGTATGGCCGCACGCATTGCTGCCGAGGCAGGGCGGCTCAGGCGATTGGACGCCGGCGGCTTCGGGGCGGGAACTGGCACCCCTGAAGATAAACCGAAGGGCGGACGTCTTCTACGTCTTCAACGGCTTCTTCTTCGCGGCCGGAAACAGCACGTTGTTCAGGATCAGCCGGTAGCCCGGGCTGCTCTTGTGCAGCGACAGGTCGGTGGGCGGATTGCCGATGGCGTGCTGCGGATCTTCCGGGTCGTGGCCGCCGAGATACGTCCAGGTGCCCTTGCCGTAGTCGCCGTGGATGTACTTCACCCAGGGCGCGCCCTCTTCCGTGGCGAGCACGATGTCACCGGGCTTGAGAGTCGCCTTCGTGAAGCTGGTGGTCACGCCGTAATAGTCGTTCACCACGCTGCGGTGATCCTGCACCAGCATGCTCGGCACCGGATCGAACTTGGCGGAGAAGTTGAACAGCGTGAACGTACCGAGTGGCTGTCGGCGGCCCGGCACGTTGACCTGGTGGCCGTCGATGTCGCTCATCGAGTTGACGAACGGCGAGTGCTCCAGGTGCGCGTCCTTGAATGCGAGTGAGCGCTTCCACTGCATGCGCGAATCGGCGTCGGGATCCATTGGCGTACCATCGGCGAACTCGCCGGCGATGTCGACGTCCTTGCCCGCGATCGCGAGCTCGAGGGTCTCCGTTGCTCCGCACATCGCGAACAGGAATCCACCGCGCTCCACGAACGCGCGGATCCGTTCGGCGACGTCCTTCTTGAGGCCGGGCACGCTCGCATAGCCGAGCTTCTTTGCCATCGCCGCGTTCTTCGCCACGAGGTCGCGGAACCACGGTGCATCGCGATAGCCGAGCTGGAACTTGTTGAACTGGCCCGTGAAGTCCTCGTGGTGCAGATGGAGCCAATCGTACTTCGTCAGGTCGCCCTGCTCCACCTGCTCGTCGTAGATCGGCGTGAACTCGATGCCGGCGTACCGGAGCGCAAGCGTCACCGCGTCATCCCATGGCTGCGCTTCGAGCGGCGTGTACACGGCGATGCGCGGCGCCTTCTCCAGCGGAACACTTTCCATGTTGCCGGCGGCGATATCGCGTCGGAGGGTGGCGAGCTGCGCGTCCGAGACGGTCTCCACGGAGATGCCGTCCAGTGCGGCGCGACGCCTCAGCTCCGGCGCATCGGGCAGCAGGAACGAGCCACCGCGATAGTTCAGGAGCCACTCGGCCTGCACGCCGGTCTTCATCGCGTTGTAGGTGAGGCCGTATGCCTTGAGATGATTCGTCTGGCCGTCGTCCATCGGGATGAGCAGGCGCTGGGCGTGCGCGGCGAAGGGCATCGCGATGAGCAGTGCGATCAACCAGATGCGGCACAGCCACTGGGCAGGTCCCACGCCGCGCTCGGGACGACAGCGTTCGCGCACGGGACGACAATGCGTGCGCTGGGGACGACAGGAGTTTGACATCAGCTCGGCGGTACTGCGCCGCGCGCTAGTTCCAGCTCGCGCCGCGCTTGAGGAAGGAGTGCGCTTTGCGGCGCGCTGAGAATGAGATGTTCGAGATGTGTCACCGCTCCCGCCACGTCGCCACGCCGACGGAGGAGTCGCGCCCATTCGAGCTCGCTCTCCACCGCTTCCGGCGTGTTGGGATGATCGGCGACGATCCGCTGCCAGAGCGGAATCGCATCTTCCGCGCGCGCCGCACGCAGGCGAGCCGCAATGAGCAGCAGTGGGGGCGCGACTTCGGGGTGCGCCGAAGCCGCCTCGATGAACTTGCCTGACGCCCCCGCGCTGTCGCCGCGAGCGATCGCGAGAAACGCCGCGCCGAGCTTTGGGGCACTGTCCCCCTTCGTCCGCGCAACGATGGCCATGGCGAGCGCGAGGTCGCTGTTGGGCGCGCGCGACGTCTTGAGCATCGAGCGCGCCGCGCCGAGTCGTCCGTCGTACAGTGCGAGCCAGCCGGCGGCCTCGCTGCCGTCGGCTTCCGGACCTGC
>JBBQDT010000168.1:0-9805 GCA_038319955.1 Gemmatimonadales bacterium | reverse complement strand
CTTCACTTCGCGAGCACCCCCGAGATCGCCACGTACCTGCTCGCGCACGGCGCCGACATCGACGCACGCGACATCGACCACGAGTCGACCCCCGCGCAGCACATGCTCCGCGATCGGCAGGACGTGGCGCGGCTGCTCGTGACCCGCGGCGCCACGACCGACATCCTCATGGCGGCTGCACTCGGCGCCACTGACCTCGTGCGCCGCTACCTCGACGACGACCCGAAGTCGATCCACACGCGGGTGTCGAAGACATACTTCCCCATGCGGCATCCACACGCCGGCGGCACGATCTACACCTGGACGCTCGGTGGCGAGAAGAGCGCCCACGTCATCGCCCGCGAGTTCGGCCACCACGACGTCTTTGCGCTGTTGATGGAGCGAACGCCCGACCCCATGAAGCTGGCCGTGGCGTGCGATGTGGGCGACGAGCCACTCGTCCGCACGCTGCTGCGAGGGAATCCTCGGATCGCGAAGCAGCTGGCACCGGACGAGCAGCGCTTGCTGGCGGTGGCGGCGCAGGCCAACAACGCCACGACCGTACGGCTCATGATCGATGCAGGCTGGCCGCTCGACGTCCGCGGGGACCTCGGCGCCACGGCGCTTCACCACGCGGCGTGGATGGGCAATGCGGAGATCGTGCGCGATCTCCTCGCGCACGGTGCGCCGGTGGAGATTCGTGGGGACACCTACGACATGACGCCCCTCGGGTGGGCGCTGCACGGCTCGGAGAACAGCTGGCGAAGGAGCATTGGCAATTACGATGAAGTCGTGCAGCTTCTGCTCGATGCGGGTGCCAGGATGCCGACACTGACCACGGAGATTCCCTGATGCGCCGTCTGCTCGCCGCAGCGTTCGCGCTCTCGACCATTGTGCCTGCGCTCGGGGCGCAGCGGCAAGTTGCCGGATTCGCACCGGATCGCCTCGCTCGGATCGACCGCTTCATGCAGTCGTTCGCCGACTCCAACCGCATCGGTGGCGCGGTGGGTCTCGTCATGCGCGACGGCAAGGTGGTGTACGAGAAGTCGGTCGGCTACATCGACAAGGAGTCGGGCCGGCGCATGACCAACGACGCCATCTTCCGGATCGCCTCGCAGTCCAAGGCGATCACGAGCACGGCCGTCCTCATGCTCGTGGAGGAGGGAAAGATCGCCTTGACCGACCCCGTCTCCCGCTTCATTCCCGAATTCGCTCGCACCACCGTTGCACTCGCCGCCGACAGCGGACGCACCCCGGTGCCCGCGAAGCGACGCATTACCATCAAGGACCTGCTCACCCACACGTCGGGCATGTCGTACGGCACGGACGCCATCGTCGCCCGACAGTACGAAGCGAAGGCGCTCGGCCCTGCCGCAGGGTGGGGCTGGTACACGGCCGACAAGGAAGAGCCGATCTGCACGACGATGGAGCGTCTCGCGTCGCTGCCGTTCGTGGCGCAGCCGGGCGAGGCGTTCGTCTACGGCTACAGCATCGACGTCCTCGGGTGCGTGGTGGAGCGCGCCTCGGGCATGCCGCTCGACGATTTCATCCGAACGCGCATCACGGCGCCGCTCGGCATGAACGACACGTACTTCTTCCTGCCGGCGTCGAAGCGGGCACGGTTGGTCACCGTCTATGCCGATAGCGCCGGACAGCTCGTTCGGGCTCCCGACGGCGCGCGCGGCCAGGGCCATTACGTCGACGGACCGAGAAGGAATTTCGCGGGTGGCGCCGGCCTGGTGTCCACGGCCCACGACTATGCGCGCTTCCTCTCGATGATTCTCAACCACGGTGAGATGAACGGCGTGCAGTATCTCTCGCCGAAGATGGTGGACCTCATGACGACCAACCAGATCGGCACGCTCTATTCTTCCGGCAAGGGATTCGGGCTGGGCTTCGAGTCGGTCGAGAGGCTCGGCGCCGATGGTCTGGCGTCGGTTGGCACTTTTGGGTGGGGCGGCGCGTACGGAAGCACCTACAAGGTCGATCCCGCCGAGCGGCTCGTCATCGTGTTCATGATCAATCAACTTCCGAACAGGACGGACATCGCCACGAAGTTTCCGACGCTCGTCTACCAGGCGCTCGTGGCGCCGAGGGCGGGTACAGACCGCGTACAGAGGTAACGACGATGCAGCGAATTTCAATTCCTTCGAGCACCGGGTCGTCTGCTCCACACACAGGAACTCCCATGGAAGAGATCAAGGTCAGCGCCGGCAAGCTCAAGGAAACGCTCAGTGAGCTGATCCGTGAGGGCAACGTTCGTCGCATCATGATTCGCAACGCGGAAGGCCGCACGCTGCTGGACATGCCGCTCAATGCCGGGGTGGCGGGTGCGGTGCTGTTGCCATTCTGGATGGCCGTTGGTGCCATCATCGCCCTCGCGAAGGAGTTCTCGATTTCCATCGAGCGTGCGGGTGACGCGCCGACGGCTCCCTGACCGGAGTGCACTCTCCGCCGCGAACGAGAGGGCGCAATGGTACTGGAGCGGCGAAGGCGCTCCTCCTGAGTGTCGGTGTGGTGTATGGCTGCACGCACAACCAACCAGCGGCAAAGATGATCGCCTACTCCGAGTTGGTCGCCACGCCGGCGCCCCCTGCCGACCACCGCATCGCATACGGTTCCGAGACACTCCAGTTCGGGGAGCTCCGGCTTCCGCGCTGGAGCGATCCGACCCCCATCGTCGTGCTCATTCACGGCGGGTGCTGGCGGTCGCAGTACGATCTCAAGCACGTTGGCCACGCGGCAGATGCGCTCGTGCACGAGGGATTTGCCGTGTGGACCATCGAGTATCGCCGCGTTGGCGATGCGAACGGCGGCTGGCCCGGCACCTTCGATGATGTTGCCAACGCGGTGGACTACGTACGCAAGCTCGCGACACAGTTTCCGTGGATCGACACGAATCGCGTCGTGCTGATGGGGCATTCAGCAGGAGGCCAACTCGCGCTGTGGGCTGCGTCGCGCAAGCAGAACGAGACGACTGGCCTGTTTCGCTCGTCGATGCCGCCGCTCAAGGTCGCCGGTGTGGTGAGCCTCGCCGGCATCAGCGATCTCGCCGATTACAGCACCGGAACGGGCGGTTGCAACCAGTCGGTGACGCCGCTGATGGGCGGCACGCCGCAGCAGGTGCCGCAGCGCTATCGCGCGGTGAGTCCTGTCGATCGTGTGCCGACGGGCGTGTTCATCCGACTCGTCCACGGCGACGCGGATCCCATCGTGCCTCTCGCGCAGAGTCGCACGTTTCTTTCGCGTGCGCACATGGCGGGCGATCGCGCAGAGCTGGACGTCATCGCGGGCGGCGGGCATTTCGATCTGCTCGCGCCGCAGTCGTCCGCGTGGCAGACGGTCGTGCGTGCCGCACGGTGGAGTGCAGGCATGAGCCTCAAGAAGACGCCGGCGCCCGGCCACTCCGGCCCTTGAAGGCGCCTGTCGTTCGTGATCCTGATTTCGAGGCGCGCGTCAGGGCGAGCTTCGCCAGGCAGCTCTTCATGTCCACGCTCGGCGCGCGGCTCGTGCACATCGTGCCAGGCGAGGTGCACATCGCGGTGCCGCATCGGGCCGACCTCACGCAGCAGCACGGCTTCCTGCATGCTGGCGCGGTGACATCGGTGGTGGACAGCGCCTGCGGCTATGCGGCGCTGACGCTGATGGAGCCCGGCGCGGCGGTGCTGTCGGTGGAGTTCAAGGTGAACCTCCTTGCTCCGGCGGCGAGCAGGGAGTTCCTCGCAATCGGGAAGGTCATCCGCGCGGGGCGGACGGTGACGGTCGTCTCAGGGGAGCTGCGCTCACTCGACGAGGGGAACGAAACAGTGTTCGCGATCCTGCAGGGGACGATGATGTCGGTGCGCGACAAGCCTGGCGTGTCCGACTGAGTCTTCGGCGGGTCTGCCGTTCACTCCGTCAGCTCCGTTCAATCGGTGTTCGACAATCTCCGATGCTCGAGTTGCGGCAACCGCGTCTCATAGGCGAGCGTCGGAGAGACTGCACAGGTCGTCGACGGTGGAGTTGGTAGTCTCTCCGATCTCAGGAGAAAGGCATCGGAGGTTCTGAAACATCGATTGAACGGAGTGAACGGAGAGGACGGAGAGGTTTTCGACAATCTCCGATGCTGGAATTCGCGACTTTCAGCTGATCGTGGAGACTTACGCGGCGCTCGGAGAAAAGAAAACGGACCCCTCGAGGGGTCCGTTCGCAATTCGTGATTCGCAATGAGCCGGCTCAGTGCGCCGCGAGCTTGTCCGTCCACAGGGCCGCATACTGCTGCTTGAGCGCAGCGACCTTCGGTGCATCGTTGTACTTGATGTACGGCTCGTCCGGGTGGATCGTCGCGTAGTCCTGATGATACGACTCCGCGACATAGAAGACAGGCATCGGCGCAACCTGCGTCACGATCGCGCCCTTGTACGTACCGGCCTTCGACAGCTGCGCGATGTACGCCTGCGTCGCTGCCTTCTGCGCGTCGGTCTTGTAGAAGATGGCCGAGCGGTACTGGGTGCCGTGATCGGGACCCTGACGGTTGAGCTGTGTGGGATCGTGCGTCACGGTGAAGAACACGTCGAGCAGCTTGTTGTACGACACCTTCGACGGATCGAAGACGACACGCACGACCTCGGCGTGTCCGGTGGTTCCCGTACTCACTTCCTCATAGCTCGGCCGCGCCTTGGTGCCGCCCGAATAACCGGAGGTGGCACTCACGACGCCATTCACATGCTGGAAGACCGCCTGCACGCCCCAGAAGCAGCCGCCGCCGAAGACCACGGTGTCGAGCGGGGCGGGCACGACAGGCGTCGACGCGACAGCCGCGGAAGCGGGCGCGGCAGCAAAGGACAACAGCGCAAAGGCGCGGAGGGCAACGTTGATCATTGGTTTCGCTCGATGGGTCGGAGTCGCAACGAAGTACAGCAGAGCCTACACATGCAATACTCTCGGCGCGACCGATTGGTTCTCTCCAGAAACGGGAAATTTGCAGAAATGCCCTCTGCGCAACGCAGTTGCGGCGCTCACCAGTGGCGCCCCGGTTCCGCTTTCCGCCGACCATCCAGCGGTTGCACACGCTTGCCGTTTTCTGGCCATCTGGTGATGTCGCAACGAGTTGACCGACAAGTGACCGCAGACTGACGCCACTGGCCCATGTTCTGGCTTGACGGGGGAGGCCATTGGACTGCATTCACTCGCACGAGCACGTCGGTCCTCCCACTTCCAGGACACCACACATGCCCAGCACTGCGCAGCGAGCGCTCAAGGCGTACCTATGGCTGATCGCCATCTTCCACCTGTTCGTCGGCCTTGCCGTGAACCTGTCGGACGACTTCACGAAGATGATCGCCGCGGGCTACGGCGCGACCGTCGACTGGACGCCTCAATTCGTCTATATCCTGCACCCGCTCGGCGCGTTCATGATCGTGCTTGGCTTTCTCGCGGCCGTGGCGGCGCGCGATCCCGAGCGATACGACGCGGTGATTTTCGGGTTCATCGGACTCTTCATCATTCGTTCGCTGCATCGCGTGGTGTTCGGCGGCGTACTCACGAGCGCGTTTGGCATTCCGGCAAGCCACAACACGTTCAACATGGTGCTGATGGCCGCACAGGCGGTGCTGCTCTTCCTGCTCTGGCGCGCCGCGCGCGCACGACCGGCCACCGCGTGACACTCGCCGTCTTCCTCGGCGCCTCGGCAGCGGTACAGGTCGTGTTCCTCGGCCTGGACCTGGCCGATCGTCACGCGACACGCGCCGAGCGACATGGCGGAGAGCCGCTGCGACGGACGTCGCTGCTGTTCCTGCTGGGGATCATCGTTGTCTTCCTCGCCGTCCAGATCGCGGGGTTCGCGCTCGTGCCGCGAGTGGATGCACTCATCGATCGCGTGCGCGTGATGATTTCGCCCAGTGCGCTGCCGGCGAGCGCACCCACGGGCTGGCGCTTCGGGGTGGTCGTCGTTGCGCTCTTCTTCGTCGCCGGCTTCGTGGACTACGCGTGGCATCGCTGGTTCAGCCACCATCGGTTGCTCTGGTTCACGCACGAGAGCCACCATCTGCCGAGCGAGATCTTCGTGGCCATGCCCGGCCTTGGCGTGCGACCGTTCGCCGTTTTCACCGTGGTGCCGCTCGTCGTATTGACGGCAACGTTGACGTATGCGGCGCTGCGTGTCACCGGCCGGCCGATGTGGAGCTGGACCGTCTTCCAGCTTCCGCTGCTCGCGGCGAGCACGCTGTTGGTGACGAGTCATTCGTCATTCATGCGTCGCGGCTGGCTCGCGCATCGGGTGCTCGCCCCACTCACGCTCACCTCGCCGCATGAGCATGTGCTGCATCATACCGTGGACCTGCACGGCAACTACGGCAACTTCACCACGGTGTGGGACCGGCTGTTCGGCACGTATCTCGATCCTCGCCTGCCGGAACATCAGGGCCATCGCTTTGGCCTGGCGTACGATCGCGACTTTCTCGGAACGATCACTGCCGGTACGATCGAGATGCCGGCCTCGTGGCGGACGCGGTTCCAGATCGACCGCTTCTGCAACATCGACCGCTGACCGGCGTAGCCCGAACCATGTCCGGTACTTCGATCCCACTCGAGCGCCTGTCGCGCGCGTCCGTTGCACGCGGCGCATTGTGCGCGCGGACGATCACGGTTGCGTCGCTCGACTCGCGGACGCGTGCCGCCGCGTTCACCCTGTTTCGCTCGGCGTACGACAACGCGTGCCGAGAGCGCTTCGAGCACGACCTGGCGGAGAAGCAGCACATCATCCTGCTGTACGACAGCGCCACCGATGCGCTCAAGGGCTTCTCCACTGTGCTCGTGCGCGAAGTAGCGACACCGAGTGGTCCGGCGACCGTGGTGTTCTCGGGTGACACGGTGATCGATCGCGAGTACTGGGGCCAGAAGCAGTTACAGCTCGCGTTTGCGCGATTGCTCGTGCGGCTCAAGCTGCGCGCGCCATGGCGGCCGCTGTACTGGTTCCTCGTGTCGAAGGGGTATCGCACCTACCTGTTGCTGGCCAATTCGTTTCCGCGCTCCGTGCCTCGCGTGGGCAAGGCAGACGATATCGCGTTGCGGGCAGTGCTCGACGATCTGGCGACGGAGCGCTTCGGCGATCAATACGACCGCTCGCGCGGCGTGGTGCACTATTCGACTCCACATGAGCGCGTGCGTGATGGCGTCGCGCCGGTGACGCAGGCGGCACTGGCGCATGCGCATGTGCGCTTCTTCGTCGAGCGTAATGCGGACCATGCGGACGGCGTGGAGCTCGCGTGTCTCGCGGTCGTGCGGCTTTCTGATGTCGCGCGTGCGATGGGCCGCATTGCCAGGGTGAAGCTCCTGCGCAGCGTGCATCGAGGCTCGAAGCGATGAGCATGATCGCGACGCTGGCGAACGTCGTGACCGCCGTCGGCGCAGTGCGTGCGCGCGCACGGTTCCGCGGAGCACTACGCGATCCTGCGACAGCGCAGCGCGCCATTCTGATGCGGACGCTCCGGGCCAATGCGGATACCGCGTACGGCAGGAAATTCGGCTTTGCCGCCATTCGCGACGAGCGTGAGTTCGCCGCACGCGTGCCACTTGTCGTCTTCGACGAGCTCGATGATTGGATGGCGCGTGTGGCTGCCGGTGAAATGAATGTTCTCACGCATCATCCCGTTGAGTTCATGGAACCCACGGGAGGATCGTCGGGGTTTCTCAAGCTGATTCCCTACACCGCGTCGCTCCAGGCGGAATTCTCGGCGGCGCTGATGCCGTGGCTGTTCGACCTCCTCACGCATCGGCCGGCGCTGCTTCGCGGCAAGGCCTATTGGGCCATCACGCCGCCGGGCAGGCGAGCGTCGCATACGGACGGCGGAATCCCGATCGGTATCCAGGACGACGCGGAGTACCTCCCTGCTCCATTGCGTGCGCTGCTGCGTCGCGCGCTCGCTGTGCCCGCGGCGGTTTCGGCTGCACCGGACATTGCGACGTGCCGCTACCTCACCTTGCGTGCGCTACTCGCCGCGCCGGACCTGGCGTTGATCTCCGTGTGGAGTCCAAGTTTCCTCACGCTGCTTGCTGCCGCGCTCGACGAGCAGTTCGACACGCTGCTGCACGACCTCGAGCATGGAACGCTGAGTGTGTCGTTGCCGGCGTCGCTCGCCGCGCGCATCCGGCGCGACTTGCCAGCACGCCCTGGCATCGCGCGGCAGTTGCGCAGCCGCTTCGGCCGACGAGCGCCGGAAGACCTTGGACTCGTCTGGAGCAACCTCGCACTGATCTCCTGCTGGACGGAAGGCCACGCTGCAAGGGCGTTGGCCGGAGTGCACGCACGCTTTCCGCATGTCGAGGTTCAGGGCAAGGGACTGCTGGCGACTGAAGGTGTGGTCTCCATTCCGCTCCTCGGGATCGCTGCGCCCGTGGCCGCACTGACGTCGCACTACCTCGAGTTTCTCGACCCGCGCGACGGCCGCGCGTTTCCGGCACATGCGGTGGACGTCGGTGGCATCTACGAAGTGGCGCTCACCACGCGCGGCGGGTTGTATCGCTATCGGCTGCGCGACCTCGTGCGCGTGGAAGGCATGCTGCACTGCGCACCACTGCTGTCGTTTCAAGGCCGCGCGGACAGGGCGAGCGACATTGCCGGCGAGAAGCTCACGGCGCTGTTGGTGGAACGTGCGCTCGGCGCTGCCATGCGGACGACAGGCATTCACGCGACATTCGCGATGCTCGCGCCGTCGTTGCCCACTCCTCCTGAAGCAGGTCCCTCGGTCGCGCCCTGCGCTCCTGTCGGGACGACACTGGCACACTATCGGTTGTACGTCGAAGCAGAGGAGTGTGGTGCACAGCGACTCGCGGACGCCCTTGACCTCGAGTTATGCGCCGCACATCACTACGATCTCTGCCGCTCGCTCGGCCAACTTGGCCCAGTGCGCGGCGTCAACGTCGCCGGTGCGCACGCGACCTACGAGCGGGTGTGTGCTGAGCGCGGGCAAAGAACCGGTGCGATCAAGCCACCCGCGCTCGACGCCTCGTTGGGATGGGAGCACGTGTTCGGAAGCGCGAGTCCACTCGATCGTTTCGAGCGGTCGCTCGAGGCGGTGCTTCCGTGACCACCGCCGCGCTGCCCGAGCGCCAGGACATCATGCGATGGCAGGTGGGCTCGCTGCATGAGAACTGGTACGTCGCCGCGCTGTCGCGCCAGGTGAATGACAGGACGCCATTCGCCAGCGTGATCCTCGAGGAGCCGCTCGTGCTGTTTCGCGACAAGGCCGGACGCGCGACCGCCCTCCGCGACCGGTGCCTCCATCGCAATGCCGCGTTGAGTGGCGGCAAGCTGTTCGACGGATGCATCGGATGTCCGTATCACGGCTGGACGTACGACGCGAGCGGCACGTGCGTCATCGTGCCGTCGGAAGGTCCTGCGGTGGCCCCACGAGTGGAACGCCGCGTTCACCGCTTCCCCGTCGTCGAGCAGGATGGACTCGTGTGGGTCTACATGGGCGACACGGACAACGCGACGACGAAGGAGCCCTTCCGCCTTCCGCACTCCAGTGAGGCGGGTTGGAGCTCGTACTTCATGCTCACTCCCTTCGACGGCGACGTCACTGATCTCGTCGAGAACTTCATGGACGTACCGCACACGGCGTTCGTCCACAGCGGCTGGTTTCGAAAAGCTGGAACGGCCAAACGTGCCGAGGCGACGGTCGAGCGCACGTACGACGCCGTGCACGTGGAGTACTTCCAGCCCGACGACTCCATCGGCTTCACGAAGTGGCTGCTGAATCCGGACGGCAAGGTGATGACGCATACCGACCGGTTCTTCATGCCGAACGTGACGCGCGTGGACTACATGTGGGGCGAGCGTCGCGGC
>JBBQDT010000167.1:0-9811 GCA_038319955.1 Gemmatimonadales bacterium | reverse complement strand
GACGGAATGCAGCCGACGTTGACGCAGGTTCCGCCGAGCGTCTTGTCCATCTCGACGCAGACGGTGTTGAGGCCGAGCTGCGCGGCGCGAATCGCGGCCACGTACCCGCCAGGCCCGCCACCAATGATGACGACGTCGGCGGCGATCATAGTATCAGACATGATTTGGTGCGCTGAGTGAAGTATGCACGAAAGCTAACGAGCGCCGCTCACCGTCCCAAACGACAAAGGCGCCTCCGCTGGAAGCGCCGCTGCCGACACGAGCTCGTTCGGATCAGTCGACCAACATCGTCGCCGGATCTTCCACCAGCTCCTTCAGCCGCACGAGGAACAGCACCGCCTGCTGACCATCGATCACCCGATGATCGTACGACAGCGCCACAAACATCATCGGCCGAATCACCACCTGACCATCCACCGCAACCGGCCGATCCTGCGTCTTGTGCAGACCAAGGATGGCCACCTGCGGATAGTTGATGATCGGCGTCGACAGCAGTGACCCGAACACACCGCCGTTCGTGATCGTGAAGCTGCCGCCCGTGAGGTCGTCCATCGCCAGCTTGCCCTCGCGCGCCTTCTTCGCCAGCGCGCTGATGTCACGCGAGATCTCGAGCATCCCCTTCCGGTCCGCGTCCTTCACGTTCGGGACGACGAGCCCCGCCTCCGACGCGACCGCGATGCCCATGTTCACATAGTGCTTGTAGACGATCGAGTCGCCGTCGATCTGCGAGTTGGCGATGGGATAGGTCTTGAGCGCCATGCACGTCGCCTTCACGAAGAACGGCATGAAGCTGAGCCGCACGCCGTGCTCCTTCTCGACTTTTTCCTTCATCCGCTCGCGCAGCGCATTCACCGCCGACATGTCGATCTCGTTGAACGTCGTCAGCGTCGCCGTCGAGCTCTGCGACATCAGCAGATTCTCGGCGATCCGCTTCCGGCGCGTCGTCATCTTCTCACGCGTCTCGCGCTCGCCAGGGCCGGCGGCGGGCCCAGTCGCGGCAGCGGCGACGGGGGCGGGGGCGGGCGGCGCACTCGGTCGCGCCGGCGGTGCCGCAGCGACGGCGGGAGCTGCCTTTTCCGCACTGGCCACATGCTCGATCACATCGGGCTTGCTGACGACACCGCCGCGCCCGGTTCCCGCGACGTTTCCGAGGTCGACGCCAGCTTCCGCTGCGACCCGCTGCGCCGCGGGAGAAGCGCGCACCTCAGGAGGTGCCTTGGGCGCTGACGGCTGGGCAGTTGGCGCTGCAGCCGCCGCCGCCGCTTGAGGCTGACTCGCCGAGGGCTGACTCGCCGAGGGCTGAGCCGGTGCCGGACTTGCCGCCGCCGAAGCCGCGGCTGTCGCGCCTTCCTCGATCTCCCCGAGCAGCTCGTCCACCTTCACGACCTGCCCGTCCTTCGCGGCAATCTTCGTCAGCACACCCGCCGCCAACGCAGGCACCTCGACGGTGATCTTGTCCGTCTCGAGCTCGACGAGCGTGTCGCCCGTGACGACCGCCTCGCCCTCCTTCTTGAGCCAGCGGGACACGGTCGCCTCGACGATCGACTCGCCGAGCGGAGGAACCTTGATTGCAGTCATGAGGGCGTCGTCTCGGAGCAATTCGAGGTCGGCCCTGGGCGACTTTCGCATGCGCTGGCCGACGCATAGCATTCCGCGACCAATATAACCCCAGTGCATAGGATGCGAGGACTCACCATCTCCGCCCACGGGGGACTGGAGCAGATCGAGTATCGCGAGGATCTCGACACGCCCGCACTCACCCGCGACGGCGACGTCCGCATCCGCATGCGCGCTGCGGCACTCAATCACCTCGACCTCTTCCTCCTGAAGGGACTGCCCGGCGTCAGCATCACGTCCCCGTGGATCCTCGGCGCCGACGGCACCGGCGTCATCGAGTCGGTGGACCGCGCGGTGACGTCCGTCGACGTCGGCGACACGGTCGTCATCAACCCGGGACTCAGCGACCGCACCTGCGAATACTGCCTCGAGGGCGAACAGCCGCTCTGTCCCCGCTTCGGCATCCTCGGCGAGCACTTTCCTGGAACCATGGCGGAATACCTCGTTGTACCCGCCGTGAACGTCCTCAGGATTCCCGCGGACTCCAATCCCGCCGAAGCGGCGGCGTTCACGCTCGCGACGCTCACTGCGTATCGCATGCTCGTCACGCGCGCGCAGCTTCAAGCCGGCGAGCGCGTGCTCATCTGGGGCATCGGAGGCGGGGTGGCCATCGCCGCGCTCCAGATCGCGAAGCTGCTCGGCGCGCACGTCACGGTCACCTCGGGGAGCGACGAAAAGCTCGCGCGCGCCCTGCAGCTCGGCGCCGATGATACGATCAACCATCGTGACGTCGACGTCGGCCGCATCGTGCGGAGCCGCACGGGAAAGAAGGGCGTGGACGTCGTGGTCGATTCCGTCGGCGAAGCGACGTGGACGCAGTCGCTCACGGCGCTCGGTCGCCGCGGACGGCTCGTCACCTGCGGCGGTACGTCGGGTCCGATGGTGACGACCGACGTCCGCAAGCTGTTCTGGAACCAGTGGAGCATCCTCGGCTCGACGATGGGCAACGACGCCGAGTTTGCGGCGGTGGTCGAGCTGTTCCGCAAAGGGAAGCTGGTTCCCCCAATCGATCGTGAATACCCGCTGCACGAGGGACGTGAGGCATTCGCGCGACTCGAGCACGGCGAACAGTTTGGCAAGATCGTGTTGCGGATCGACTAGCAGGCGACGGATCACCTCTGCGGGGAGGCTCGTCATGAGAAGCACGCAATGAAGGACCAGGACCTTTCACGTCGTGAGTTTCTTGGCGTCAGCGCGGGCTATGCGGGCGCCAGTCTCGCCGCCGGCAGCATCGTGCCGCACATCAAGCCGCTCGGCGCCTTCGCGAAAGGGGCGGCCAGCGATCGCGTGCGCTTCGGCATCATCGGCGTCGGCATGCAGGGCTCCGGCCTGCTGGACGAATCCATCAGGCTGCCGGATGTCGAGTGTGCGGCGGCGTGCGACCTCTACGACGGACGCCACGTGCTCGCCCGCGAGATCGTGCGGCCCGACCTTCCCGTGACGCGTCGCTATCGCGAGCTGCTCGACAACAAGGACATCGATTGCATCGTTGCCGCGGTGCCCGATCACTGGCATCGGCAGATCGTCATCGACGCGGTGAGCGCGGGCAAGGACATCTACTGCGAAAAGCCGATGTCGCACACCGCTGCCGACGGCGTCGCCATGGTGGATGCCGCGAAGAAGAGCGGACGCATCGTGCAGATCGGCTCGCAGCGCGTCAGCTCGCAGATCTGCGCGAAGGCGAAGGAACTGATCGCGCAGGGAACGCTCGGCGACCTGATGCTCGTGGAGGGCTGGATGGGCCGCAACGATCCGAATGGCGCGTGGCAGTATCCGCCGCCGCCGGATCTTTCGCCGCAGAATCTCGACTGGGACACGTGGCAGGGCGACGTGAAGCCCAAGCGCGCCTTCGACCCCAACCTCTTCGCGCGCTGGCGCTGCTGGAAGGAGTACGGCACCGGCGTCGCGGGCGACCTGCTCGTCCATCTGGTGAGCGGCATGATGTTCATGCTGGACATCAATGAGGCGCCCAGGCAGGCGATGTCCGTGGGCGGTATCCGCCACTGGAAGGACGGGCGCAACATGCCGGATGTGCATGCGGTGTCGTACTACTACGGCACGCTGCCGGTGTACATGCGCCTGAACCTCGCCACGGCGATGCCGGAGAGCTATCGCATCCAGGGCTCGAAGGGCCTTCTCGAGGTGACGGCAAGCAGCGTGAGCTTCACGCCACAGTCGGGACAGAACTCGTCACCGAGCTACTACAGCGGCAGCTTCCCGCGCGCCATGCGGCAGGCCTACGCGAAACAGTGGCACGAGGAGAACGACGCGCGGCTCCGCGCCGAGTCGATGTCGGAGTCGATCTCGTTCCGCGGGCCCAATTATGATGACCTCACGCCGCACCTCGCGACGTTCTTCAATGCGGTGAAGAGCCGGAAGCCGGTCGTCGAAGACGCCGTGTTCGGGCACCATGCAGCGCTCGCGTGTCACATGGCCAACGAGTCGTACTTTCGGAAGAGCGCAGTGTCCTGGGACGAGGTGACGAAGAATGTCAAAGGTTGAGCTCCTCCTCGTCGCCATGCTGTGCATCTCGTTCGACGCAGGCGCACAGCGCGTGGATCGCGCTGAGCATCACGAGTTCGTCATCGACAACTTCACGACGGAATCGGGCGCGGTGCTGCCGAAGGCGATCATCGTCTACGGCACGTACGGTCACCTCAACGCCGCTCGCGACAATGTCGTGCTGCTCCCATCGCACTACATGGCAACGCATCACGGCTACGAATGGTTGATCGGGCCGGGCCGAGCACTCGACACGGCGAGCCTGTACCTCGTGGCGACGGAGCTGTTCGGCAACGGGCACTCGTCGTCGCCGAGCAATACGCCGGCGCCCTTGCATGGTCCGCATTTTCCCGTGACGACCATCCGCGACAACGTCGAGGCGGTGCACCGGCTCCTGACGCAGGACCTCGGCGTCACGCACGTGCGCGCGATCATCGGATTCTCGATGGGCGCGCAGCAGGCGTTCCAGTGGGCGGTGAGCTATCCGTCGTTTGCCGACCGCATCGTTGCCACGTCGGGCACGGCGAAGACATACGGTCACGGCATCGTGCGGCTCGAGGGGCAGATCGCGGCCCTCACCGCAGACCCCACGTTCGACGGTGGCGAGTACACGGTGCCGCCGAAGAAGGGGATGGAGGCGTTCGGCATGGTGTGGGCCGCCTGGCTTTATTCGCAGGAATGGTGGCGGCGCGAGCTGTGGAAGGCCAATGCGCCGGCCGGCACCACGCTCGAGCAGTACATGCAGACCTTTCGCACCAACTTCCTGTCTGCCGCGGATGCGAACGACGTCATCCTCCAGGCGCGCACATGGGAGCGGCATGACGTTGGAACCACTCCCGGATTCAACGGCGACGTCGAGCGCGCGCTGGGTTCGATCACGGTGCCATTTCTCTACATGCCGTCGGAGACGGACCTGTACTTCCCACTCGGTGACGCGCGCTACGAAGCGCAGTTCATGAAGACGGTGTCCCTCGTTCCCATTCCCTCCCTGTGGGGACATCCGGCTGGGGCGGGCGCGAGTGCGCAGGACCGTGACTTCCTCAACGCGACGATCGCGAAGTTCCTCGCCGCTCCTCCGGCGCGATGACCCGCCTGCTTGCGCATTTGTTTTAAGCCTATAGTATCTCGCCATGCGCGTGGTCGTCATCGGAGGCGGGCCGGCAGGGTTGTACATGGCGCTGCTGCTCAAGCAGGCGCGGCCTGCGCATGACATCACCGTCGTCGAGCGCAACAAGGCCGGCGACACCTTCGGCTGGGGCGTGGTGTTCTCCGACCAGACGCTCGAGAACTTCCGCGCCGCGGATGAACCGACCTTTCGCGCCATCACCGAGAACTTCGCGCACTGGGACGACATCGACGTCGTCGTCCGCGACCGGCGCATCACCTCGAGCGGCCACGGCTTCAGCGGCATCGCACGCAGGCGGCTGCTCGACATCCTGCAAGCCCGTGCGCGAGAAGTCGGCGTAAACCTCCGCTTCTCCACCGACGTTCGCTCCCTCGCCGACCTCGAGCCCCTCGGGCTCGACAACGCGGACGTCGTCGTCGCCGCTGACGGCATCAACAGCGCCATCCGCACCGAGTTGGCGCATCACTTCGAGCCGGATCTCGACGCACGTACGGCGCGCTTCGTCTGGCTCGGCACCACGCTGCCGCTCGACGCCTTCACGTTCTTCTTCGTCGAGACCGAGCACGGCGTCTTCCAGGCGCACTGCTACAAGTTCGACGAGCACACGTCGACGTTCATCGTCGAATGCGACGAAGCCTCGTGGCGTTCGGCCGGCTTCGACACGCTGGATGCCGACCAGACGATCGCCGCGTGCGAGGCGCTCTTCGCCGAATGGCTCGGCGGCCACAAGCTCGTGAGCAACGCCGCGCATCGCGCGTCGTCGCCATGGACGACTTTCGTTCGCGTGAAGAACGCTCATTGGTTCCACCACAACGTCGTCCTCGTCGGCGACGCGGCCCACTCGGCGCACTTCTCCATCGGCTCGGGCACCAAGCTCGCGATGGAGGATGCCATCGCGCTCGCCCGCGCGCTGGCGAACACGGACGACGTGCCCTGCGCATTCCAGCGCTACGCCGACGAGCGCGTGACGGAATCGCTGCGCCTCCAGAACGCCGCTCGCAACTCGATGGAGTGGTTCGAGCATGTGAAGCGCTACATCGGCCTGCCCGCCGAGCAGTTCGCATACAGTCTGCTCACGCGCAGCCAGCGGGTGAGTCACGAGAACCTCCGTCTGCGCGACGCGTCGTACGTCGCCGGCGTGGAGCGGTGGTTCGCGAGCCGAGCGTCGGTGAATGGTGAGGCAGACGTCGCGGTACCGCCGCCGATGTTCACGCCCTTCCGGTTGCGCGACATGACGCTGGCGAACCGTGTGGTGGTCGCGCCGATGGACATGTACAGCGCGACGAACGGCACGCCGAACGACTTCCACCTCGTGCACCTCGGGGCACGGGCCCTCGGCGGCGCGGCGCTGGTGATGACGGAGATGGTGTGCGTGTCTCCCGAGGGTCGCATCACGCTCGGCTGCACCGGCATGTATGCGAGCGAGCACGCCGCGGCGTGGCGACGGGTCGTCGACTTCGTCCATCAATGGTCGCCCGCAAAGATCTGTCTCCAGCTCGGTCACTCGGGCCGGAAGGGCTCGACGAAGCTGCCGTGGGAAGGGGCCGATCTCCCGCTGGGAGACGATGGATGGCCGACGATCGGCCCCTCTGACATCCCCTATGCGGCGTCGCTCGTCGCGCCGCGCGAAATGACGCGCGCCGACATGGATGCGGTCCGCGACGACTTCGTGCGCGCGACACGCATGGCCATCGACTGCGGATTCGACATGCTCGAGCTGCACGCGGCGCACGGTTATCTGGTGTCGAGCTTCATCACGCCGGTGAGCAACCAGCGCAACGACCAGTATGGGGGATCGCTCGAGAATCGCCTGCGCTTTCCGCTCGAGCTGTTCACCGCCATGCGCGCCGTCTGGCCGGCACCACGCCCCATGTCCGTGCGTGTCTCGGCCACCGATTGGGTCGAGGATGGGCTGTCGCCGGAGGAGTCCGTCGACGTGGGGCGGGCATTCATCGCGGCGGGCGCCGACATCATCCACGTCTCCACGGGCCAGACCACGAGTGAAGCGCAGCCGGTGTTCGGTCGTCTATTCCAGACACCGTACAGCGATCGCATTCGCAACGAGGCACGCGTCCCGACGATCGCCGTGGGCAACGTGACGGAGGCCGACCAGGTGAACGGTATCATCGCAGCGGGGCGGGCAGACCTCGTGGCGCTTGGTCGCCCGCACTTGAGCGACCCGCACTGGGTGTTTCACGCTGCCGCAACACTCGGCTACACGCACGTGCAGTGGCCGAGGCAATACTACTTGGGCAAGGTCCAGCTGGAGCGAATGCGATGACGATCGACCGCAATCTCGAGGGACAACACGCCATCGTCACGGGGGGCAGCCGAGGCATCGGCGCCGCGATCGCCACCGCGCTTGCCGCCAGGGGCGCGAGCATCACGCTCATGGCGCGCACGCTCGGCGACCTGCAGACGCACGCAGCCACGCTCCAGCAACTCGGGAGTCCGGTGCAGGTGGTGGAATGCAGTGTCGACGACGAGGCGAGTGTCGAGCGCGCGTTCGGGCGCGCCGAATCGGGGTTTGGGCACGCAGCGATCCTCGTGAACAATGCGGGAACGGCTCGGAGCGCGAAGTTCGTCGCCACGTCACGGGACATGTGGGACCAGATGATCGGCGTGAACCTCACGGGGACCTTCCTCTGCACGGCGCGCGTCGTTCCTTCGATGGTCGCCGCCGGCAACGGTCGCATCGTGAACATTGCATCCACCGCAGGTCTGCGCGGCTACAAGACGATGACCGCGTATTGTGCGGCGAAACACGGCGTCATCGGCTTGACGCGCGCTCTCGCGCTCGAGACAGCCAAGGCCGGCGTTACAGTGAATGCCGTCTGCCCCGGCTACACCGACACCGAACTCACCGACTCCGCCGTGGCGAACATCGTGAACGCATTCGGCAAGACCCCAGCCGAGGCGCGCGCGATGCTGGTCGGGATCATTCCTCGTGGTGTGATGACCACTCCCGACGAGGTGGCGGCTGCGGTCGCGTGGCTGTGCGCGCCGAGTTCGGGCGCCATCACAGGGATCGCCTTGCCCGTTGCCGGGGGGGAGGTCGCATGACCACCACTCGCACGAGCGTCGCCCGGCGCGCCAGTGCTCCGCCCGCCGCGACTGACACGCATGCATCGCTGCGCGTCTGGCTGCGGCTTCTCGCCTGCACGACCGTCGTCGAGGGGACCGTGCGCAGCCGCCTGCGCGACGAATTCGGCATCACGCTGCCGCGCTTCGACGTGCTCGCGCAGCTCGAGGCTGCAGCGCGCGATGACGTGCGGGGCCTCACCATGAGCGAGCTCTCTCGCCGGCTCATGGTGACGAACGGCAACCTCACCGGCCTGATCGAGCGACTGGTAGAGGAAGGACTCGTGCATCGTGCCGCATCGACGACCGACCGACGTTCGCAGATCGTGCGTCTCAGTGCGGCAGGCCGCCGAGCGCTCGACGCGATGGCGCCACAGCACGAACAGTGGATCGACGAGATGTTCGCCGGGTTGTCCGCCGACGATCGCGAGCAGCTGTACGCACTGCTGGGCAAGCTGCGTGGATCGGTGAAGCTCTCGCAAGCCAGGGGGAACGACGCATGACGAACACACACTCCGCAGCGAGCATCGCGCCGCAACACTTCGCATGGCGTGTCGAGGATCGCGTCGCCGTGATCACGCTCGACCGCCCCGAACGCAAGAATCCCCTGACGCTCGAGTCGTACCGCGAGCTCACGGACACGTTTCTCGCGCTCCAGCGCGTGCGCGACGTGCGTGCGGTGGTGCTCACGGGCGCGGGCGGGAACTTCTGCAGCGGCGGCGACGTCCACGACATCATCGGCCCACTCGTGCAGATGAAGAACGCCGGCGACCATGCCGGCCTGCATGCCTTCACGCAGATGACCGGCGACCTCGTGAAGTCGATGCGCGCCTGTCCGCAGCCGATCATCGCCGCGGTGGACGGCATCTGCGTCGGCGCGGGGGCCATCCTCGCCATGGCGAGCGACCTTCGGCTCGGCACGGTACGCAGCAAGGTCGCGTTCCTCTTCGTCCGCGTCGGTCTCTCCGGAGCGGACATGGGCGCGTGTGCGATCCTTCCGCGCATCATCGGCCAGGGTCGCGCAAGCGAGTTGCTGTTCCTCGGACGCACCATGGGCGGCGAGGAAGCGGAGCGGTGGGGTTTTTACAACAGGGTGTGTGCACCAGACGCCCTCCTTGCCGATGCCATGGAGGTGGCCGCCGCGCTCGCGCACGGCCCGTCGGCATCACATGCCGTCACCAAGCGATGCCTCCACGACGAGTGGTCGATGGACGTGGACGCGGCGATCGACTTCGAGGCCGCGCGGCAGGCCGAGTGCATGCAGGGCGAGGATTTCGAACGGGCGTATCGCGCATTCGTCGACAAGCGCACGCCCGTCTTCGAGGGCAATTAGAGTGTCGTCCCGAGCGCAGCGAGGGACCTGCTTTTCGTTCAACGAGAGAGCCGCATGACGCAACGTGTAACGACTCCCGACTCGCTCTTCCTCGCATTCCAGCTTGCGCTCGCCGGTCGCTATTCGATCGACCGCGAGCTCGGTCGCGGCGG
>JBBQDT010000166.1:0-9824 GCA_038319955.1 Gemmatimonadales bacterium | reverse complement strand
GTGCGCTTCACCGCCGTGCCGAGCAACGCGGGTACCGGTCTCGAGCTGCAAGCTGTCGCGGCGGTGGTCGTGGGTGGCACAGCGATTACGGGTGGGCGGGGAACGGTGCTCGGTACGCTGCTTGGTGTGCTGCTGCTCGGTACCATCGGCACGGCGATGACATATGCCGGCATCAATCCATTCTGGACCAAGGCGATTCAGGGATTGATCATCCTTGCCGCGCTCGTCGCCGACGCGGTGCTCGCACGCATGGCACTCCGTGGCAACCCAACTAGCCGCGCGCGCGTTGTTGCCCGCTGACGTGCGCGCGCCACTCGGCGAGCGACTCTTTCCCAACAACGAGTGGGTGCTCCTGCTCGTGATCGTCGCCGAGTGTGTGATCTTTGGCATCGCGGGTCACAACTTCGCGACGGCGGGGAACGCCTTCGAGATCACGCGACTCAGTGTGGAGATCGGTCTCCTCGCACTCGCGTTGACGCCCATCATCGTCAGCGGAGGCATCGATCTCTCGGTGGGCTCGATGATGGGGCTCGCCGCGATCGGGCTCGGCTTTCTCTGGCACGACGTCGGCTTGCCGATGCCCGTTGCCATCGCGCTGACCTTGCTGCTCGGCGTCACTGGCGGAGCGCTCAACGCCGTGCTCATCACACGGCTCGGCTTTCCGCCACTCATCGTGACGCTCGGCACGCTGTCGCTGTTCCGCGGCATCGCGGAGGGCGTCACGGGCGGCATTCAGCACTACTCCGGCTTTCCGGCCAGCTTTCTTGCGCTTGGACAGGGCTATGTCGGCGGCCGAATACCGACGCAGCTGTTCATCCTCATCGCAGCGGCCGTGGGCGGCGCGTGGTGGCTGCATCGCACCACCGTTGGACGAGCGCTGTACGCGATTGGCCATTCACCGGATGGCGCGCGATACGCGGGCATCGCCGTGAATCGCCGATTGGCGGGCGTGTACATCCTGTCCGGCTTCGCCGCGAGCGTGGCGGCGGTCATCTACGTGGCACACCTGGGTCAGGCGAAGTCCGACGCCGGCACCGGCTACGAGCTGATGGCCATCACGGCTGTCGTGCTCGGCGGCGCGTCGATCTTCGGCGGACGGGGCACCATCCTCGGCACGGTGCTCGGATTGTTCAGCATCGTGTTGCTCCAGAACGGGCTGCGCCTCTCCGGCCAGCCCGCCGAGCTGTCGGGAATCCTCACCGGTGTGCTGCTCGTCGGCACGATCGTCGTCGACCACTTCACGCGGCAGTCCAGGGAACGACCGAGACTCTCAACCATCGCAACGGAGCACCCCGACGTGCGGAATTCACAGGTAGCCGTGTTGAGCGCAGTGATCCTCGCGGGTGCGTTGATCGTGGCGGCGAGCAACTGGATGCTCGTCGGTTCGCTGCGACAGGAACTGCGCGGTGGCACCGCTGCTGCGGCGATGTCACCCGCGCCGGGCGTACACAGGGCCGTCGTCGCCATGATGCCGAAGGCGAAGGACGATCCGTACTTCATCAGCGCGCGCAGGGGTGCTGATTCGGCGGCTTCGGCGCTCGGCGTGGAGCTGCTGTGGGACGGCCCCACCGAGCTCGATCCGGCCAAGCAGAATGAGGTCGTCGAGGCGTGGATCACGCGCGGCGTGGACGCCATCGCCGTGAGCGTCGAGAACAAGGAGGCAATCTCCACCGTCCTGCGAAAGGCGCGCGCCAAGGGCATCAAGGTCGTCACCTGGGACGCTGACGCCGAGAGGGACGCACGCGATTTCTTCGTCAACCAGGCTACGCCGCAGGGCATCGGCTACACGCTCACCGACGAAGCCGCACGCATCATGGGCGGCAAGGGTGAGTTGGCGATCATCACCGCAAGCCTCAGCGCAGCGAACCAGAACGAATGGATCAAGTACATCCGCGAGCGGATCGCCGCGAAGTATCCCGACATGAAGATCGTCGCATTGCAGCCCAGCGACGGCGATCGCGACCGCGCGTTCTCGGAAACGCAGACCGTCCTCAAGGTGCATCCGAAGGTGAAGGTCATCATGGCGATTGCCGCGCCCGCGGTGCCTGGTGCCGCCGAAGCCGTGAAGCAGTCGGGCCGCACGGACGTGAAGGTGACTGGCCTGTCGCTGCCCAACATGTGTCGTCCGTACATCAAGTCCGGCGTCATCGAGAGCATCGTCCTCTGGAATACGATGGATCTCGGTGCACTCGCCGTCCGGGTTGCCCAGGCCTTGACTACAGGTGAGCTCGAGGCTGGTGCTGCCACGCTGGACGCCGGCGCGCTCGGCAGGTTCGAGGTGGTGGGCGACGAGGTGCGCCTCGGCGCACCGTTCATCTTCAACAAGCAGAACATCGACCGGTTCAACTTCTGATGTCCCTTGTCGTCACGAGCGAAGCGGGGGACTTGCTCTTCCCGCGTATGACTACTCCCTCTCGAGTGTCCTGATGCCCCGTCCCAAATCCGCGCCCGATCCATACCTCCTCGGCAAGGTGAGCGCACTGTACTACCTGCGCCATCACACGCAGCAGGAGATCGCCGAACGGCTGCGCGTGTCGCGTCCCACGGTGTCACGCCTGCTGCGGGAGGCGCGCGATCACGGCTACGTGCAGATCACGGTCGCTTCGCCACGCGGACTGCATCTCGATCTCGAGACGAGTGTCGAGGAGCAGTTCAAGCTGCAGACGGTGCACGTCGTCGACGGGGGGCCGGGCCAGAGCGCAGAGCTGCTGCGGAAGCAGCTCGGTGCCGCCGCGGCGCAATATCTCTCGCGGACCATTCGGCCCGGCGAGACGATCGGCATGGCCTGGGGGCAGACGCTGAGCGCGATGGTGAACGCCATGGTGCCAATGCCCACTGCGGAGACGCGCGTCGTCCAGATCCTCGGCGGCATCGGTCCGCCGGATGCGGCGCAGTATGGCGCCGAACTCGTGCGCCGCCTCGCGCACCTGCTGGATGCGCAGGCGGTGCTGCTGCCGGCGCCGGGAGTGGTTGCTACCTCCGCGGTGCGTGACGCGCTGCGCAAGGATCCGCATGTCCGCACGGCGCTCAATGAGCTCGACAAGCTCGACACGGTGTTCATCGGGCTCGGCTCGCTCGCGTCGAATGCGGTGCTCAACGACGGACATACGCTGTCGAAGCAGGCGCGAAAGGAGCTGACCACACGGCAGGCGGTGGGCGACGTCGCGCTCCGGTTCTTCGACGCGCACGGCAGGCCGGTTCGCACCGCGCTCGACGACCGCATCCTCGGCATCACCACCGATCAGCTGCGCAACGTGGGACGTGTCGTCGCCGTTGCCGGCGGTGCGGACAAGGTCGCTGCGATTGCCGCAGCACTCGAGGCGGGCATGCTGCAGGTGTTGATCACCGATCGCGCCACCGCCGAATCGTTGCTGAGCCACACGCCCTGATCGAGGATGAATCGGCGCGACTTTCTCCACTCGGCTACGAGATTCACGAGGGCGGGCACGAGTTCAACGGTGTGGGTGCGTTCGAGTTCCTGAGGCGGTCGCTGTGAGTTGTGGAATGTCGGGAGGCGTGACGCGCCAGTCCGATGTGACGAACCGTGCGGCTGCGGGGTGCGAGGTTTGGCAGAATGTCCGTTGGACCGACATTTCGCTCGCGTGGGCGATGACGCCCTCGAAGGTTCCATCTTGCGCCAACCTTCAGGGGGCGATACGATGGTCGGCGCCCAACGGGCCTCGTGAACGAGTAATTGCACGTTTGTGCTAGAACTTCACTTGGTTCATTAATTCGTCACTCGCAGGTACAAACGACGCGTGGCCTGATCGTCCCCGGGGTCCTTCGCGCGCAATGGCGGTCGCCGCCGCTTCTCTCTCCGCATCCGATCGAGTTCCCCTGTCCGCCGACGATTTTCCCGGTTCTGCCCCAATAGTTCCAAGATAGAGCAAATCGTTTCGATGCCGGAGCAGCCATTGCCGCCGGCCGCTTTCATTCCAATGCAGTTCGTGTCTCTCGGCCGTTTCACCATCCGTCTCACTACGGAGCATTGCCCATCATGAAGCGTCGGCTCATCACCGTCAGTGTGCTCGCTGCCTGTACGCTCCTGCTGCCCCTCGCGCGCGCCGCCGCCCAGGGCGCAACGGGTCGGATCACGGGAGTCATCACGGGGACAGAGAGCAACCTCCCGCTGCAGGGAGTGACAGTCACACTGCTCGGCACCCGGATCACCGTCACGAGTAACCAGGCGGGCCGGTACACCATCGCGAACATCACGCCTGGCGTGTACCGCATCCGCACCTCCGCCATCGGGTACACGCCGGTCATCATCGACAGCATCCCGGTGATCGCCGGGCAGACGGCCAACGCCGACATCTCGCTCAAGCACCAGACGGTGCAGCTCGAGCAGATCGTCGTCACGGGGTACGGTTCACTCGCCAAGCGCGACGTCACCGGGGCCATCGGCTCCGTCTCCGCCAGTGAGATCAAGCAGGAGCCCGTCACCAACGCCATCGATGCCATCAAGGGCCGCATCCCCGGCGTCGACATCGTCTCGACCGGCAACAAGCCCGGCGACGGTGTGCGCGTGCGCATTCGCGGGCAGCGCTCGTTGAAGGCCTCGAACGATCCGCTGTACGTACTCGATGGGATTCCCATGGCCGGTGGCATCGGCGACCTGAACCCGAGTGACATCGAGTCGATCGAGGTCCTCAAGGATGCCAGCGCCACGGCCATCTACGGCTCGCGTGGTGCCAATGGCGTCGTGCTGGTGACGTCCACCAAGGGCAGGGCCGGCAACACCCGCACCACGTACGACACGTATGTTGGCGCGCAGACCGTGGCCCGCACTGTCAAGGTGTTCGGCCCGGAGGGATATGCCGCCTACCGGCGTGAAGCCTACCGCAACCCCAACACGAGCGCTGCACTGTACAAGTGCGGTGGCGTGGTGTCCCAAGCGGATTGCGCCGAGGGCGATGCGGTCACGTTCTATCAGGAAGAGCTCGCGGCGATGAAGAACAACCAGTCCACGGACTGGCAGAAGCTCATCACCCGGCAGGGTTCGCAGGTCAGCCACCAGTTGTCGGTCACCGGCGGAAACGATCGCAATCAATTCGCGGTCAGCGGCAACCTGCTCAAGCAGATCGGCACCACGCTTTCGCAGGCCTATGACCGCAAGAGCATGCGCGTGAACTACGAAGGCCAGGCCACGAGCCGGTTCCGCGCTGGCGGGTCGGCGTTGCTCGTGCGCAGCCTCCAGAACCTGGGGCGCGGCGACGGGCTGTATGGCGAAACACTCTCCGACACTCCGCTCAGCGTTCCCTACGACAGCGTTGGCAACATCATCTTCAAGCCCACGGCCGACGCGCAGCGCGATAACCCGCTTTCCGACATCGCGAACTGGAAGAACGACAACCTCCGCACCCGCGTCTTCGGGACCCTCTTCGCCGCCGTGAACCTCGCGGAAGGGCTCGACTACCGCGCGAATTTCGGCCCGGACCTGACCTTCAACCGCAATGGCACGTTCATCGGCGCCCAGACGCAGAGCAAGCAGGGTGCAGGCACGGACCAGTCGATCAGGGACCAGAAGACGTTCGATTACACGCTCGACAATATCGTCACCTACAAGAAAGGTCTGGGTCGCGCGCACAAGGTCGACGCGACCCTCCTCTACTCGATCGAGAAGCAGAGCTTCGAGGAGAACTTCGGCTCGTCGCAGAACCTCCCGTACGAGTCTGCCGGCTACTACAACCTCGGCGCGGGCGCCATCGTGTCGGGCCTCAGCAGCCAGATTTCGCAGTGGTCGCTCCAGTCGTACATGGCCCGCCTGAACTACACGCTGCTCGACAAGTACCTGCTCACGCTCACGACACGCGTCGATGGGTCGTCGCGCCTTGCGGAAGGCAACAAGTACGCGACCTTCCCGTCAGTGGCCCTCGGCTGGCGCGTGCTCGACGACGTGGCTGGTCAACGGTTTGGCCCGGTCAGCAGCTTGAAGCTGCGCGGCTCGTACGGCACGACCGGAAACACGTCGGTCAATCCCTACCAGACGCAGGGCTCGCTCGACCGCACGGCGTACGCCTACGGCTCCACCGCGGCATTCGGTTACCAGCCAGGCTCGCTGTCCAACCCCGAACTGCGCTGGGAAAAGACGGGGACGTTTGATGCCGGCGCGGACTTCGGCGTATTCGACGGACGGCTGTCCGGTTCGCTCGACTACTATCGCGCGAACACGACGGACTTGCTGCTCGATCGTGCGCTGCCGCCCTCCACGGGCTACTCGTCCATCACGCAGAACGTGGGCGCCACTCGCAACACCGGCATCGAGCTCGCCCTTTCGGCCATCACGCTCGAGGGGTGGCACGGCCTGCGCTGGACCAACGACGTCACGTTCGCCCACAACAAGAACGAGATCGTGTCGCTCAACGGCGGCAAGGTGGACGATCCGGGCAATAACTGGTTCATCGGCTACCCTATCAACGGTGGCGGCAACTCGCTGTACCGTGACTACAAGTTCGCCGGCATCTGGCAGACTGCTGACGCGGCGCTCGCCGCCAGCTTCGGCCGCAAGCCTGGTGAGATCAGGATCGAGGATATCAACGGCGACGGCAAGTTCAACACCGACGACAAGGTCATCCTCGGCAACACCTATCCGGTGTGGACGGGCGGCCTGAGCTCGCGCATGGACTATCGCGGCATCGACCTGTCGGTGCAGGCAATCACCCGCCAGAACTTCATGATCCGGAACGACCTGATTCGCGGTGCCTCGCTTGCGGGGCGGTACAACAGCATCGCCGAAGACTTCTGGACCCCGACGAACCCCAGCAATACCACGCCGCGACCGGACAAGAACACGGAGAATCCGTACTTCAGTGATGCCCGCGGCTACCAGGACGGTTCGTTCGTGAAGATTCGCAACATCACTCTCGGCGGCTCTGTGCCTGCCCGATTTGTCTCGAGGGTGGGCGCCAACTCCATGCGCATCTACGTCACCGCGCAGGATCCCTTCCTGTTCACCAGTGCGAACGTGCTTGATCCAGAGAGCCAGACTGGCTCGGGCGTCCCTTCCTTCCGCACGTTCCTCCTCGGCGGGAGCTTCGGCTTCTAACAGATGATGACTCCCACATCCATCATGACTCATTCCATGACTCGCCGGCTCCTCGCGCCGCTCGCCGTGCTCTGCCTGGGCAGCACGGGGAGCTGCGTTGACCTGAAAGAGACCCCGATCACCGGCATCACGAGCGCGTATTACACCACGCCTTCCGGCTTCGAGGCGGCCGTGAATGCCATGTACCTGCCGCTCCGGTCCTTCTGGGCCCTCGAGCGCGGCTCGACAATGACCGTCTTCGGCACTGACGAATTTCAGAAGGGCGCCGATGGCGGGTACAAGTTCTTCAACGACTACACGTCGGCACTCAACGGAGACGTTGACTTCATCCGGCTGACCTGGACTGATTTCTTCTCCGGTGTCAACACGGCCAACACCGTGATTGATGTCGCGAAGACAGCCAGCCTGCCGGCCGCGACGCTCAACCTGCGCGTCGGTGAAGCAAAGTTCCTCCGCGCATTGTACTACTTCACGTTGGTGCGGACCTTCGGCGACGTCCCGCTCTACACGACGCCAACGGCGGGCGTGCTCACGGCCACCGTCCGCGATCCCGCCTCGAAGGTCTACGACCTGATCGTCTCCGACCTCCTCGCGGCGGAAGCGGCATTGCCCGACAAGGCCGCACAGTACGGTCGCGCGGACAAGCCTGCTGCGCAGCATCTTCTGGCCGAGGTGTACCTCACGCGCAATGCGCCGGGTGACATGGCGAAGTCGGAAGCCGAGTCGCAGGCCGTGGTGAGCAACCCGCGCTTCAGGCTCCTCGCGACAGAGAAACTGAACTGGGATTTCGGCAACGAGGTCAACTCCGAGGTCGTCTGGGCTATCCAGTACACCGCTGATCCCATCACGAACGGTGCGGCCCGTGTCCCCAGCCAGAGTGATGTCGGCTACGGCAACAAGCTGCACCTGTACTTCGGCTTTCCGTACGACCAGGAACCCGGCATGCTCCGCGACATTCCCGGTGACCGTCCCTTCAAGCGCTTCCGCCCCACCACATGGCTGCTCAACCTGTGGGGCAACCCTGCCACCACGGCAGACCAGCGCTATCAGGATCTCTTCAGGGTGGCGTGGGTCGCGAACAATCCCAACAATACCGGCTACAAGCTGGGCGACGGTACGGTCATCACGCCGAAGTACAACCTCGGCGACACGACCATCCTCTTTCCGTCACGCGAAGTCACGTTGGCAGAACGCAAGGCCGTGAAGTACAAGATGTACGCACCGTCCGAGTACAACGACGCGATCTTCCCGGTCTTGAACAAGTATCTCGACCCGTCGCGGACCTCGACGAACCAGGAAGACGGGCAGCGCGATCATCCGCTGATGCGCCTCGCGAACACGTACCTGATGCTCGCGGAAGCCCAGTTCAACCAGGGCAAGCTGGCTCAGGCGGCGGCGAACATCAACATCATCCGCACGCGTGCCGCAAAGCCGGGTCGTGCCGCGGAGATGCAGATCACCCCGGCGGACCTGAGCATCGACTTCATCCTGGATGAGCGAGCGCGAGAACTCACCGGCGAGACCATGCGCTTCTTCGACCTCACGCGCACGCACAAGCTCGTGGAACGCGTGGTGAAGTACAATCCGGGCGGGGCGCCGAACGTGAAGACCTGCCACGAACTGCGCCCCATTCCGACGGCCGAAATCCTGCTTTCCACCGGAGGCATCAAGCAGAATCCCTGCTATTGATGCGAGGATCAAACTGCTCGGGCGCCGCGGGCATCCTGCGGCGCCCGAGACATTCCGGGACTTCAACGGCTCAGCGGGCGATCACTGTTTCGTGAAGACCTGCGTGACGGCCCCGCTGATCGTGAACGTGGTGGCCGTCGCTTCCGCGAAGAAGAGGGAGGCGTTGACGCTGGAGGTGAACTGCACGCTGTTTCCGGAAAGCGTCGCCGTGCCGGCATCACTGGCGGTGGTCGTGTTCACCGTGCCATCGAGCTCGGTGCCACGCAATGTGTACGACGACGTGTAAGTGCCCGCACTGGTGATGACGTATTGCTTGGCAATCAGTTCGAGCTTGGGATCGCTGGCCTGATACACATACGGAAGTGGCTTGCCATCAACGGAAGTCAACTTCCAGGTGCCGACCACGGAACCGACCGTAGCTGTCGGACCGGTCCCCGAATCAGCACCGCAGGCGGAGGCGAGCACGAGCGCGCAGAATGCGAAGAGACGTCGATTCACGTGAGGCGGTGGCGGAGTTGTAGAGCGAACATGACTTCAACCTCGAGGAAGCCGTTGTTGGCCGGCGACACATGCCAATACGAGCGAGGCGCCCGCGAGAGCGCCTCGGTGTCACGCCGGCTAGGGGGTGAGGTTTCGTCGCGTCGCAATGAGGATCACGCCATTCGCGCCGCGCGATCCAAAGACCGCCGCCTGGCCATCCTTCAGCACCTCGATCGACTTGATGTCGTGCGGATCGAGATCCATCAGCGACTGGCTGCCGTTGTGTTGCGGCATGCCGTCGAGCACGAAGAGGGGCTCCTGATTGCCTTTCAGAGAACGCGACCCACGGATGCGAATCGACGTTCCGCCGTTCGGCAGCTGATACACCTCAACGCCGGCAAACCGCCCGACCAGCATGTCCGACACCGTGCGCGGCGAGTTCGCCATCAGCTTGGCGCTGTCCGCCTTCGCTGTCGCACCGGTGACGTCGCGCTGTTGCTGCGCGCCGTAGCCTACGTCGACCGCACCGTCGACTGGTTTCGGCAGCACCGGTCCGCCGGGAACGGAATGACACGCGGCGATGAGTACGCAACTCGCAAGCACGCGATAC
>JBBQDT010000165.1:0-9877 GCA_038319955.1 Gemmatimonadales bacterium | reverse complement strand
GCCCTTGCCGATGGAGACGTTGCTGCGGATCGCCTCGGAGCCGGTGCCGACGTAGACGACGTTGGGGTCCGAGTCGGCGACGTCGAGTGCGCCGATGGACGACGACGCGAACGCCTGGTCGCCCGTGCTGCGCCACGAGATTCCCGCGTCGGTGGTCTTCCAGACGCCGCCGCCTGTCGAGCCGAAGTAGAAGGTCATCGGCTGCTGTGGCACGCCGGTGACTGCGGTGACACGGCCGCCGCGCGCCGGTCCGATCATGCGATAGCGCATGGCGCCGAGGCGGGATGGATCGTAGCCGGAGACGTCGGCGGGCCGCGATTGCGCCCCGAGCGTCGGGGCGAGAAGGGGCAGGGCAGTTGCCAGGACTTTGACGAATCGCATGCGGTGGGTCGGATTGATGAGGTGAGTTATAGACGGAGTTTGGGCGTCGAGCAGCGGGTGCGCCACCCTCACACGACTTTCACATCCGCCCACGAACCCTGCAGCGGACCTCGGTGTCGAACCATTCACGGGCCTACTGCGTAGATCAAGTGGCAGTGCGCATCTGATGGGCTAGTGTCAGCATCGCGAGTCGTCTCCGCACCCGCTCAGCCCTGGTGCCGGAAGCAGGTTGTCCGTCCGTGCACCCTCAGCCGCTGGGAGCCTTGATTGGGAGCAGCGTTCGAGTCGGTGTTCACCTTCCTCTTCAAGTATCCGCTCCGCGTGTTTCAGCGGGGCGATCTCGTCGTGGCCCCGGTCATCCCGGCGAAGTGGCTCGTGGCCATCGGCATCGCCGCCATCGTGCTGGTGGTGGTGATGTACCGTCAGGTGAAGGCGGTGAATCGCGTGGACCGGCTGGTGCTGGCGACCGTCCGCTCGCTCGCGGTAGCGATCGTGCTCGCCTGCCTGCTCGGTCCGACGGTCGTCGTCGCGAGCGCCGTTGCCCAGCGCAACGTGCTCGCCGTGGTGCTCGACGACTCGCGCAGCATGCGCCTCCGCGACGTCGGCAACGAGCCGCGGCTCGCCGCGATGCAGAAAGTGTTCGCCGACACCAGCGCGCTCATGCGGCAGCTGTCGCAGCGATTTGCGTTGCGCGTCTTCCGTTTCGCCGCCGACGCGGGGCCGCTCTCGGGTGCGGCAACGCTCACCGCCGGTGGTGCGCGCACCGATCTCGCCACCGCGCTCGACGTCACGCGTGAAGACCTGGCCGGCATGCCGCTCGCCGGCGTGGTGGTCGTCACCGATGGCGCGGACAACGGCGGCGGCGACCTCGGCTCCGCACTACTCGCACTCAGGGCGCGTCGGGTTCCCGTCTATACAGTAGGCGTGGGCCAGGAGCGCTTCTCGCGCGACGTGGCTGTCGAGCGCGTGACATCGCCGCCGAGTGTGCTGGCGGGGTCGACCGTCCTGCTCGAGGCGGCCATCGGCGTGCGCGGCGCGAAAGGCGAGAAGGCCACCGTGACCGCCGAGGCGAACGGACGCATCGTGGCTACCGAGGAGATCAAGCTGCCGGATGGCGGCGACATCGCGCGCGTGCGGCTTCGCGTACCGCCGATGCCGCCGGGCACGTATCGCCTGTCGGTTCGCGTGCGACCGCTCTCGGGCGAGACCGTCATCGAGAACAACGCGTACCACACGGTGCTGGAAGTGCGTCCCGGTCCGGCGCGCGTGCTCTACCTGGAAGGCGAGCCGCGCCCCGAGTTCGCCTTCCTGCGACGCGCGGTGGCGGACGATAGCGCACTGCAGGTCGTCGGCCTCATGCGAAGCGCCGATCGCAAGTTCCTGCGGCTCGGAGTGAAGGACAGCGTGGAACTGCTCGGCGGCTTCCCCGTCTCGCGGGACGAGCTCTTCAAGTATCGCGCGATCATCCTCGGCAGCATCGAATCGTCGTTCTTCACCGGCGACCAGTTGCGCATGCTCGCCGACTTCGTGAGCCAGCGAGGCGGCAGCCTGCTGGCGCTGGGTGGTCGCGCGTCGCTGTCCGAGGGCGGATTCGCCGATACGCCGATGGCCGAGGTGCTGCCGGTAGCGCTCGAGAGAACAGGTGCGGACACCGGGGCGCCGCCGGTGGTCGTCACGCTGCATCCGACGTCGGCAGGGCTGGCGAACGCGGCGCTCCAACTCCGTCCCACCGAAGGGGCGAACGCGGCACGGTGGGACTCGCTGCCTGCGCTGACGTCGGTGAATCATCTCGGCGCATTGCGGTCGGGTGCCACGGTGCTGCTCACGGGTCGTACGGGCGAGAAGGGTGCTGGGGTCGAGACGCCAGTGCTCGCCTTCCAGCGGTACGGCCGAGGGATGGGTGCGGTATTCGCGGTGCAGGATTCGTGGCTCTGGCGGATGCACGCGAGCATGCCGGTGGAAGACCAGACGCACGCGACGCTGTGGCGGCAGTTGATCCGATGGATGGTCGAAGGGGTGCCCGACCAGGTGGAGATCGCATCGGTACCATCGCGTGTCGGGCCAGGCGAGCCGGTGACGCTGCGCGCGCATGTCACCGATTCGACATACCAGGACGTCAACAACGCGTCGGTCGTCGCGCAGGTCACCACGCCGACGGGACGGAAGGTCGATGTGCCAATGGAGTGGTCGTTGCGCGAAGACGGCTCGTACGCCGCGCGATTCATCGCCGATGAACCGGGTGTGTACCAGCTCTCGGCGCAGGCGCGCCGTGGACGGGACACGACGTATTCGGTGGCTGGCGCACTGCTCGCCGACGACCAGGGCGCGGATGTTCAACAGGCCGAGCTGCGCACGCCGCTGCTTCGGCGCATCGCGAGTGAGACCGGTGGTCGTTACTACCCGCTCGCCGACGCCAATCGTCTCTCTGAGGACGTCATCTATACCGAGGCGGGCGTCACCGTGCGCGATGCGCGCGACCTCTGGGACATGCCGATCGTGTTCTTCGTCCTCGCCGGCCTCCTTGGTGGCGAGTGGATCTATCGCCGGCGCAGGGGGCTCGCATGAGGATGACGCTTCGCACGCTCGGCCTCACGCTCTCGCTGCTGTGCGGCAGCGCGCTCGATGCGCACGCACAGCGTGTCCACGTGCTGATCATCACCGGGCTCGCGGGGGAGCCGCAATATCGCGCGCGCTTTCTCGAGGCGGCGGCCACGCTCGCCGACAGCGCGCGTACCCGCTGGGGCGTTGCCGACTCGAGCCTCATCGTGCTCGGCGAGGATCCCGCGCAGGACCCGAAGCACATCCGCGGGAAGTCCACGAAGGAGGAAGTCGCGTCCGCGTTCGTGAGGCTATCGCATCGGGTTGCGCCGGGCGACATCGTGCTCGTCTTCCTGAACGGCCACGGCGCCGGTGAAGGTCCGACGTCGCGCGTGAACCTTCCCGGGCCGGATCCCACCGCCGCCGACTTTGCGACGTGGATCTCCGGATTCGCGCGACAGACCGTGGTGTTCGTGAACGCTGCGAGTGGCAGCGGTGACTTCGTGCCCGTACTCGCGGGGCGCGGGCGAGTCGTCGTCTCCGCAACGAAGACGGCCATCGAGCGCAACGAAACAGTCTTCGCGAAGCCGTTCATCCGCGCGCTCACCACAGGTGAAGCCGACGCCGACAAGGACGGGCGCGTCTCGGTGTACGAGGCGTTCGATTTCGCGAAGAAGGAAGTGGGCCGGTTGTACGAGGTGGACAACAAGATGCTCACCGAGCACGCCGTGCTCAGTGACACGGCAATGGCGCGCACCGTGGCGTTCGGGGGGAAGAGCGGCAGCTCCGATCCGCGTGTGATTGCGTTGGTCGCGGAGCGGCAGGAGCTGGAGTCGCAGGTGGCGGCACTGCGTGCGCGCAAGGCGACCACCGACTCCACGACGTACGAGCGCGAATTGGAGCGCCTGTTGCTGCTCGTCGCCGAGAAGTCGCAGGCGATTCGTGCGGCGGGGAGGAAGCCGTGATGCGCGCGACCGCAGTGCTCCTTGCCGCGCTGCTCGCGTGCGCGTGGCAACAGCCCGCCGACCAGCGCGCGCAGGTTCGCGCGCTCGCGGATGCCGGTCGTCTCGACGAGGCCGAGCGAATGGCGCGCGGTGGTGGTGCGTCGCTTCAGGCGAGTCTTGGCGAAGTGCTGGTGATGCGCGGTCGTCTCGTGCAGGCGGATTCCGCCTTCCGTCTAGCGTTGACGTCCGATGTCGCGGGTCGTCGCACTGCTGAAGCGGCACTCGCCGAGCTGGCGTATCGGCGCGGCGATCGCGCGGAAGCCTTCAGGCGTGCGAGTGTGCTCGCCGGCGCGTACGAGAATCCCACGGGTGCGTGGTCGGCAGACGATCGCGTCGCAGCCGGCCGTGCCTACGTCATCCTCGGGACGCGCAATTCCGCGGCGGTGCGTCAGACGCTTGCGGCGTTCGATCGCGCGGTGGCGGCGGATTCCAGCAATCTCGAGGGACGTCTGCGGGTCGGCGATCTCTTCCTCGAGAAGTACAACGCGCCGGACGCAAAGACGTCGTTCCAGGGCGTACTCAATCGCTCGCCCGACAATGCGCGTGCATTGCTCGGCCTCGCGCGCGTCGCCGAATTCGAGGGCAAGCTCGAGTCGACGCCGCTGCTGCGACGTGCCATTGTCGCGAACCCGTCGCTCGTGAGCGCGCAGGTGCAGCTCGCCCGCTATCAGCTCGAGGCGGAGGAGTACGACTCGGCAAAGGTTGCGGCGGGTCGTGCGCTCGCGGTGGACTCGGCGTCGCTGCCCGCGTGGTCGATGCTCGGCGCAGTCGCGTGGATCAAGGGTGACTCGGCGGAATACAATCGCACGAAGGGGGCGGCCGAGCGACTGAGCTCGAAGCCGGGCGACTTCTATGCCGAGCTGGCGGAAGCAGCGATTCGTCAGCGACGGTATGTGGATGGGATGCGACTCGCGCGGACGGCGCTCGCCATCGACTCCTCGTCGGCGCGCGTGCTGGGGTTGCTCGGCAACAACCAGCTGCATGCCGGCAACATCGAGGAAGGTCGCGCGTTGCTGGAACGTGCGTTCGCGATCGACCCGTTCAACCTCTGGCACAAGAACACGCTCGACCTGCTCGACAACCTGCGGACCTTCACGACGATCGATCGTGGGCACTTCAGGATCGTCGCGCCGCCGAAGGAAGCGCAACTCCTCGCGACGTATCTCGTTCCGCTGCTCGAAGAGGCGTACGATTCGCTCTCGAAGCGCTACCAGTACAAGCCGAGTGGTCCGGTGCGGCTCGAGCTCTATCGCCAGCACGCGGATTTCTCCGTGCGCACCGTGGGTCTCGCGGGACTCGGCGCGCTCGGCGTGAGCTTCGGGCCGGTGTTGATGATGGATGCGCCGAGTGCGCGGACGAAGGGCGAGTTCAACTGGGGCTCGACGGCGTGGCACGAGCTGACGCACACCTTCACGCTCGGGCTGTCGAACAACCGTGCGCCGAGGTGGTTGTCGGAGGGGTTGTCGGTGCTGGAGGAGCGGCGTGCGCGGCCATCGTGGGGTGCGGATGCGACGGTTGAGTTCCTTGCGGCCTATGCGGGCGGACGTCTGCGCCCCGTGAGCCAGTTGAGCGACGGCTTCGTGCGACCGCGCTTCGACATGGAAGTGATCCTCAGCTACTACGAGGCATCGCTCGTCTGCGAGATGATCGAGCAGCAGAAGGGCTCGCAGGCGCTCGTCGCGATGCTCACCGCGTATCGCGACGGGCTCGACACGCCCGCCGTGTTCGCAAGGGTCCTCGGGATGAAGCCCGAGGAGGTGGACAAGCAGTTCGACACGTGGGTGCGTGCAAAGTTCGCCGTGCCGCTGCGTGCCGTCGCCGCGAGCGACGGGAAGGGCGAGGTTGGCGGGGCATTCGTGTCGACGATGCGGTCGGCCATGACGTTCATGAGCGCCTCCAAGCTGGATTCAGCGAAGGCGGCATTCCAGCGCGCACAGCTGCTGTTTCCTGATTACGCGGGTCCGAGTGCGCCCGCGTTCATGCTGGCGAAGATCGCCTTCGATCGGGGCGACTTCCGTGGCGCCCTGGAGCAGGTGCAACGCGTGACGTCGCGCAACGAGACGGCATGGGACGCGAACCTCATGGAAGCCGACCTTCGCGCGAAGCTCGGCGATTCCACCGGTGCGCGCGCTCCGCTGGAGCGCATGCTCTGGATCTCGCCATACGACATCGCGATCCATGTTCGGCTTGCGGAGCTCGCGTCGCGCGCTGGTGATCATGCGACGGCGTTGCGGGAGCGGCGGGCGGTGGTCGCGCTCGATCCGCCGGATCCACTCGATGCGCGGTATCAGTTGGCCCATGCGCTGGCTGACGCGGGCGACATTCCGGCGGCTCGGCGTGAGTTGCTCGGCGTGCTCGAACAGGCGCCCAGCTTCGAGAAGGCGCAGACGCTGTTGCTCGAGCTCAGAGGGAAGCCGTGAGGATCATGAACGGAGTGAGGGGCCTGCTCTTCCGTCTTGCACTCGTTGCCGCGATCGCCACTCCGGCTGTGGCGCACGCGCAGTTCGGCGGCGGACGCAATCGCCAGGTGCAGACGTTCGCCGAGAACACGCCGTACGACGGGCGGTTCACCTTCGTCCGCATTCGCTACAGCCTCCCCGATTTCGGCAGCGGATTCCGACAGGACATCAAGTGGGGCCACGACTACCCACGTGGTGAGCGCCACTTCACCAAAATCGTGAGCGAGCTGTCCACCATCCGTGTGCGCACCACGGTGAGCAACATCTTCTCGCTCGAGGATCCCGAGCTGTTCAAGTATCCGGTGGCGTACCTCTGCGAAGCGGGCTACTGGCGTCCGTCCGAAACCGAAGCGACGAACCTCCGCAACTATCTGGTGAAGGGCGGCTTCATCATCTTCGACGACTTCGCGCACAACGACTGGCTGAACTTCACGGCGCAGATGCAGCGCGTGTTGCCGAAGCTCCGTCCGATGCGGCTGACCATCGACGACAAGATCTTCGACTCGTTCTACCGCATCAAGAACCTGACGTACAACCATCCGTACTATCGCAACACGCCGTCGGAGTTCTGGGGCTACTACGAGGACAACGATCGCACCAAGCGACTGCTGGCGGTGGCGAACTTCAACAACGACATCTCGGAATACTGGGAGTTTTCCGACGAAGGCATGTTTCCGCTCGACATGTCCAACGAGGCGTACAAGCTCGGCGTCAACTACCTGATCTACGCGCTTACCCGCTGACCACCACGAGGAACTCGCTTGCCTGGACTCGCCATTGACTCCGAGCTGGACACGCTCGACGACGCTGCGCTCGCCGACCGTCTCGAGGCGGCCGCCACGCGCATCACCACCGAGCTGCGCAAGGTCATCGTCGGCAACGACGGCATCATCGAGCAGGCGCTCATCGCGCTGTTTGCGGGCGGCAACTGCCTGCTCGTCGGCGTGCCTGGACTCGCGAAGACACTGCTCATCTCGACGATGTCACGCGCGCTGGACCTCAAGTTCTCGCGCATCCAGTTCACGCCGGACCTGATGCCGAGCGACGTCACGGGCACGGACGTCATCCAGGACGATCCAGCCACCGGACATCGACGCCTGACCTTCATGCCCGGCCCCGTGTTCGCGAATGTGCTGCTCGCCGACGAGATCAACCGCACGCCGCCGAAGACGCAGGCTGCACTGCTCGAGGCCATGCAGGAGCGGCGCGTCACGGTGCAGGGCCGCACCTACGATCTCGAGCCGCCATTTTTCGTCTTCGCCACACAGAACCCCATCGAGCTCGAGGGCACCTATCCGCTGCCCGAAGCACAGCTCGACCGCTTCATGCTCGAGATCGTGCTCGACTACCTGCCGGAGGAGGAGGAGGTCGCCGTCGTTCGCGCCACGACGTCCACGCCGCCAGAAGCGGTGAAGGCTGTCGTCTCGCGCGTGGAGATTCTCGCCTTCCAGCGCGTGGTGCGTCGCGTACCCGTTGCCGACGCAGTCACGCGCTATGCCGTCCGCTTCGTGCGCATGACGCGGCCGACCGCGAACGGTGCGCCGGACTTCATCAAGCAGTGGGTGTCATACGGCGCCTCCGTCCGCGCCGCACAGGCGCTCATACTCGGCGCCAAGGCGCGCGCGCTGCTCCAGGGCCGGAGTCACGTCACGTTCGACGACGTCCGCGCGCTCGCGCATCCCGTGCTGCGTCATCGTGTGCTGCTCAACTTCCAGGCGCAGTCCGAGAAGGTGACCACGGATCAGTTGGTGGAGAAGCTGCTGTCTGCCGTACCGATTCCCAAGTCGGCGTTGTAGCGATGGCCGCTCCAGCCTCATTCCTCGATCCAGCGCTGCTGGCGCGGATCTCCGATCTCGCGCTGTTGGCGCGTACCGTCGTGGATGGCTTCATGCACGGCCAGCACCGGTCGATGCGGAAGGGGTCGTCGATGGACTTCGCGCAACACCGCTCGTACCAGCCGGGCGACGACCTTCGACGCATCGACTGGCGCGTGTTCGGCCGCACCGATCGCTACTACGTGAAGGAGTACGAGGCCGACACCAACGCAAGCGTCATCTTCGCGCTCGATTCGTCGGCATCGATGGACTTCGGCAGCGGTGCGCTCACCAAGTACGACTACGGCCGCTTCCTGATCGCCTGCCTGGCGTGGTTGTCACAGCACCAGGGCGACCGCGTCGGCCTGGCGACGTTCGTCGGCGATCTCGTCGACGTCGTGCCTGCATCCACGCGCCACCTGCAACTGTTGCTGCACACACTCGGCCGCTCGCGAGCCTCCGGCGTGGGCAACCTCACCACCGCGATCGACAAGCTCACGCATCTCACGGCGCGCGCCGGTATCGCCGTCCTCGTCACGGACTGCTACGAGTCGCCGGAGGCATTGGGCAAGGCCGTGGCGTCGCTGCGCATGCGCGGACACGACGTCATCGTCTTTCACCTGATCGACGCCGCTGAGCGCGACTTCCCGTTCACGGCGGCGACCACCTTCGAGGATGCGGAGAGCGGCGCGCGCCTTCCGCTTCGCCCCGAGGACCTGCGCGTCAAGTACAAGGCGCTCGTCGAGGCGCATCACGCCGCGCTGACGACGAAGCTCATCGGCGCCGGAGCAGACTACATCCGCGTGGACACCGACAAGCCGCTCGACGTTGCGCTGCATGCCTACCTCGACCGCCGCCTGGCGCGGAGTCGCGTGCGCTGATGGGACTCGGACTCCTCGTTCCCGCCTTCCTCGTCGGTCTCTCGGCGCTGCTCGTCCCCATCGTGCTGCACCTGCGGCATCGCGACAAGGACCGTCCGCAGAAGTTTCCGTCGCTGATGTTCCTCGAGCAACTGCCGATCCGTACCGCCGAGCGACGCCGGATCACCGATTGGCCGCTGCTGCTGCTGCGCGCGCTCGCCCTCGCGCTGCTCGTGCTCGCCTTTGCGCGACCGGTGTTCTCGCGGCAGGCAGTGGCCGAGCGGGCCAATCGGGTGCGCGCGGTGGTGGTGATGCTCGACCGCTCGCAGAGCATGGGGCACAAGGACGTCTGGCTGACCGCGGTGGACTCGGCGCGGCACGTGATCATGTCGCTCGGCGCCAGCGACAAGGTGGCACTCGTGCTGTTCGATGACGAAGCCGACATCGTGCAGCCATTCACCATCGAGAAAAGCGCAGCGCTCGCCGCGTTGGCGAAAGCGAAGCCCAGTCCGCGCGGAACGCGCTACGCCGCGGCGCTGCGTGCAGCGCGTCAGCTCGTGCTGCGTGCGGGCAATGCACGGAGCGAAGTGGTGATCGTCACCGACCTCCAGCGGAGTGGCGTGTCGGGCGTGGCGGGGCTCGACCTGCCCGAGGGGCTCTCGGTTCGCACGATTGCCGTTCGGCCGAAGACTGCGGCGAACAGTGCGGTCGCGTCGGTGGATGTGCGCCGTGTCGTCGAGCCGACGAAGACCATGCTCTCCGTGCAGGCGCGCGTGCACTCGCGCGAGTTGCCCGCGTCGCGCATCGCGCATGCGACGCTG
>JBBQDT010000164.1:0-10068 GCA_038319955.1 Gemmatimonadales bacterium | reverse complement strand
GCGCTGTCGCACTACCGCCTGGCAGCCGCGCGAACGACGAGCATCCCGGAACAGGACTACCTGAAGACGAAGGCCGCGCGACTGGCCGCGGTTGCGAGTGGTGCATGACTTCCTGCACGTTGTACGTCGCTCGTCATCGCGTCACCTGACCACCGGACGATCCGGAGCAATCGCGTGAACCTGCCCGTCAATCCGCCGATCCTCCCCATGCTCGCCAAGCGTGTCAGCGAGTTGCCACCCGGCGACGGATGGATCTTCGAACCCAAGTGGGACGGCTTCCGCGCGCTCATCTTCCGCGACGGGGACGAGCTGTTCATCCAGAGCCGCGACGAGAAGCCACTCGACCGCTACTTCCCCGAACTCGCCGAGCCGCTCAAGGCACAGTTGCCGGAGCGGTGCGTGCTCGACGGCGAGATCGTCATCGCGAGTGAGGGTGGTCTCCGGTTCGAGGCATTGCAACTGCGTCTCCATCCTGCGGCGTCACGCGTGCAGAAGCTCGCGGGCGAGATGCCGGCGTCCGTGGTGTTCTTCGACCTCCTGTGCGAGGGGGACGACGACTACCGCGATGTGCCGTTCGCAGAGCGCCGCGCGGCCCTGGTGTCGCTGCTCGCGGACGTGCAGCCGCCACTGCATCTCACACCGGCGACCACCGATCGTGAAACGGCAGCGGACTGGTTCAAGCGGTTCGAGGGGGCGGGGCTGGACGGCGTCATCGCGAAGCGCGACGCAAGTCTGTATGAACCGAACAAGCGCGTGATGTTCAAGGTGAAGCACGAGCGCGACTGCGATTGCGTCGTCGCCGGCTTTCGCTGGCACAAGAGCGGGGAGGGCACCGCGATCGGCTCGCTGCTGCTCGGTCTGTACGACGACGCGGGCCATCTCGAGCACGTCGGCGTGTGCGCGAGCTTCACGAACGCGAAGCGGCAGGAGCTGGTGTCGTTCCTCGCGCCGTATCGCGCCGATTCACTCGAGGCACATCCGTGGCGTGCGTGGGCCGCGGCGGAGGGTGCCGCCGGTGCGGGTCGCAAGCCTGGCGGGCAGAGTCGCTGGAGTGCGGGAAAGGACTTGTCGTGGGAGCCGCTGCGTCCCGAGCTCGTGGTCGAAGTGGCGTACGATCACATGCAGGGGATGCGCTTTCGGCACACGGCGCAGTTCCGCCGGTGGCGGAGCGACAAGCGCGCGGAGGACTGCACGTTCGCGCAGCTGGAGGTCGTGCCGCCGCACGAGCTCAGCGAGATCTTCGCCGTGTAAAAGAGCAGCTCCCTCGCTGCGCTCGGGGACGACAAACGGGCGAACCAATACTACTTCAGCTTCGCGCGCGCCTCGCGCCACGCACGGGTCGGGTCATCGTCCGGATCAGGGGTGCCCTGGGACGGTCGCTGATCCTCGGGCACGTTGCGCAGGTTCACGCGAACGCGCGTCCATGTCGACGACCGGCCGCGCATCGAGTCCACCAGCACATCGTCCACCGCGAGCAGTGCCGCGACGTCGGGATGCGCGACCTTCCACCGATCGAGTCCGTCCAGCGCGGCTGACTTGTCCGGCGAGTTGGCGACCACGATCAGCGGCATCTTCGTCCGCGGTGGTGCCGCCTTCTTCGCCGCGCCCTTCTTCGCGGCGCCCTTCGCGCGTGACGGCGCGACGCGCGGCGCTTCGCCGTCCATCTTGCGGAAATGCGGCGGCCACGGCGCGTCGCCAAGGCCGGCCGCCTCGTCGCGCGCCGCGAGGTCGAGCAGCGCGTCGAGCGCGCCGGCGTGCGCATCCATGTCGGCGTGCGGATCGCCGATCGCCGCGAAGCGAGCGGGCATGGTCAGCACCGTGAACGCGGATGGATCACAGTCGGGAATCTCCTCCCATGTGAGTGGCGCGGAGACGCGCGCATCCGGCGTTGGCCGGATGGAATACGCGGAGGCGGTGGTGCGGTCCTTTGCGTTCTGGTTGTAGTCGAGGAAGACGCCGTGCCGCTCCTCCTTCCACCATTTCGACGTCGCGAGCGCGGGGGCGCGCCGCTCGATCTCGCGCGAGAAGGCCAGCGCGGCGCGGCGGACTTCGGAGAACGGCCACCGTGGCTCGATCCGCACGTTGACATGAATACCGCGCGAGCCACTGGTCTTGGGCCAGCCCCGAAGCCCCAGTTCCTCGAGCAGCGCGCGCGCTTCCATCGCCACGCGGCGCACGTCGTCCCACTCCACGCCGGGCCCGGGATCGAGATCGATGCGGAGCTCGTCCGGATGCTCGAGATTGCTCGCCCGCACCGCATGCGGATGCAGCTCGATGCAGCCGAGGTTCACGACCCACGCGAGTCCCGCGGCGTCGTCGACGACGATCTCCTCGGCGGTGCGCCCGGATGGAAAGGACAGCGTGACGGTGCGCAGCCATTCCGGCCGGTTGTCCGGTGCACGCTTCTGGTAGAACGGATCGCCCTCGGCGCCGTTCACGAAGCGCTTGAGCACGATGGGCCGGTCGCGGATGCCGGCGATGGCGCCGTCCGCGACGGCGAGATAGTAGCGAACGAGGTCCAGCTTCGAGAGCTGGACGTCGCGCGTGAAATACGGCTTGGACGGGTGCGTGATGCGCACCTCGCGTCCGCCGATCGACAGCAGTTCCGCCGCTTCCTCTTTCGCCATCTGTCGTCGCTGTGTGGATGATCCGAGTCCGGCTGTTACGAAGCAGCACGTATGCGCCGGACGCAAGACGAACGCCGCGCGCCATCGTCTGGCCGGTGACGAGACGTGTGCCACGCAGGTTGCGCAGTGTGAGACCCTCACTGCGCATTCTCGAGTCCCGCCTCATCACATGTACTCAACTCGGCACGTCCACTTCGATCTGCGCGCGTTGGCGCTTTCCGGCGCCATCGCGCTGACATCGGCATGCGTGGACATCACGGCTCCGCTCCAGCACGAGGGACGTCCCGTCGCGCTCGAGTTTTCAATCGGTGGCTTCTTCGCGAGCTCGCGGCAGATCCAGCTTCGCGGCGACACCATCGTCGCGCGACGCACGATGGCGGGCTGGCAACCGGGGAGCCCGTTGGACAGCGTACGCGTGGTGCCGTCCGCCGACGCGTGGCGCGCATTCTGGAAGGCTGCGGACGCGGCGGGTGTGCAGAAATGGCACCCCGAGTACAACGCCGAGAACGTCATCGACGGAGAGGGGTGGAGCATCCGCATCGCGTCGCCCGCCCGGGAGATCAACTCGTTTGGAAGCAACGCGTATCCGGATCGGAGCGGGCACGAGCACGAGCTGGAGATGCCGGCGGAATTTCTCGCGTTCAAGGCTGCGCTGAATGCGCTCGCTGGTGTGTCGAACTGGTTCTGAACGCGCACCGGGGCGACGAGTGAAGCGTCGCCCCGGTTCCTGGCATCACGGTGCCATCAGGAGCTTGTCTCGTGTCGGTGAGTCATCCTCGTTCCAGGGGAACGGCGCGCCCTTCACCTTGCGCGGATAGACCTCGTCGAGATTGCTGGCGTCGTACAGGCGCCCGTTCTTCATCACGAACTTGAGCGAGCTCGTGTTGCGCAAGTCGTCGAGCGGATTGCGGTCGAACACGAGCAGGTCGGCCATCTTGCCCACCTCCACCGACCCGACGTCCTTGCCGAGACCCAAGGCATTCGCGCCGAGGATGGTGGCGACCTTCATGGCATCCATCGGTGTCATGCCGTTGCCCATGCCGATGTTCCACAGCTCCCAGTGGTAGCCGATGCCCTGCTGCTGGCCGTGTGAGCCGACGCCCGCGCTGCCGCCGGCGTCGATGAGATGCTTGATGTCGCCACCGACGAGCTTCATCGGATACTGCGTGTCGTGGAACCAGCCGGCCTGACCCATCGTCGTCACCGCGCCGGGCGATCCACCGCGACGGAGAATCTTTCCCTCGAGATCGCTCCACGGGGTGAAGAGCTGGAGCTTCAAGTCGTGGAGCATGTCCGTATGCTCGTACCAGTAGTTCTCACCCCATGGTGCGCCATACGCGACGATGATCGTCGGTGTGTAGGCGATGCCGGATTCCGAGAGCAGGCGAATGACGTCCGACTGCAGCGGATACGTCGGGATGGTGTGTTCGTGGCCACTGTACCCGTCGATGGCCTCGGTGATGTTCATCTTGTAGTCGAGACCACCCTCGGTGGTGGGCATGAGCTTCAGCTCATTCGCCGCCTGGATGACCCACTGCCGCACCTCGCGATTGCCGGTCTGATACTCCTTGATCGTCTTGGTGTCGTAGTAGTCGGCGTAGCGCTTCAGCACCCGCCGGGCATCCTCGAGGTTGCGGATGTTCTCGGCCGCGAACACGCCGGGGCCGGTCGAGTAGATGCGTGGCGCGAGCACGGTGCCCGCCTTCTCCTGGTCCTCGTAGGACAGGACGTCGGTGCTGCCGGTCTGTGGATCGCGCGCGGTGGTGACGCCATACGCCAGGTTGGCGGCGTAGCTCCACACGGGATCACGGTGCACGTTGTTCGCGACGCGCAGGTGCGCATGCGTGTCGACGAAGCCGGGGCTGACGGTCTTTCCGGTCACATCGATCTCCCGTGCGCCGGCAGGCACCGTGAGCGTCCCACTCGGTCCGACCGCCGTGATGTGGTTGTCGGTGATGACGATGTCGCCCTTCTCGATGACCTGCGTGCCGGCCATCGTGATGATGCGCGCGCCGCGCAGCACCGCCGTGGCGTGGGGAATGTCGCGCTGGCCGAGCACGCGAATCCGTGTCTCGACTGGCTTGTAGGTCGCGAGCGGCGGGCGACCACCGCGTCCGGCGGCGGGCGCCGCGGCGGACTCGGGCGTGCCCGCCGCCGCAGTGCGCGCGGGATTGGCTCGGCGCACCGAGTCGTCGAAGGCGATGGCGCGCTGGACGTCGTACACGACGTGCGCGTTGCCGATGGACCAGTGGATGTAGCTGCCCGTGCCCCACTGCGGGAACTGCGCGCCGATGTCGGTGAGCTTGCGCGACGGGAAGGCCTGGCCGCCACCTGCTGCGCCGTCGCCACCAGCGCCGCCGCCACCGCCACCGCCACCACCGGTCGTACCCAGGGTGATCGTCGGCACCGGTCCGCCGGGCCACGGAATGTCGGGGATGTAGTAGAGATCGAGATTGACCATGGCGAGTGCGTGCTCGCCGTCGGGGGAGATCTGTGCCCAGCTTGCGGCGGCGCCGCGACCGCCGCCTCCGCCACCAGCAGCCGGAAGCGGAGCGCCCTGGATGCGCAGGATCTCCTTGATGTCGGTGCCGTCCCAGCGCATCGAGTACAGACCACGCTGCGCGTTGTAGCCGAAGATGCGGGACGTGTCGCGTGCGCTGAAGTGCACTTCGCCCGCAGCGGTCGCGATGAACGTCGCGGCGCCGCCGGTGGCGGGAATCCACACCAGCTCACCATTCCCGCCACCACGTCCACCAGCTGCGCCACCGCCGCCACCACCACCAGTGCGGAAAGCACGCGAGGGCGAACGTGTCGCTACGATGCGCTGGCCATTCGGTGTGTAGACCGGATTGGTCCACAGCCCTTGCTGCGGCGTGAGGCGCTGCGGGCGTCCACTGCCGTCGCTGCGCATGCGATTGAGGTAGCCGATGGTGTCGTCCCAGGTGGTGTAGGCGATCCACTGTCCATCGGGACTCCACACGGGTTCGAACTCGCCGCGATCCACGTTCGTGAGTCGCCTCGGTGTGCCGCTCGGGTAGTCCATGATGTACAGCCGGTCCAGCGCAACGAATGCGAGCTTCTTTCCATCCGGACTGGGCGTCGCATCACGGGTCTGCTTGATGACGAAGGTGGCCGAGTCGGGAATGCGATAGTCGAACGCGACGTGCGGACCGAGCGCCTGGACGACGTCGGCCTCGAAGGGAATCTCCGTCGGCTGCTTCGTGTCGATCGCGACCTTCCACAGCTTGCCGTCCCACGTGGTGACGAGGTATTTCGAGTCGGGAGTGAAGCTCATGCCCGGGTAGACGTCGAGCGTGGCGCGCGACTCCTGGTCGTCGCGCTGCACGGGGCCGGTGAGCCAATCCTCCTCGTTCGTCGCGAGGTTGCGCACGCGAAGACGCGTCTGGTCGATGTAGCGCGTGCCATACACGAGCCATCTGCCGTCGGACGACAGCGTGGGACGAAATGCCGAGCCCCAGCGATTCTCCTTCGTGACCACGCGACCCGTTTCGCGATCGTACTGCTTCAGGTCGTAGTCGCCGAGTGGTGTGTTGTAGACCCAGCTGCCGCGACGCTCGGCGTAGTAGATGTAGCGCGGATCCTTGCCGAAGGCGGGGCCTTCCTCGCGGACGACGCTCGCGCCGGCGCCTCCGCCGCCAGCGCCCCCGGCGCCAGCCGACGTGGAGTCGCGGATGAGCTGGATGCCGGTGCCGCCCGTGGCAGGGAAGAGCCAGAGCCGGTTCGCGCGCGACGCGATGATGTACTTGCCATCCGGCGTCCACGTCGGCGACTGGTAGGTCTGCGTGTTGCCGGTGGTGATCTGCACCGTGTCCTTCTTGTCGAGCGAGATCGTCCACAGGTTGTAGCCGCCGGTGCGATCGCTCACGTAGACGATCTTCTTGCCGTCGGGCGAGAAGCGCGGTTGGCCATCGAAGCCCATGCCGCGCGTGAACGCGGTGGCCTTGCCGCCGGTGATCGGCATCGTATACAGATCGCCGAGCAGGTCGAAGACGATCGTCTTGCCGTCAGGGCTGACGTCGCTCGAGATCCAGTTGCCCACCTTGGTGGTGAAGGTGAGGGTGCGCGTCGGCCGCAGGGGGAGGAGCTCCTGCATCGGGTCGCGTGGCGGGCCGGCCGCCGGACCGCGCTGCGCGAGGACACCGGCAGGGAAGATCGCGAGCGCGCACAGGGTGGCGCGCGCGAGCGTCGCGAACGAGCTTGGGTTTGACACGATCATGGTCGGGTCCTTATGTGGGTGCGGAAGGCCGAGTGAAGGTGCCGATACGTCGCCGCGCCGGCAATGCCGCGTGCCGCATGAGCCATCACTGACAGTATGACGCAGGAGCACGCTGGAATGTTCGTCCACGCCGTCTACTAAGGTGCGACACGCGTGGCTGCTGGTGGCCGTCGCGATGCTCGGCGGATGCGGTCGCGCCGACAAGGCGCAGACCGCGGAGCAGCCGGATGAACCGTCGCCGCTCTTCCGCAATGTCGTCAACGAGACCGCCTACGTCGGCGACTCGTCGTGCGCGAGCTGTCACCTCCGCGAGACGACCGTCTATCGCGACCACGCGATGGCGCAGTCGTTCCATCGATGGGATGCAGCGAAACACCTCGAGACGCCACTCGATACGCCCCTGCACAACGCGCCCACTGGGTTCGACTACTCGGTGGTCGCGGAGCAGGGGCGACTCTTTCAGGTCGAGCGGCTCATGTCCCCCGACGGCAAGACGCTGCATGAGCTCAAGCGGCGCATCGACTACGTGATGGGCAGCGGACAGGTGGCTGCGTCATACTTCACCGAGGAGAACGGACGTCTCTTCCAGCTCCCCCTCACCTGGTACCGCAACCACGGCTGGGACTTCAGCCCGGGCTACGAGATCAACAACGCGCGGTTCGATCGGCTGCTGCCGGATCGCTGCATCGCGTGTCACGCCAGCTATCCGAAGACGATTCCCTACCTCGAGGGCAAGTATGCCGATCTGCGGCCCGGTATCGGCTGCGAGAGGTGTCATGGTCCCGGCGCGCTCCACGTCGCCGAGCGCCGCTCCGGCGCGAAGCGCGGGGGTGGGTACGACAACACGATCGTGAATCCCGCGCGCATGCCGCTCGAGCGTCGGCTCGATGGATGTGAACAGTGTCACGTTCACACGGCCGTCGCCGTCCTCCGCGCCGGCAAGGACAACTTCAGCTACATGCCGTCGCAGCCACTGCGCGACCAGTGGGCACTGTTCAAGGTGGCGGGCAGCATCGACGTGGTGTCACACGCGGATCGCCTGCGCCAGAGCAAGTGCTTTCTCGCCACACGCAGCACCACGAAGCCACTCGAGTGCGCAACCTGCCACAACCCGCATCTCCCGCCCGTGGAAGCGCGGACTCGCAACCAGACATGCGCGAGCTGTCACCCGTCCGCACCGCTGGAGAAGAAGCTGGCGAGTTCGCCATCACTCGCCGCGCACGCCACGGGATCAGACTGCGTCAGCTGCCACATGCCGAAGATCCAGGAGCGCACCGTGCCGCACGGGACGTTCACCGAACACTGGATCCGCGTTCCCGGACGCGACTCGGCGCGAATGGTCGCGCGCAGTGACGAAGGGCCCATCGAGCCTTTTTTCCAGCGTGATCGCACGGGCCCCGAATCCGCGGTCTACAAGGCTATGGGCGAGATCGTCTACGCGTCGCTGGCCAACAACGCGCGTGTGCTCGGCGACGGCGCCGCGGCGCTGCACATTGCCCTCGAACACGACACCACACGCAGCGACGCGCAGTTTCTTCTCGGCGTGGCCTATCAGCAGCTTGGCAGCACCGATGAATCCATTCGCGCGCTCGAGCGCGCGGCACGGATCGACTCGAACACGCCGGAGACGCTCCGCGCACTCGCGCAGGCATACGAACGCGCTGGGCGACCGGCCTCCGACGTCGAGCATCAGTACGAGCGTGCGCTGTCACTGCAGCCGGCGCTCGCGTGGATCCGTGCGGAGTTTGCCGACTATCTCCACGCGCAAGGCAGGCGTGACGAGGCCAGATCGGCCTATCGCGTCGCGCTCGTCGAGCAGCCAAGCCTCTCGACGGCGTGGTTCAATCTCGGCACCGTGCTCGCCGAGGAGGGTCGGCAGACGGAATCGTCCAGCGCGTTCCGGCAGGCGGTGCATCTCGAGCCGTCCCTCGCGCAGGCGTTGACGTCACTGGTCGAGATCAGCACGAAGGGCAACGTCATCGTGAGCGCACGTACGCTCGGATCACCACTGGTCTCACTTCCCCTTCGTGATCGTGGCCCGCGCGCTGTGCGACTCTCTGTGTCGGCTGGCCCAAGCCCGGGCGTGCAATTCTCGAATGTGCCGTCGCAGGGAGTGGTGCAGATCCTCAATCCGGACGGGACACTGCTGCGCGAGCTGCCGGTGGACAGGAGTGGAGTGCTCGTGTGGGATCTCCGCGTTGACGGCGATACTCCGGTTGCGGGTGGACTCTATCGTGCACGGGTGCAGGGACGCGGCGCTGTACCACAGCTGCTCTACTTCGGCATCGTACGACTCGGCACAGGATGATGTGATGGTCAGCGGGATGACAGGACGCATGACGTCGAGTCGACTCCTCGGTTCGCTGCTTGTGGCGGCGATCGCGTGCAGCGAGGCAACGACCGCTCCGAAGACAGGTCAGCTTCGCGTCTACATCGAAGGGCTGCCCGCGGGAGCGGCGTCCGCGGTCGTCGTCACGGGCCCTGATGCGTTTCGTCAACAGCTCGATTCCGGGCGAACGCTCTCAGCGCTGGCCGAAGGTTCCTATACGATTGTCGCGGCGTCGATCATTGCGGGCGCGCTTCGCTACGCCGCGACGCCTGCGACGCAGACGCTCACCGTCGCCAGCGGGGCGCAGGCGAACGCAAACCCGATCAGCTACCGCGTCTCGAGCGCGCAACTGACCGTCATCGTTGTCGGCCTGCCGTCCGGGATGCCCGCGAGCATCATGCTCACCGGGCCAGGTGGCTATTCGCGACCACTCACGTCGACGACACAGATCGATCTGCTGGAGCCGGGCTCGTACGCGGTTGCCGCAGGAAGCGTCCAGACCGCGGGCAAGACGTACCGGCCCGTGCGGGCGAGCACTTCACTCGCGCTCTCGGAGTTCGTTCCACTCAGCACGACCGTGGAATACGGCGCCGGAAGCGGCAGCCTCGGTGTCACGATCACGGGGCTTCCCTCAACGACCGATGCCTCCGTCACGATCACCGGACCGGGAGGGGTGACGAGACATCTCACCGCGTCGGGCTCACTCGGCAATCTCGAGGCGGGCCGGTACACGATCAGCGCGGATCCGGTGGGGGGTTCGCTCACGTCGTTCACACCATCCTCGGCGACGCAGACGGTTGACATCGTCGACGGCGCAACCAGCGCAGCAATCGTGGACTATGTGAGCAAGGCGCTCACACTGACCCTTCGCCTGT
>JBBQDT010000163.1:0-10144 GCA_038319955.1 Gemmatimonadales bacterium | reverse complement strand
TCACAGGCCTAACTAAAAGTTAGGCGGCAAGGGCGAAGTTGTTGTTCGCAGTTGGAATTTTCCCGAGTGTTTAACGAGGTGCCCGAGGACCTCGGCACGCGCCCACAGCTTCACCAGTCCCGTCGAAGCCAGTCGCCCCCTGTGTACGAACGACTCTCGCAACCTAACTACCTGCACACACTGCGTCAACCCGAAGCAGACTTCACAATATACACGAACCGCTCCGCTCAACTCGCTGCACGACCTTTGGTTGCAGGCTTGGCTCTCACGCAATTTCTGCCGTCGTGCTTTGCGATGTACAGCGCCTTGTCCGCAGCCGGAAAGAGTTGGTCCCGAACCTTTACCGTCTCCGGATACGTCGCCACACCGAACGACGCCGTGCAATGGATCTCGCTCGGCCCGTGCCGGATTGGAGTCCCCGCGATCCGGATCCGCAGTCGCTCCGCCACCTCCACTGCGTGCGCACTGTCAGTCTGGCTCAGGAGCATTGCAATCTCTTCCCCGCCATACCGGACGCAGATGTCCACCGCCCGCACGCCGTCCTGAAGCACCCGCGCGACGTGCTTGAGCACGGTGTCCCCGGCCTCGTGCCCCCAGGTGTCGTTCACCTTCTTGAAGTGATCGATGTCCATCAGCACCAGCGACACCGGATGGTTGTACCGGTCCGCCTCGGCGAGGATTCTCGTCAGCTGCTCTCCGAAGTGCATCCGGTTGTAGAGTCCCGTCAGCGCATCGGTCCGCGCGCGACGATCGACTTCCACGAACTGCCACGCCATCTCCAGCGGTCCGGCGACGACGGCCCCCAAGACCGTGAGCGGCCTCGTATCCTCGATCGTCAAGGCGCCGACTTCATCGGCCTCGAGGACCAGCGCGCCGAGCACACGGCCGTCCTTACACAGCGGGATGATGGCGACCGAGCCTGGCTCGCGGATCACTCGCGACGCGCCATAGAGCGCCTGCCCCGACGCCGCGCCTCTCGCATCCTCGAGAACGTGCAGCTTTCCTGTACGGCACACTTCGGCCACCACGCTCGCGGCCTCCAGCGGAGTCGGCGTCCGCAGTCCGGTGCCCTCAGTGGCGTAGTGCAGCTCGCTCACCTCGGTGTCGCCATCCCACCGCACGAGCACGGCCCCTCTGGCGCCGGAGACGTCGAGCGCGGTCTCACACAGTGCGCGAGCCAGTCCTTCCCCGCCCCGGTCACCCTGCAGCCGTTGGACAGCATCGAGCAACGCCTGGCTCTGGCGCATGTGACGACCATACCGACGACGCACGCCGAGGAGGTCGTTGAAGGTCGCGAGCTGGTCGGCCAACCGAGGCATCCACTCCCTCAGCGCCACGCGTCCGAGTCCGAGCCCCTGCGCGTGCGTCAGGCTCAGGACGCCGAGCAGCGCATCCGCACGCTTCACACAGGCGGCAGCGACGTGGATGGTGTCGTCCACCCCAACCGTCTGCACCACGCCCGTCTCCGCCGACCACTGCACGAGGGGGCCCCACTCGGCGACATCGAAGTACTCCGGCCGAGGTGCTTCGCTCGACCAAACCGCTGGCGATAGCGAGTCGCGTTCTGCCCGCCATCGCCAGAAGATCGCCTCCTCCGCGCCGGCGACGTCACGGAAGTCGCAGAGCAGCGACTGCAGGAGAATCCGATCGTGCTCGACCTCCTTCTGCTCAAAGTTGACGCGGACGTCGCGTCGTAACGCCTCCACTCCGACCGACTGCTGGTCGTCATTGTTCGGCATCTCCGCGTCGATGCGCGCGAGTCGCGCGTGCGCCGCATGGAGATCGCGCTTGGACTGCTTCGCCTGCCGTAGCGCGTAGCCCGCCGCAGCAAGGGCGGCTACTGCGAGTACGATGGCCGCGGCAAGCAACATTGAGGCGAGGTCTCGACGAGCTAACGATGCAGTATGCGCGCTGCGGCGACCGCCGCGCCGAATCCGTTATCGATGTTTACGACAGTCACTCCCGCGGCGCAACTGTTCAGCATCGTCAGGAGCGGTGCGAGGCCGTGGAAGGACGCGCCGTAACCCACGCTCGTTGGCACCGCGATCACCGGCACCCGTGCCAGCCCGCCGACAACGGACGCCAGCGCACCATCCATCCCGGCGACGACAATGATCACTCCCGCCTGGTCGAGCACCTCACGGCGGGCGAGCAGACGATGGATGCCGGCGACGCCCACGTCGGTGAGCCGTTCGACACGACACGCCATCGCATCTGCCGTGACTTCCGCCTCTTCGGCCACCGGGAGGTCGCTCGTACCAGCGGTGACGATAAGGACCGCGTCGTGCGACTTCTCGGCGGGCACCATCGCGCGCAGCAACGCCGTGCGCCCGATCGGGTTGAACTCCATCTCGGCGAATGCGTCGCCGAGTGGAGCAACCGCATCCTGTTCGACACGCGTGATGAGCACTCCGTCGCCGCGCTCGGCGATGCGGCGCGCGATGGCCAGAACCTGGTCGACGGTCTTGCCGCCGCCGTAGATGACTTCCGGAAAGCCCTGGCGGAGCGCGCGGTGATGATCGATCGTCGCGAAGCCGAGCGACTCGACCGGGTCGGCCGAGAGTGTATCGAGCGCGCCGTCGACGGGGAGCGACCCTTCGGCAACGCGGGTGAGCAGCTCGCGCACCCGCTCCCGCCTCATGCGGCGTCCGCCTCCATGCCTTCGAGCGCGTGGCCGGTCTCAGGGGCCGAGTGGAGCGTGGCGTACCGGTCGGCGTTCTCGAGATAGTCGGCGAAGATGCCCTCGACCTCTCCAAAAGAGGTGACCGCATAGAGCTTCTTGCGCAGGTCGGCTCCGCCGTGCAGCCCCTTGGCGTACCAGCCGAGGTGCTTGCGGAACTCGATGGCGGCGCCACGCGGGTCCGTCTCGTACGCCATCACCTTGCGCGCGTGGTCGAGCGCGATGGCGAACCGCTCGGCAACGGGCGGCGCGGGGCGCTTGGGGCGTCCGGCCATGAGATCCTTCACCTGGTTGAAGATCCACGGCTGCCCGTACGAGCCGCGCGCGATCATGATACCCGCGCACTGCGTCTGCTGGTGCATGCGGATGGCGTCCTCGGCGGTCTTGATGTCGCCGTTGCCGAGCACGGGGATATCGAGCGCGGCGGCGACAGCGGCGATCTCCTCCCAGCGCGCACTGCCCGTGTACATCTGGGTGCGCGTGCGCGGATGGAGGGCGAGCACGCGCGCACCGGCATCCTGACAGCGGAGGCCGATGGTCACTGGATCGCGCATCTCCTCATTCCATCCACTGCGGATCTTGCAGGTGACAGGCAGGTGCGTCGCGGACGACACGGCGCGGATGACCTGCTGGACGAGGTCCAGGTCGCGGAGGCAGCCGGAACCGCCGTTGCGGCGGACCACCTTTTTCACAGGGCAGCCGAAATTGATGTCGATGAACTCAGGCTGGAAGACATCGGAGACGAAGCGTGCAGCCTCGCCCATCGCCACAGGATCGGCGCCGAAGATCTGGACGCCGATGGGTCGCTCACCGGGTCCGAAGCTGAGCTTGTGGATGGTCGCTTCGTTCTCGCGCCGAATGCCTTCGGCGGAGAGGAATTCCGTGACGACGACATCGGCCCCGTGCTCGTGGCAGAGCTGGCGGAAAGGCGATTCCGACACGCCGGCCATGGGCGCGAGATAGAGGGGAACGTCGACCGCGAGCGGAAACGGGAAGCGCATTGCTGGAACTTACCGAGACGCGGAAGTCGGTGCAACGATTGCGTTTGACAATCCGCTGCGCGCGCGGGTACGTTTCGCGGTTCGATCACGAAGACAGGCCGCGCCGCGGCCTCTGGCAATGCTCAAGCACCGGATCGGCGGATGGAACTGCGCGAGTTCTTCAGCGAAGACGCAATCAAGCTCGAGCTCGAGGGTGAGACGAAGGACGACGTCCTCAAGGAGCTCATCGGCCTTCTCAAGCTGGACGAGAAATCCGAAGGCATGCTCTACAAGATGCTGAAGCGGCGCGAGAATCTCGGGTCGACGGGGATCGGGCGAGGCATTGCCATTCCGCACTGTCGCTCGCTCGTGGTGAACAAGCTTCGCGTGGCCTTCGGCCGGAAGACGAAGGGGATGGACTTCAAGGCGATCGACGAGAAGTCCGTGAACTTTTTCTTCCTCATCGTCGCGCCGCCCCTCGAGGTGTCGAACCAGTACCTCCCCGTGCTGGGCAAGATCGCCCAGTTCTCGAAGGAGCCGGACGTGCCGCAGCGACTCCTCGCTCTCACCGAGCCGGGTCAGTTCCTCGAGCTGCTGAAGGAAAAGGGGGTTTAGCGGAAGCCGCGCAGATCACGCATCGCTGCTAGAACGCGAGCACGGTCAGCGCAAACGCGGCGTACAGCACCCCGATGAACGCCGCGAAGTAAAGTGCGCCGACCAGCGCGAGTCGGCCAACGGTCGCCGCCGCCGCAGTCTCGTAGACGCGGCTCGTCGCAAGCACGAGATGCCCTGCAATCGCCATCGCGACCAGGATCTCGAATGCGCGTGCGGCGCGAAGATTCGGGACGAGTCGCGCGGCGAGCATCGCCACGAGGCCGAGGAAGAGCACCGCGTGCTCGTGGAGCGCAAACGCGAGGTGCTGCGGATACTGCCGTCGGCGGAAGCGATACACCATACCCAGCAACGCGGCGAACACTGGCACGAGCACGAACATCGTGCGCGGGATTGACGCCTGCACGCTCGCGGCCACCCTCTCCGGCTCGTGCATGGCGCGCGCGAAATGCGCGAACCAGATGCGTTGCGGCATCTCTGCCCGAGTGCCGAGCGAGTCGAGCGCCGCGAGCTCGCCCGGAGTGGAGCGACCGATCTGCACGACGCCATGACGCACCTGCCGTCCCTGCGCGTCGAGTTGCGTCTCCGGGACCAGTGCACTGAGGAAGAAGAACAGCACGCTGCACGTGAGGTAGACCCGCACTGGCGAGATGTAGCGCACCCGCCGCCCGGCGAGGTATTCACACGTGAGCTCCCCTGGCTGCGTGAGGAGCAGCCGGAAGGTCCGAAACAGCTTGCCGTCCCAGTGAAGGAACTCTCCCGCGAGCTCGTGCGCGAATTCGCGAAGCGACGGGTCGGAATCGATCGCCCGCTGTCCACACTCCGGGCAGAACTCGAGCTGCACGTTCGTGCCGCAGTTGAGGCACGGATTCGAGGCGGCGACCGACTGCGGCGTCATCGACGACACTGCGGTCGCATTGCGACCGTGCAGTGCCAGCGTCCGACGGCGTTCGCCCGATCGCCGCTCCTCGCTCACTCCCACTCGATGGTGGCGGGTGGCTTGGAGCTCACGTCATACACGACGCGATTGACGCCGTCCACCTCGCGGATGATGCGATCGCTGATGCGCGCCATGACGTCGTGTGGAAAGGGATACCAGTCCGCCGTCATGCCGTCGGTGCTCGTGACAGCGCGCAGTGCGACGACGTTGTCGTAGGTGCGTTCATCGCCCATCACGCCAACGCTGCGTACGGGAAGGAGGACGGCGAACGCCTGCCAGATCTCGTCGTAGAGGTTCGCGTTCCGAATCTCCTCCAGATAGACGGCGTCCGCAAGACGAAGCACCGCGAGCGCCGGCTCGCTGACTGCGCCGAGGACGCGAATGGCCAACCCGGGGCCCGGAAATGGGTGCCGGCCGACCATCTCCTCGGGAAGCCCCAGCTCGCGGCCCACGTTGCGCACCTCGTCCTTGAACAATTCGCGCAACGGCTCGATGAGCGCGAACTGCATTCCCGGCTTGAGGCCCCCCACGTTGTGATGCGTCTTGATCGTCACTGACGGACCACCCGTCGGTGACGCGCTCTCGATCACGTCGGGGTAGAGTGTTCCCTGCACGAGGAATTTGGCATTCGTTCCAGCACTCGCCGTTGCCTCCTCGAAGACGTCAATGAACGTGTGGCCGATAGCGCGCCGTTTCGCTTCCGGATCCTCGATGTCCTTCAATGCGCCGAGAAACTGCGCCGACGCATCGACCGTCACCAGCTTCATGCCGAGGTGGCGACCCATCGTCTTCTGCACCTGGTCGCGCTCGTGCAGGCGCAGCAAACCCGTGTCGACGAACACGCAGGTGAGCTGGTCGCCGATGGCCCGATGCACCAGCGCCGCGGCGACGGACGAATCCACGCCACCCGACAGTCCGCAGATCACCTGTGCATCGCCAACGAGCGCGCGGATCTTCGCCACCTCGTCGTCGATGAAGGCGCCCGGCGTCCAACTCGGCGTCGCGTGGCAGACATCGAAGAGGAAGTTGGCGATGATCTCGTTGCCGCGCGGCGTATGGGCGACCTCGGGATGGAACTGGACACCGAATATCGGCCGCGACTCGTGTTCGATCGCGGCGATGGGATTGCCCTTGCTCTCTGCCGTGATGCGAAAGCCGGTCGGTGGCGTTTCGACGTGATCGCCATGGCTCATCCACACCGTGGCGCTCTCGGTCGCGGAGAAGCCGCGAAACAGTGCACTCTCGCGCGTCGGGTGAATCTCGTCGCGACCGTATTGGCGCTGGGCGCCGCGAACGACCTCTGCGCCGTGCAGGTGCGCGATGAGTTGCATCCCGTAGCAGACGCCGAGCACGGGCGCCACGTCGAACAGCGCGAGATCGGCGCTTGGCACGTTGTCGCCGTAGACGGAATTGGGGCCGCCACTCAGGATGATGCCGGTCGGCTTCCACTCGCGAATCCACTCGACGGACCGCGTCGGCGGATGAATTTCGGAATAGACTCTCGCCTCGCGTACGCGGCGGGCGATCAGCTGGGTGAACTGTGAGCCGTAGTCGATGATCAGGATTCGGCTTTGCGCCGTCATGTCGTCCAGTGCGCGGGATCGAGGCTGAGGAACTCCACCGTCTTGTCGTCGAGGTCGAGGATGGCGGCCTTCGGCGTGCCGTACAGCCAGCCGCACGATTCGCCAGGATTGACGATGAGCGTGTCGCCACGCGTCTTCATCTCCTGCTGGTGCGTGAAGCCGTGCAGCACGATGCTGTGCGCTTCAATGCTCCGCGGCTGCACGTCGCCGATATCGTGCACGACGAGGATGCGCTGCCCTCCGAGCTCGAAGCTGTGCGGCCCCTCGAACAGCTCGGCGCCGAAGCCCGCCGTGGCCTTGGCGAGCAGGCCCTGCGTATCGCCATCATTGCGGCCGAATACTCCCGCCAGCGACATGCTCGCCTCCTCGATGGGCCGGAGCGCAAACGGTGCGCAATAGTCGCCCGCATGCAGCAGCATGGAGACACCGCTCCCCTGCATGATGCGGACGAACTCGGCGACCGCAGGAATCCGGTCGTGGCTGTCGGCCATCAGTCCGACGCGCATCAGGCATCCCTCCACTGTGGGTCTTCGTGTTCGAGGTGCACGAGGTCTTCGTACCGCTCGCGCGCCGTCGCCACTGCGAACCGATCGCCATCCACCAGCACTTCCGCGCCGCGGGGACGCGTGTTGTAGTTCGACGCCATCACGTACCCGTAGGCCCCCACATCATAGACAGCCAGCAGATCACCAGCGTTGGCATCGTCCATCTCGCGGTCGAGCGCGAGGAAGTCGCCACTCTCGCACACGGGTCCGACGACGTCCGCCGTCATCTGCTTGTCCGTGTCGTGCACCGCCTCGATCCTGTGGTACGCATCGTAATGCGAGGGCCGGAGGAGCTCCGTCATGCCCGCATCGGTGATGAGAAACTGACGTCCACCGCTGCGCTTCCGATAGAGGACCCGCGTCAGCAAGACGCCGGAGTTCCCGACGATGAACCGACCGGGCTCCATGAGCAGCGTGAGGCCGGTGGGTTCCACGCGCTTCGTGAGCGCCTGCGCGAACCGCACGAGGTCGGGCGGCTGCTCCGCGTCGTAGCTGACGCCAAGCCCGCCGCCGATGTCGAGGTACTCGAGCGTGTCGATGCCGTCTGATTCGAGGCTGGTGAGCAGCTCCACCAACTTTTCGGTGCCATCGAGATAGGGATCGAGGCGAAAGAGCTGCGAGCCGATGTGCATGTCGAGCCCGATGAGCGACGTGTGCGGTGACTCGGCGACGACGCGCGCCACGTCGAGCACCTCGTCGAACGGCACGCCGAACTTCGCACCCTTCTCCCCCGTCTTGATGTAGCGGTGCGAGCTGTCGACCGTGACTTCCGGATTGACGCGAATGCCCACCGGCGCGGTGACGCCCAGCTCTCCGGCAATGCGGTCGAGCAGTCGGATCTCCGCCTCCGATTCCGCATTGATCAGCAGCACGCCCGCTTCGAGCGCCTCACGCAGCTCGCGCTCCGTCTTGCCCACACCGCCGAAGATGATGTCCTTGCCGCCGAAGCCGGCGCGCATCGCGCGAAACAGCTCACCGCCCGACACCACGTCCACGCCCGCGCCCAGATCGCGCAGCACATTCAGCAGGCCGCGATTGGAATTCGCCTTGAGCGTGTAGTGGATGCGGTGCGGCATCGGTGCGAGCGCCGCATCGAGCTTCTGGTAGCGATCGCGCACGACGGACGTGCTGTATACGTACGTCGGCGTGCCGCACGCCTCCGCGATGTGATCGAGCGACACGCCCTCGCAGGCGAGCGCGCCGTCCACGCGTGAGAAGCCCGTGGTCAGTACGCCTTGGCCCACAGTGCCTCGTTGGTTGACGCACGACCGCACTTCAGACACGTCGTTGGCGCCTCGGCGGACCGAAACTCCTCATCTGGCAGGCAGCGGATGGTCGCCTTCGTCTCCTCCTTCACCTTCGCCTCGCAGGCCGCGTCGCCACACCAGCCGGCATACACGAAGCCGCCCTTCCCTTCCATCAACTCCTTGAACGCGTCGTAGGAGATGGGCGTGCGCACGCTGTTCGCCTCGCGACGCTCGAGCGCCGCGGCGAGCATGTCGCGCTGCATGGCCGAGAGCGTCTCTGCCACGTCCTCACCGAGCGAGTCGAGCGACACCGCCCGCTTCTCCTTCGTGTCACGACGCACCAGCACGCCCTGGTTGGCCGCGATGTCGCGCGGTCCGAGCTCGAGGCGCAGTGGTATGCCGCGCAGCTCCCACTCGTAGTACTTGGCGCCTGGCTTCATGCCGTCGCGCCGGTCGATGTGGATGCGCAACTGCGAGGATTCACGGCGATCCCACGCGCCGAGGGATTTGGCGATGCGATCGGCCGCCTCGAGCACGAGCACACGCTCCTCGTCGGAGCGATAGATGGGAACGACGACGAGCTCGATGGGCGCGAGCAGCGGCGGCACGCGCAGTCCCGCGTCGTCGCCATGTGTCATCACGAGACCGCCCACCATACGCGTGGACACGCCCCAACTCGTGTTCCACGCGAACTCCTCCGTTCCCGCTTCGCTCTGGAACTTGAGCTCGAACGCCTTCGAGAAGTTCTGGCCGAGGTTGTGCGACGTCCCAGCCTGAAGCGCCTTGTTGTCCTGCATCATCGCCTCGCACGCATACGTGCGCAGCGCGCCGGCGAACTTCTCCGATTCGGTCTTCAGCCCGGTGATCACCGGCATCGCGATGTAGCCTTCCATGAAGTCACGATAGATGCCGAGCATCTGCCGCGCCTCGGCTTCCGCCTCGTCGTGGGTGGCGTGCGCGGTGTGTCCTTCCTGCCAGAGAAACTCGGTGGTGCGCAGGAACAGCCGCGTGCGCATTTCCCAGCGCACCACGTTCGCCCACTGATTGATCAGCAGCGGCAGGTCGCGGTAGCTCTGCACCCACTTGGCGAACATCGAGTAGATGATCGTCTCGGAGGTGGGGCGCACCACGAGCGGCTCCTCGAGCTTCTTGCCGCCGCCATGGGTGACAACCGCGAACTCGTGCGCGAAACCCTCGACGTGCTCCTTCTCCTTGTGAAGGAACGACTCCGGGATGAAGAGCGGGAAGTACGCGTTCTGGTGACCCGTCGCCTTGAACATGTCATCCAGGGCGCGCTGCATGCGCTCCCAGATGCCATACCCATTCGGGCGGATGACCATGCACCCCTTGACGGGGGAGTAGTCGGCCATCTCGCTCTTCAGCACGACTTCGTTGTACCACGCGCTGAAGTCCTTCGCGCGCGGCGTGAGCTTCTTGTCGTCAGCCATTCGATGCGTTGTCGTTCGAGAGTGTCACGAATTCCCGTGCGCCGCTCGCCTGCGCGGCCTTCTTCTGCTTGCTCAAGGACTGCGGGCGCAGCGCGTACTCCACCGCATG
>JBBQDT010000162.1:0-10291 GCA_038319955.1 Gemmatimonadales bacterium | reverse complement strand
TCGTCGGGCCGCTGGTGTTTGCCAGGTGCGCTCCGCCGCCGGCGGCCCGCCCCCCCCCCCCCCCCCCCCCCCCCCCACTCTGTCCCGCAGAAGACTGTGCGTTACGCCTTCTTGTTCCGGCGACGGCGAGCGATGCCCGCGATGCCGAAGAGACCGGAAGCCATCAGCACCAGCGTGCCCGGCTCGGGCGAAACGACCGCCGGGCCGGCGACTGTCGGATCGAAGCTGCTCGGATCCATCTGGTCCTGGAGCCACTGGTAGTGGAACGCCACATCCGTGAAGCCAGCGAACTCGCCGAAGCTGGAGTTGAGCGAGTTGTTGTTGTCCGGATATGGACCGGGGCCGTACTGGCCAAACGTCAGGCCGAACGACGTGACCGATGCGATCTGTCCGCCGATGAAGCCGGGGCCGCCGGAATCGCCACCGCCGCTGATCGCCTCATTAAGACCATAACCCGCATGGCACTCGGACGTGCCGAGGGACACGCTGCCGCCGTACTGTCCGATCCAGCACATGCCGTCGTTCGAGTTGAAGCCCGTGGTGCCATTGTCGAAGTCCGTGAGCAGCACGTGCGACGTGGACGCGGCGGGATCGTACCAGAAGTTGTCCGTGGCTGCGCAGGGCGAGCCGACGGGGCACCAGCGGTTGTCGCCCAGATTGATGTCGAACAGGTTCTCACCCGCGCGGCGGTTGGCCAGGGAGAAGCCCGCGCCGATCGAGAGGCCAGCGCCGAACGATCCCTTCGCGCCGTATCCGACGAACCTGAACGCGTTGTTGACCGCGTTCCCTTGATAGAGCTGATAGCGCGAGATATTCGCTGGTGCTTCCGCCGAGAGGTGGATGACGCCGATGTCGTTCTCGTCGATGACTTCCGTGGAGTAGTTCGGGTTTGCCGTCCAGGACGACGCCGTCAGCACCACGGCGGTGGAGTTCACCGGGTAGAAGTTGACCGAGAGCGCCGACACGGTGCCGATACCGCCCGGCTGCGTGCCGGTGAGGCAGTGTGCCGCGGTGAGGACCGTCTTGCCGTCCTCCATCAGGGAACCCGTACAGATGAATGTGCCGCGATCCGACGTGATGCGGATGGAGCCGACGCCATTGTACGCGGGGCTGACGGGCGTCTGGTAGCGCGGGTCGGTCAGAATGTTACCGGCGGCGCTCACGAGTGACGTCGCGGTCATCGAGTACTGCTGTCCGCCGAGTGTCACCACCTTCGTGGACGTCTGTGCTGCGAGAAATGCTGGTGCGAGCACGAGAGCCGCACCAGCGGCTCGAGCTGCGGGGAAAAAGCTCATACGGGGGACTCCTATGGGGGGCGGAACTGCTGGGGGGCGATCATACCGAATTCAGTGCTCCAACGCACCAAACCCGATAACTGGGTCACACAGTGCGGTCAAACACGACGCCCGTCAAGGAGCAGAAAAAAACATGTGAATCATGAACCCGGTCTCATCCCCCGAGTACCACCTTCATGTCATCACTCAGGCGACGTACGTGACATCCGTCCGCCGTCCGGCCGATGCGCAAAACAACTGAAGCGGACTGCTTTCCGCGTGACGCGCGCACCACGAATGGGGTCCCCGCCGCCGGCACCAACGGCAGCGCCATGTCGTCCATCACCACGTACTCGCCCGACGGCGACATGTCAGCCATCATGCCCGGCACCTCCTTGCCATCGCGCTGGCGCGTCACCTCGAGCTTCGCATCCGTCACCGGCGCGCCCTTGCTGTCCACGACGGTCACAAGAATCAGCGCGAAGGGTCCGCCGCACGCCTTCACCGGCTTGTCGAGATGCTTCATTGGTTGCTGGGCGCTGAGTGCCGCTGGGCCACCGATGGCGACGAGCGTCGCCACCAGTGTGCTCCAGAGTCGTACCGACCTGGCGGTCACTGACCGCCCACCGGACGCGATGCCGGCGCCGCGACCTTCCCGGCGTCGAGATCGTTCCAGTTCATCAGGGCATTGAAGCCGAGCATATAGGCGCCCTGCGTCTGCCAGCGCCAGAACGGACGGATGGCGAACATCACCACGTGCCCCTTGCCGATCGGGGCGTCCACCAGCTGCGCGCGGCCGGACAGTGCCTGCCCGCCCGCCAACGTACCGGAGAGCAGCATCTCGCTCGGATTGGTCGGAAACGACATGATCACGCGCGGCCGCACCGACTCGGCCGCCTGCTGGCCGAACTGACCACCGCCGCCACCACGACCATCGCGAACCGGCGCGGGTGCCGTCGCTGCCTCGTACGCTGCCGCCGCCGAATCCCACGGGGAGAGCTTGAGCGGCGTCGCATTGGGCGTGACGTTCTGGCTGCCCACCGCGCCACGGCTACCTCCACCGAAGCCACCAGCGGCAATGCCCCCCGCGTTCAGCACAGGCGTCTGGCTGAAGTACACGGGCAACTGGTTTCCCTCGAACCCGTACACCAGTGGGCTCTTCTTGTCGGCGATGATGCCGCGGAGAATCGAGCCGCGGGCGAACAGGTCCGCCGGAGTCTCGACCGTGACACCGCTCGTGAGGTTGTACTCGGGGAAGATCGTGGACGTCGCACCCTCGGTGATGAGCGTGCCTCCCTCCTCGACGAACCTGTAGAGGTTCATCAGGCCTTCGATGCCCATGCCGCCGCGGATGTCGTCGCTCTGGTCCATGAAGCCCAGGTTCGGCGTCGCGTCGGTCTTCTTGTAGGGCAGGGCGAGCGTGCCGGTCTTCGGCGTGCCGGCCACCATGCTCTGCGCCGTGCCGCCGACATGCGGGAAGACGATGACGTCGTACTTCGTGCGGAGATTGCCGTCGCGCAGCTTCTGGTCGGCGAAGTAGGTGTAGGGAATTCCATATGTGTCGAACGCGGCGCGCACCCACCCCTCGTCCTGCGTGCGCGACCAGCTGTGCACGTAGCCGATGCGCGGGAGGTCGAGGTCGTGCGACTTGACCGTCGGCGCCTGCGCCATCGCCCACGCGGAGAGGCCGAGCTCCTTGAGCTGTGCGTCGAGCTTGGCGTGGTCGCCGTTGGCGATGATGAACGCACCGGCGCGAAAGTGATGGCCAGCGGCGTCGAAGTCGTCTTCAGCTGCCTGCATCTTCACCGCGGCGTTCCTGAAGCGGAACGCGGCGAGGTTGTTGTCGGCCGTGTTGTCCACGACGATCACGGAACCCGAACCCGCGATGCCACCCGCCGCCTTCACGTCCGTCGACACCATCGCCATCTGCTGGCCGAGGATCGCCTTGTCGGTGACCGGTGTGATGACGAGGTTGCGCATCAGCTGGAAGGTCCAGCCGGTATCGTCGTACGGCGCCGGGTTGGCCACCGGGTAGTTCTGGAGCGAGAAGTACATGTCGGCGAGTGTGCGATACGGCTGGTCGCCGCGCACGATGTAGTCGCCCGCCTTCACGTCCATGGTGCCGGCCTTGAATCCGCTCGTGGCCGTGTGGATCTCGAGCCCCTGGCGACGCAGGTCGTTGATCGCGTCGGCCGCATTGGCCTTGCGCGTCTGTCCAGCCGGGATGACCCAGGCGTACGTCGGACCGCTCTTCCCCTTCTCGATGGAGCGCTTGTTCTTCAGCCAGTAGTTCTCGAGGAACATCTCCTTGTTGTCCGCCATCTGCTTGAGCGAGATGAGGATGCCGGACTCCTGGATGTTCGTGTTGTTGCGGGGGCCCCACTTGATCGACGGCAGCGGCGGATTCGGCCGGAACCACTCGCGGCTCGTCGTCGTGACGGGGAGGGTCAGGTTCGGATTGTTGTCCGGCCCGTAGCTCTGCACTTCATAGAAGCGGCCGATCGAGTTGTGCGCGTGGGCGATGAAGAACATGTAGTTCGGCACCCACCCGTCGTAGAAGCCATAGGTGAACACACCGGGGACGCCGCGCTTCGTCATCTCCATGACGTCGTTCTGCGCCATCACCCACCATTCGTTGATCGTAATGGGATCGAGCTGCTCGTTGTATGGGCCGGTGCCCGTGCTCGAGTAGAGGTACGACTGCGCCTCGTGCAGGTCGTGCAGCACCGTGGGGGTCCACTCGAGAAACGTTCTCGTCGTCTCCTTCGTGAGCGCCAGGAACTGGCCCATGCCGTCGCGGTTGTTGTCGTGCTGGACGTACTTGCCCCAGTACATCACGGGGAGACGTGCTTCTCCCGTCGCTCTCTTCTTGTTGAAGTAGTACGTGTCCACCACCTTTTCGCGTCCGTCGACCTCGAGCACCGGCGTGATGAACGTGATGACGTTGTTGCGGATGCCCTGGATGAACGGCGTCTCCTCCACGGCGAGACGATAGGCGAGCTCCATCAGCATCTCGGGTCCACCCGTCTCCGGGCTGTGCATGCCGCTCGTCAACCAGTAGATCGGCTTCGCCGTCTTGATGACGCTGCGCGCCTCGGCTTCGGAGGTCTTGCGCGGATCGGTGAGCTGATTGAGGTAGCCCTTGTACTTGTCGAGGTTCGCGAGTGTCGCTTCATCGGCGATGGCGGCGACGATCATGTCGCGGCCCTCCTCGCTCTTGCCCATGCGCCACACCTTCACGCGCGGCGACGATTTCGCGAGCGCGTCGAAGTAGCGGTTGATGTCCTTCGAGTAGGTCAGCTCGCCCGGCGTGCCGACGATCTTGCCGAGGAACTTGAGCGGGGTGGGCACGGTGGCCGACGCCGGGAGGTGGTCCACCAGCTCGGTGGAAATGCGCGGATCCTGGAGGTATTCCTTGATCTTCGCGGTGTAGGCGGAGTCGTTCGCCTGTACGGCCTGCGCATGCGCGCGCGGTGCAGACGAGAAAATGGCGGCGCTCGCGAGCAGCGCCGAGGCGGCGACGCGCGGGAGAGACGGGTGGCGGGACATGCTATCTCCTCAGAGTGGACGATCCGGGATGTCGATAAGGCTACGGCGCGCCGATGGGGAGCGTTGGCACCGTCCATTCTACGGATTGTGCTCCAACCGGGGAATGCAGCGCGTCACGGGCCGGCCGCGAGTGTGACGACTCGACCCTGGCGCGCCGCGCGCGCGCCGACCGCGGCGGCAACGCTGTCGAACACGACATCGGCAGGTTGATCGGTGCGAAACCGCGCAGTGAGACGACGCGTACCGAGCGACGCATCCGCGAGGCGGACCTCGCGGTCGTACCAGCGCGACAGCCGAGGAATCGCGTCCGCGAGAGGCGTGTCGGCGAATACCAGTTCACCCCGCATCCATGATAGCTGACTGTCGACATCGACGCGCTGGGCGACGCGATCGATGCCCGCGGCAGCAAGACGTCCGACGTCACCCGCAGTCAGCGTCACGAACGCCCGCCCCGCATCCGCACCGTGGAGTATCACGCTGCCCTCGGCAACCGCCACCGTGGCGTGCTGGAGTTCCGCGTACGCCTCCACGACGAATCGGGTGCCGACCGCTTCGACCACACCGTTGTGCACGTGGACGCGAAAGGGCATCGCGGTGTCGTGCTTCACGACGAAGTACGCCATGCCGTCGAGCGTGAGGTCGCGCGCCCGTCGCCCGAAGGCGCGCGGCACACGAAGCCGGCTGCCAGCGTCGAGGACCACCGTCGAGCCATCCACCAGCTGCACCGTCCGCGACTGTCCGGGCGCCGAGGCGATCATGTGGTCCGCGCGGCGCGCGCCACGTGCACGCGTGACGAACGGCCATGTCGTGATCGTCGCCGCGATCACCACGAGAATCATGGCGATCATGGCCCAGCGCTGGAGTCTCGTCAGGAGCGGCGACCTCGCTGGGTCGCCGGGACGTTCGGTTTCGTCTCTCACACGTTCACTGAAGGATGGCGGCGGTTGCGGCGCGCCTAACATACTTGATGGGTCGAGCCGATGTTCTGGGCTCCCAAATTTGGAGACGAGATGCGTTCCTCGCGCCGCCACCTGCTTCTAGTCGCGCTCCTTGTCGTCGGGAGCCACCTCGACGCGCAGACGCAACCGAGGCGTCCGCTCGCCATCGAGGACTACTACCGGTTCAGGACAGTGAGTGCGCCCGTGCTGTCGCCCGACGGACAATCGGTGACGTTTACCGTCGGCACGCGCGTCGAGGAGACGAACGGATTGGTCAGTGAACTGTGGGTCGTGCCCTTCGACGCGTCGGTACCGGCGCGACGCATACGCCCCGAACAGGTGGACAGCTCGGCGATGCTTGTCGGGCGTGGTGGTCGAAGTGCGGGCAAGGTTGCAGCGCAGACGAGCCGCGATGGCAAGTGGGTCGCCTCCGTGCGCGACACGCCGCCGCCCGCGCGCTCACGCGTGTTCGCGAGTGACTTCGAGAAGCGGCACGACGAGCGCTTCCAGGGCGTGCAGTACGACTGGATGGAATTCCATCGCGACGGCGGGCCCTTTCCGCTGGCCAACGCGACCGATCCGCAGGTGAATCCGCCGCAGGAAGTGTTCATCGTCGCGGCAGGTGACGACGACAAGAGCGCGCGACAGCTGACGCATCTCGCCGTGCGGCCCGTCGGACTCCAGTGGGCGCCGGACGGCTCGGCGCTGCTCTTCAGCGTGGACAGCGCGTATCGCAACGAACATGTCTACGGCCGCACGGACATCTTCACCGCGACGCGCGACGGCAAGGTGCGACGCCTGACGCCGAGCATGGAGTTCGACCACAACGGCGCGCGGTATTCGCCGGATGGAAAGTGGATACTCGCGTCGCGCCAGCTGTCGACCGATGCGATCATCGCGAAGAAGATGACGCATGGCGCGGCGGTCGACCTCGTCGTCCTCTCGGCGAATGGCGGCCCAGAACGCGTGCTCACTGCCGACTGGGACTACATCCCGAGCAACCCGCAGTGGAGCCCGGACGGCCAGTTCGTGTACTTCACCGGCGGCGTCGGCGGCACCGTGCATCTCTTCCGCGTGTCGGTCGGCGGCGGTGCGGTGCAGCAGGTGACGAGCGGGCAGCGCCGGCTGTCCGGCTTCAGCTTCGACACGGCGTTCGCGCGGATGACGTACACCGTCGGCACGTTCGAGGCGCCGAGCGAGCTGTGGGGCGCGAACGTCGACGGGACCGGCGAGCACCAACTCACCCACGTGAACGATGATCTCGTCGCAGAGCTCTCGCTGAGTCGCGCCGAACGTCTGCAGTTCAGGAGTGCCGATGGGACGCCGGTCGAAGGATGGCTCACCTTTCCGAGCGGCTATCGCGCCGCGGCAGGGAAGTATCCGCTCGTGGTGAGCAATCACGGTGGACCGCACAGCGCCATCGAGTACGGGCTCAACTTCAAGAACCAGTATCTCGCCGCGAACGGCTACTTCGTGCTCGAGGTGAACTTCCGCAGCTCGACCAACTACGGCGAGAAGTTTCTCTGGGCCACGTGGGGCGCGTGGGGCACGAAGGATGGCCAGGATGTGATGGCCGGTATCGATGCCGTGATAGCGCAGTATCCCATAGACAGAAAGAAGGTCGCGACGATCGGCCACTCGTATGGCGGCTTCATGACCAACTGGCTGATCACGCAGTATCCCGATCGCTTCGCCGCGGCGATTCCCGGCGCGGGCATCGTCAACTGGACGAGCGACTACGGAAACGCCGACATCCCACGCACGAAGGAGACGGAGTTCTTCGGTGGACCATGGGACGCCAAGGCGCGCGAGATCATGATCAGGCAGTCGCCGCTCACCTACGCCAACCGCGCCAAGGCGCCGACGCTGTTCATCAACGGCGAAGTCGATCAGCGCGTGCCGGTGTCCGAGGCGCAGCAGATGTTCGTCGCGCTCAAGAAGCACGGCGTGCCGGCGAAGATGATCCAGTACGCCGGCCAGCCGCACGGGATTGCTGGCTCGTGGAACATCGTGCACCGCATGCTGAATGAGCGCGAGTGGCTGGACCGATGGTTGAAAGGGGAAGGGGCGCCGCTGCCGTGAGTGACGGTCTCGCGCTCCGCCTCGCCATTCCGGACGACATTCCGGCGGTCGTGAAGTTGATCGATTCGTCGGTGCGCGGGTTGAGTGTGAACTACTACTCCAGCGCGCAGATCGAGCAGGCGCTGCTCAGCGTGTTCAGCCCCGACACACAGCTCATCGATGATCGAACATACTTCGTGATTGAGGCGCCGGATGGCGACCTCGCGGCGAGCGGCGGGTGGAGCAGACGGCGCACACTCTATGGCGGCGACCAGCACAAGAGCGCAGTCGATCCGCTGTCCGATCCCGCGGTGGATCCCGCGCGAATCAGGGCGTTCTTCGTGCATCCCGCGTACGCTCGGCGCGGCCTGGGGCGTCGCGTCTTCGAGGCGTGTCGTGCGTCGGCCGAGGCGGCGGGATTCACGGCGCTCGAGTTGGGAGCCACGCTGCCGGGTGTGCCCTTCTACGAGACGCTCGGCTTCAAGGCAATCGAGAATGTCGATGCGGGGATGCCGGGCGACATCAGCTTGCCGGTGGTGCGCATGCGTCGCGGAATCGGGCGATAGACGCGGGGCGTCATTGCACCAGGACACTCCCCGTCATCGCGCCGTGGATCGTGCACCGGTACGTGTACGTCCCCACGGCGGCCGGCATGACCAGCGTCTTGCTGCCCGAGCTGAAGTCACCGCTCGTGCCGACCGTGGCATTGGCGAACGTCACGTTGTGCGTGGTGTTGTCCGAATTCGTGAAGGTCACCGTCGCGCTGGGCGCCACCTGGATGGCACCAGGCGAGAAGGCGCTGTTGAGCATGTTCACATTGGTGGTGACGACGGGATTCGTCGAGGCCCCCGGGTTGTTGTTTCCCCCGCTCGGCGTGGTTGTCGTGGATCCACCACCACATGCCGACAAGGCGATCGTCACAGCCAGGAGCAAATGTGAGCGCATGAGTCACTCCGCAGTTTGGAGGTTGAATGACACACGCGTACGACCCACGCAATGGCATTGGGTGTCACACACACAAGCGAACCCGCCGCGGGGCGACGGGTTCGCGAGAATCGTGGACAGAGTTCCTACACCGCGTCCGACAGCGACGTGAAGTTGAAATCCTTCACCTTGAGCGACGGCATCACTTGACCGGCCGCGGTGCGCTCCGCCTTCCCGATTTCGTCGATCTTCGAGAGCATGAACAGCGGGCTCTCATTCCAGCGGAAATTCTTCAGCGCCTGCGTCACCTTCCCCTTCTCGATCAGGAACGTGCCGTCGCGCGTGAGGCCTGTAAGCAGCACCGTCCGCTGGTCGAGGAAGCGAATGTAGAAGAAGTGCGTCACGAGAATGCCGCGCTCCGTACTGGCGATCAACTCGTCCGTCGTCTTCGTGCCGCCGACGAACTTCAGACCCCCGCCGCCCGCACCAAAGCCACCACCTCCACCGCCGCCGCCGCCGCCACCTGTCGTCGGTGGAACGTTCTTCTGTTGTGCCCAATATCGATCGTAGGAGAAGTTCTTGAGGATGCCATTCTCGATGTACACGACGCGCTTGAGCGGAAAACCCGACTGGTCGAACGGCTGGGCCAACAGGTCGGGATCGGACGGATCCGAATAGATCGTCACGCGCTCGTCGGCGATCTTCTCGCCGAGCTTCGTGCCGCCCTCCTTCTTGCTGAACGTGCCGCGTCCTTCGTCGTTCGAGCGGGCGTTGAATGAACCCATGAGCTGCGGCATGATGTCCGACACCGCCTGTGGCTCGAGCACCACCGTGTACAGACCAGGCTCGATCGCCTTCGGCTTGCGGCTCGCCACCGCCTTCCGCGACGCCGCGCGGCCAAGCGCGACAGGATCGATCAGGCTCCAGTCGCGCGCACCGGCGCTCGCCCAACCTGAACCCGTGGCGTCGGGCGTGCGAACGGTCGTCGAGAAATCGGCGTCGCTGTTGCGATGATAGGCGAACAATCCCTTGCTCGTCGCGACGCAATTGCAGCCGGCGTTCGCGCGCAGGAAGCCCGCCACGAACATGGTGCCCACTTCCTTCCCGGTCTGCTCCGCGACGTCGATGGTGCGCTTCGCCGCGACGGCGCGTGCCTCGGGCGTGAGGTCGGCCGTCTTGTCGAAGTAGCCGTTCACCGGTGTGTATGTCTGAGCGCCGAGCTCCGGCATCGCTTCCGGATCTTCAGGACTCAACTTCGCGAGACGCTCGGCGAGATCCACCGTGCGCTTGAGGCTCTCGTCGTCGAGGATGTTCGTCGACGCCGACGCGCGGCGCTTTCCGATGGTGGACGTCACCGTGATGCTGGTGTTCGTCGTGCCGCCGCTCGTGGTGATCTCGTTGCCAGCGAAGCGCGTGTTACCGCTCCAGCCACTGTTGATGTTGACGCGCGTCTCATCCGCCTTGGCGAAGGACAGCACGCGATCGGCCAGCGCCTTGGCCTGCGACTCCGACAGGAAATCCGCGTCGGACGCAAAGAGCGAAAGG
>JBBQDT010000161.1:0-10304 GCA_038319955.1 Gemmatimonadales bacterium | reverse complement strand
AGCGCGCTCAAGTGGGAAGGCGGCTACGTGTGGGCGTGCAAGAACTACGATGGCGACGTGCAGTCGGACATCGTGGCGCAGGGATTCGGCTCACTCGGCCTGATGACGAGCGTGCTGCTGACGCCGGACGGCAAGACGATGGAGGCCGAGGCGGCGCATGGCACGGTGACGCGCCACTACCGTGAGCACCAGAAGGGGAACAAGACGTCCACGAATCCGATCGCGTCGATCTTCGCGTGGACGCGCGGACTCGCGCACCGCGGCAAGCTCGATGGCAACGAGGCGTTGATTGCCTTCGCGCACGCGCTCGAGGCGGTGTGCATCGAGGCGGTGGAGGCGGGCGAGATGACGAAGGACCTCGCCATCCTCATCGACAACAAGGCACCCTATCTCTACACCGAAGACTTCCTGGACCGGATCGACCAGCGTCTTCAGGCGAAGATGGCCTGAGGTTCAGCTCACCGTTGCCGCCCGGAGACGTCCGGTGGCACTGCCGCGAGGACGAGCGTGAACGTCGAACCGACGCCCAGCTCGCTCTCGACGCGCAGGTCGCCGCCCATGCCGACGGCGAGATCGCGGCTGATCGCGAGCCCGAGGCCGGTACCCTCGGTCTGACGCTCCTGGAGCTGCACGAACGGCTCGAAGATGCTCTGGAGCTTTTCGGGCTTGATGCCGATGCCGGTATCGGCGACATGGATGTTCGTCCACACCCCGCTGTCGTCGACGGCGACCTTCACTGCGACGTGTCCGCGTTCCGGCGTGAACTTGAGGGCATTCGTGAGGAGGTTGATCAGGATCTGCTCCGCCTTGTCGCGATCGGCGCGAACCTGCAGCCCAGGCGGCAGTGAGACCGTCAACCTGAGCGACGCAACGGCCATCTGCGGTTCGATCATCGGAACCACGGCGTCCACGAGATCGGCCACGGAGACGGGATTGACGTGGTACTCGACGTGCCCGGCCTCGATGCGGGCGAGGTTGAGCAGATCGTTGATCAATCGCAACAGGTGCCGCTGGCTGCGCACCACCCGGCCGAGGGTCTCGCGCTGTGCGTCTGTGACAGGACCGTGAATCCCCAGCTCGATGAGTTGCACATATCCGCCGATGGCGTTCAACGGCGTCCGCAGCTCGTGGCTCATCGTCGCGAGGAACTCGCTCTTCGCGCGATTCGCGTCCTCGGCGGCGGCGCGTGACTTCTCGAGCTCCTCGGTCTGCTCGACGAGCTCGTCGTTGAGCGTCTGCAGTTCCTCGCTCTGGGACTCGAGCTCCGCCGCTTGATCCTGGAGTATTTTCGCCTGCTGCTCGAGCTCCGCATTCGCGGCTTCCGCTGCGTGTCGCGCACGCAGCAGCTCGTCCTCGTACTTGCGACGCTCCTTGACCTCGAGCAGCACGCAGTCGCTGATGATGACGCCGTCCCGCTCGCGGCGCCGCGCATTCACCAGCGCACCGACCTCCTGGCCGTCCTTCCGTCGCAGCAGCAGGAAGATCTCGTCCGCGTTGCCGTGCAGCCGCAACAGCGGAAAGAAGTGCGTCTGGTAGAAGATCCGGCCGGCGATGGTGAGCAGTGTCTCGACGTGGCGGCCGCGCATCTCATCGCGCGTGTAGCCCAGCGTGTCCGCGACGGTCTCGTTGGCGTACCGAATGACGCCGTCGTCGGTGAAGGACACCACCCCACAGGGGAGGTTGTCGAGCAGGTCACTCATGCCGGACGCGAGGCGAACGTCAGACGGCGGGGGCGGCGAGGTAGTCCTTGATCAGGCTCACGGTCTCTGCCGGTGCACTCATGTGCGGACAATGGCCCGTGGCGTTCATGACGCGAAGTGTACTGTCGGCCAATACCCGATGGAGGTACTCGCCGACGCTCATCGGCGCGATGATGTCTTCCGAGCACTGGAGGAGGAGCGACGGCGTGCGCACCTGCGCCAGGTCGCCTCGATTGTCGGAGAAGAACGTCGCCTTGGCGAACTGCCGTGCGATGACAGGGTCGGTGGAGCAGAAGCTCTCGGTGAGCTCCTCGGCGAGCTCCGGGCGATCCGGGTTCTTCATGATCGCCGGCGCGAGGAAGTTGGCCCAGCCGATGTAGTTCTTGTCCATCGTCTCGAGCAGGCCCTCGATGTCGCTCCGCTCGAAGCCGCCCACGTAATCCGGCGCGTCGTTGATGTAGCGGGGGGACGGACCGACCATGATCAATTGCGCGAAGCGCTCGGGCTGTGCGTTCGCCGCGAGCACCCCGACCATCGAGCTGACGGAGTGTCCGACGTAGACGACGTCGTGCAGGTCGAGCGCCTCGCAGATGTCGAGGACATCCCGCGCGTAGCCATCGAGCGTCGCGTAGCGCTCGGCGTCATAGGAACTCCAGTCCGATTTTCCCGATCCGACATAGTCGAACAGGATGATCCGGTAATCGTTCTCGAAGGCGGGCGTGACATAGCGCCACATGTGCTGGTCGCACCCGAAGCCGTGGGCGAACAGCATGGGTTGCGTTCCGTGACCCAGCTCGATCACGTTGTTGCGAGTAAGGACAGCCGCGGACATGAGGAAACGGGTTCGGGAGACGGAGGTGCCGTTGCAAGTTACGGGCTCCCGCACGCTCTCGGCATTCCTGCTCCTCTGCCCGCTTTCGGCTCCTCCGTTGACGCCGCATCACCAGCCGCGCGACGGTTACCGTCCAGATCGCCGAGCCGTAGTATTGGCGTCGAACCCACGGGAGCCCATATGCCGAATCGTTTCCGCAACACGGTGATCGCCGTCGCCGCCGTCCTCTCACTGGCCGCGCCAGCCTCCGCGCAACAGCGCGCTGGCCTGATGGGGGAGCTCATGAAGGATGTTGGTGACCTCCAGGGAAAGCTGGTCGGGCTTGCGAAGGCGGTGCCGGCCGACAAGTACGACTGGCGTCCAGGCGCCGGTGTGCGGTCGGTGAGCGAAGTGTTCCTCCACCTCGCGTCCGACAACTATCTCCTTCCGTCGATCGTCGGCTTTCCCGCGCCCGCCGCGTCGGGCATCAAGCCGACCGACTTCTCGACGCTCGCCACGTTCGAGAAGCAGAAGCTGAGTCCGGACGCCACGGTCGCCGCAATGAATACGTCCTTCGCCCACCTGCTCGAGTCGATGGCCGCGACGCCCGACTCGCGGCTCGACGAGCGCGTCAAGTTCTTCGGCCAGGACATGTCGGTGCGCCAGGTGTGGGTCGCCACGGCGGCGCACCTGCACGAGCACCTCGGCCAATCCATCGCGTATGCGCGCACGAACGGTGTCACGCCTCCGTGGAGCCAGAAGAGCCAATGAGATTCTTCCGTATTGCGAGCGCCTGTGCGATCGGGCTGGCGTGCATCGCGCCGGCCGCGCAGGCGCAACGGCCGGTGAAGGTGTTCATCTCCGTCGACATGGAAGGCATCGGCGGAGTGGTGACGGCCGAGCAGCTCAGCCCCACGGGATTCGAGTATGCGCGCTTCCGCGAGTTCATGACCGCCGAGGCGCTCGCGGCGATCGATGGCGCAAGGCAGGCGGGAGCGACGCAGTTCGTCATCGCCGATTCGCATGGCAACGAACAGAACCTGCTCATCGAGCGATTCCCCGCGGACGTCACGATCATTCGTGGCAGCCCGCGCCCGCTCGGCATGATGGAAGGCATCGATTCGACCTTCTCCGCGGCGTTCTTCATCGGCTATCACGCCGCGACGACGAACGCGCGCGGCGTGCGGGCGCACACCATCTCCAGCGCGACGCTCGCTGCGATTCGCATCAATGGTCGTGCGACGGCCGAGTCGGGAATGAACGCGACGATCGCCGGTTACTTCGGGGTGCCGGTCGCATTGATCTCGGGCGACTCCGACGCGGTGGCCGAACTGAAGGCGTTGGTGCCCACGGCGGAGGGCGCCGTGGTCAAGCGGGCCATCAGCTTCCACGCCGCAGCCACGATGCCACCGGAAGCATCGCAGGCGCTCATCCGCACGCGTGCACGCGCGGCGATCGAGCGACTGCGCGAGATGCAGCCGTTCGTCGTGCGCACGCCGATCCAGCTGGAGCTCACGTACAAGAACTACACGCCGGCGGAGATGATGGCCTATCTGCCCGGCGTGGAGCGCGTGGACGCGCACACGATTCGCTACACGGGACGAAACATCATCGACGTCTCCCGCTTCATGGGATTCGCGATGGGCTACCGAGCCGACCTGACACCGTAGTCGACACCGTGCGGCACCTTCACGTAGCGATCTCGGGAGCGCTGGCTCCTTCACGGCATCGGGCACCCACGGTACCTTTCCGGCCCGGTTTCGCCGCCGATTGGTGTTCGCTCACGTCGTTCCCACGCGCATGATCCCGCGAGTCCGTCTCGCCGTAGTCGCCGCAGCGCTGCTCATCGTCGCCGGCGCGTGCCGAAAGGAGCCCGCGTCCGTCGAAGAGCTCTACACGACGCGCACACTCGCGCTCAGCTATCTCCGGCGCAATCAGCTGCCGGAAGCCGAAGCGGAATTCAAGAAGCTCATCGAGCTCGCGCCGGACGATCCGCTCGGATACGCCGACCTCGGGCTCACCTATCTCCAGGCGGGCCGCTATCCGGAGGCCGAGAAGCAGCTCGAGCGCGCGCGGAGGCTCGACGATGCGAGTGTCGAGATTCGCCTCGCACAGGCAAAGCTGTTCGCGCTCACCGCACGTGCCGACGAGTCGCGCGAGACGCTCGAGAAGCTCCAGCGTGATGCGCCGAAGAATCCACAGGTGCTCTACGCCCTCGCTGAACTCGACGCGGGCAAGGCCGACTCGGCGTCATCCCGCCGGTATGCCGCCAGGTTGAGAGACGTGCTGGCCGTTGCGCCGGCCAACCTGGCCGCACGCCTCAAGCTGCTCGACGCCCTCGCGCGGCGCGGGGAAGTGGACAGCACGGTGCGCCAGCTCGAGGAAGTGCGTCGCATTCCGCCCGAGGCGCCGAAGGAAGCGCGACTCTATCTGGACAGCACGATTCAGCTGCTGCGTACCGGAACGCCGGCGCAGTCGCGCGCTACCCTCGACCGCTTCCTGCACCTGATGGAGGTGACGTCGCCGTATCAGGCGTCGCTCGAGCTGGTGAAGTGGACCGAGGGTCCGATACCCGGCCATCCGGTGTTGACCTTTGCGCCGAAGGATTTCGTCTCGCTGCGAGGGCTGCGCGGACGCCCAACGGCGGACATGGTGAAGTTCGTGGACGCCACGAGCGACGCCGGCTTCGCCACCGCCGAACAGCGTCCTGGTGCCGAGATCGCCGATCCGCGGGAGGCGCCGCCGACTCTCGCAGTCGGCGACGCCGATGGCGACGGCCGCGATGACATCTTCGTCTCGATGTGGTCGCCGACGACGAGGAAGCCGGTCGTCCGCTTCTATCACGTGCAGGGCGGCTTCGTCCGCGACGACACGGAACGCTCGGGCATCGTGCTGCCACAGGGCGCGAAGTTCGCCACCTTCGCCGACTTCGACAACGATGGGTGGCTCGACCTGTTCGTCATCGGCGGCGAGGGGCGCAATCATCTCTTTCGCAACAGCGGAACGGGCACGTTCACGGAGGTCACGGCGAAGGCGGGCATTGCCGACGCGAAGGGCGCGCACAAGGCGATCTTCGTGGACCTGGATCACGACGGCGACCTCGACCTGATGCTCATCGGCGCGCAGAGCGTCGTCTACCGCAATAATCTCGACGGCACGTTCACCGACGCCACGGCGGCATTCGGCCTCGCGGCCACTGGCGACCAGAGCGACGCGGTGTTCGGCGACTTCGATGGCGACGGTCGCGTGGATGTGTTCGTGACCAACGCAAAAGGCAGCGACGCGCTCCTGCACAATGGCGGCGCGCAGCGCTTCACCGACGTCACGGCGGCGAGTGGATTGACGTCTGCCGGCGGCTCCGGTGCAACCGCCGTCGCCGACTACAACAACGACGGGTTCCTCGACCTCTTCATCACGAGCAGCAGCGGCGGGCTGCCCGTGCTGTGGCTCGGCAAGGGCGACGGCACGTTCGCGCGCGACACCCGATCGGACGGGGCATTCCAGGGCATTCGCCTGCCGAGCGCTGTGGCGACGTTCGTGGATTACGACAACGACGGCTGGCTCGACCTCGTGGTCGCCACGCGCGTGAAGAACGCCGCCGCGATCTCGCTGTTCAGGAATGACGGCACGGGCAAGTTCGTCGACCGCTCGACGCTGATTCCGCCCGCCGTGCGTGCCGCTGGTGCGTGGTCGATGTCCACAACCGACATCGATGGCGACGGCGATGAGGACATCATGCTCCTCGACCTCGACGGCGCACCACGGCTGCTCCGCAACGAGTTCGGCAACAGCAATCTCGCGGTGAACGTCGAGCTCAAGGGGCTGCGCAACGGCAGCGGAAAGAACAATGCGTTCGGCATCGGTGCGCGTCTCGAGCTGCGCGCGGGCGAGATTTACCAGACGCGCGTTGCCACCAGTCGCGTGACGCACTTCGGACTCGGGCCGCACCTCAAGGCGGATGTCCTGCGAGTGGGGTGGCCGAACGGCGTTCCGCAGACGGTGTTCTTCCCCGGCTCCGACCAGGACGTCGTGGAGCTGGAGATGCTCAAGGGGTCGTGCGCATTCGCCTACACGTGGGATGGCAAGAAATTCCGCTTCGTCACCGACGCGATGTGGCGGAGCGCGCTTGGCATGCCGATGGGTCTCATGGGCGGCACGAGCGCCTATGCGCCAGCGGGTGCGTCTCAGGAGTACGTGCGCATTCCGGGCGACGCGCTCGCCCCGCGCAACGGCAAGTACGTCCTCCAGCTCACGGAAGAGCTGTGGGAGACGGCCTATGCCGACGAGGTGAAGCTGATCGCCGTGGACCATCCCGATTCCGTCGATGTCTTCGTCGACGAACGCTTCGTGCCTCCGGGGCCGGTGACGCTGCGACTCTTCCAGATCTCACAGCGCGAGGCGCCGCGGTCCGCCGTGGACGAGCGCGGCAACGACGTGCTGCCGGCACTGCGCGACGCGGATGATGTCTACGTCTCGAACCTCACCCCCACGAAGTATCAGGGGGTCGTCGCGCCGCACGACCTCGTGCTCGATCTCGGACCGAATGCCGGAGTGTCCGGCTCGTCGCTGTACCTGCGCGGATGGATCTATCCCACCGACGCGAGCATCAACGTCGCGCTGTCGCAGCAGAAGGTCCTCGCCCCCGCGCCGCCCTCGTTCGAGGTGCGCGACGCGCAGGGCAAGTGGCGCATCGTCTATCCGAGCATCGGATTCCCGTCGGGCAAGGACAAGACGATCATCGTGGATCTCGCCGGCAAGTTCCCCACGGCGGATCATCACGTGCGTCTTCGCACGAGCATGCAGATCTACTGGGACCAGGCGTTCGTCGCACGCTCACTGCCACAACCCGACACGAGGGTCACGACACTCGCACCGCAATCCGCCGAACTGCATTCGCGCGGCTACTCGCGCATGTATCGCAAGGGCGGTCGCTACGGGCCGTACTGGTTCGCCTACGACGACGTCACGACGCAGTCGCCATGGCGGCCCATCGAAGGTGCATTCACGCGCTTTGGCGACGTGCTGCCATTGCTCGGCAAGAGCGACGACATGTACATCGTCATGGCGCCGGGTGACGAAACGACCATCGAGTTCGACGCCAGCTCCGCTGCGGCGCTGCCTGTCGGCTGGAAGCGCGACTTCCTCCTCTACACCGACGGCTGGATCAAGGATTCCGACCTGAACACCGCACACGGCACCACGGTCGGCCCGCTGCCGTTCCATGCCGTCACGTCATATCCGCTGGCGCGCGGCGAGTCGTATCCCACGGATTCGCTGCGGCAGCGTTATCTCCGCGAGTACAACACGCGTGCGATACAGCGGACGACGCTGCCCGTTCAGCGCTGATACACGCGCACGTAATCGACGAGCATCTGCTGGGGGAACGTCGTGGTGGCATCCGGATCGCCGGGCCAGCCTCCGCCGACCGCGACGTTCAGCAGCATGAAGAAGGGATGATCGAACACCCACGTCCCGCCGGTGGGGACGTCGGTGAACGCCGTGCGGCGATACTCCTTCCCATCCACCAGCCAGCGAATCTCGCTCGGCGCCCACTCCACCGAGAAGATGTGGTAGTCGTCCGAGAACGGCAGGGCCGCCAGCGTGTACGACCCGCCGATCGCGCTTCCTCCCGAGTAGCCAGGGCCGTGCAACGTGCCGTGTACGGCGTACGGCTCCTTGCCGATGTTCTCCATGATGTCGATCTCGCCGCTCTTCGGCCAACCCACGCGATCGATGTCGTTGCCGAGCATCCAGAACGCGGGCCAGAGCCCCTGTCCGCGCGGAATGCGGATGCGCGCCTCGAAGCGGCCAAGTGCCTGCTCGAAGAGCCCTTTCGTCTTGAGACGTGCCGACGTGTAGCGACAGCTCCCGTACCAGCACGTGCGTGACGAACTGGCCGGCTCGGCGCGCGCGGTGATGACGAGGTTCCCGTTGCCGTCGAGCGCCGCGTTGGCGGTACCTGCTGTGTAGAACTGCCGTTCCTGATTGCCCCAGCCGTCGCCCCCGGTTTCAGCAACCCACTTGGTGGGGTTCACCGCCGCACCTGCCGCGCCATCGAATTCGTCGGCAAAGGTGAGCTTCCATTCGCCGAGCGGCGCGTCTTCCCGGGGAATGACGGCGGTGCTGGTGGGCGCCTTCTGACACGCGGCAAGCGCCAGCGCAGCGGCGACGACGAGGGCGCGGAGCGGGCGGTGGAGGATCGATGGCATCACGTAATCTCCACAGGATCATCCATTCGCGCGAGTCCGGGTACCGAACCCGTCCTCGGCCACCGGTCGCCGGGCTGACTGACGGAGGGTATAATCTCCTCGTGATACATCGACCCCGCCCCGCCATTCGGCGCGCCATCATTGCCGTCCCGTTTCTTGCCGCCATTCTCCTGGCCATGCGGCTGGACCGCGGACCGACGAAGGCCAATTCCGACGCCGCGCATCCGGGCTTCACGCTGCGGGACGAAACCGCGCGCGCCGGAATCCACTTCGTGCATCACCGGCCGACCTTCGATCCGAAGATCGCCGGCGTGGAGCCGCACGTCGCGGCGCTGGGCGCCTCGGTGTCCGTCACCGACTTCGATGGCGACGGCAAGCCGGATCTCTACTTCACCAACAGCCAGTTCGGCCAGCCGAACGCCCTGTACCGCAATCGTGGCGACGGCACTTTCGAGGACGTTGCCGCACGCGTCGGCCTCGCCGACCTCAATCGCGCCGGCGACGGCGTGTCGATGGGCGCCATCTGGGGCGACATCGACAACGACGGACGCGAGGACGTGCTCGTCTACCGCTACGGCTATCTCGCGCTGTTCCGCAATCACGGCGACGGCCACTTCGAGGACATCACGGCCAGCGCGGGGCTGCATCGCTGGATCAACAGCAATGGCGCGATCTGGCTCGACTACGATCGCGACGGCCTGCTCGACCTGTATGTGACGGCGTACTTCCGCGACATCGATCTGTGGCACCTCACGACGACGCAGATCATGCACAACAGCTTCGAGTTCGCGACGAACGGCGGGCAGAACTTCCTCTTTCACAACACGGGGAACGGCACGTTCGAGGACGTCACGGGGGAAATGGGCACGACGATCAACCGGTGGACACTCGCCGCGGCGTCGGCCGACTTCAACGGCGACGGCTGGCCCGACATCTACGTCGCGAACGACTACGGGCCCGAGGAGCTATACCTCAACGATCACGGGCAGCGGTTCATCCCGACCAAGGCGGGCCTCGAGAGTGAATCGAAGAGCGGCATGTCGGTCGCGCTCGGCGATGCGTTCAATCGCGGTCGCGTCGATGCGTTCGTGAGCAACATCTCCGAGCGTGGCTATCTCTTCCAGAACAACAACCTGCGCGTCAACCAGATGTCCGAGGCGGGGCGGTTTCGCAATGTCGCGGAAGGCGCGATCGCCGACGCGGGATGGGCATGGGGTGCGCAGTTCGGGGACTTCAACAACGATGGCGTCAACGAGCTGTTCGTCGCGAACGGGTTCATCTCGGCGGAGCGGACGAAGAACTACTGGTATGCGATGTCGAAGATCGCCGGTGCGAACGGCCGCTTTTTCGAGGACGCCGCGACGTGGCCCCCCTTCGGCAACGCGAGCCTGTCCGGCTTCGAGACGTCGCGGGTATATCTCAATCGCGGGGTCGCCGGATGGGTGGACGTCGCGCGGCAGGTGGGCGTGACGGACGAACTGGACGGTCGCGCCGTGGCGCTCGCGGACCTCTCGAGTCGCGGCGCGGTGGACGTGATCGTCGCGAACCAGAACCAGCCAGCCACGCTGTATCGCGACTATCCGG
>JBBQDT010000160.1:0-10445 GCA_038319955.1 Gemmatimonadales bacterium | reverse complement strand
GCGATACAGCTTGGCCCAGAAATCCACCTCGCTCGGACTGAAGCCGTGGATGTGGATGGGATGATTCCGCTTGATGTACCGGAGCAGGTCGAGGTACCACTCGAACGGGATGTACGGATTGTGCCCGCCCTGCATGAGGATCTGCACGCCGCCAAGCGCCTTGGTCTCATCGATCTTGGCGCCAATCTGCTCGTACGAGAGCGTCCAGCCCTCGGCGTCCTTCGGACGACGATAGAACGCGCAGAAGCCGCAATCGGCGACGCAGACGTTCGTGTAGTTGATGTTGCGGTCCACGATGTACGTGACCGTGTTGCCGGGATGCAGTTCCTGGCGAACGCGGTCGGCTTCTGCTCCGAGTTCGAGGAGCGAGGCGTTTTCGTAGAAGTCGAGTAGATCTCGCATCAGGCGGCAGGAAGAAAGGCGAGCGAACCATTCGGCACCCGCCCGTTCGCGGCAAGCTTGCCGAAGAACGCAGTGAGCCCGGCGAGGTGCTCGTAGCGGAGTCCGTAGTCGAGGCCCGAGAGATACTCGAGCGCCTTCGGTCGGGAGACGCCGGTGGCGATTGCCGCCTGCGACGCGAGCTGGTCGAGATGCTCGAGCCCCCAATCGCGCGACTGGATGAGCTGCGCATGCACCGCAAGAGAGTCTACGACTGGTGTGGTGCGCTGGGCGACCCAGACGGCAAACACGAAGGGAAGCCCCGTCCACTCCTTCCACACGGAACCCAGGTCGTAGACGTACGGATAGTCGGCCGCGAGCGCGCTGGCACCCGACGTCAACATGAGTGCTGCGTCACCAATGATGAGTCGTGCGTCGTGCTGCTCGGTGCCGGCGCGCACGAGATCGGAGACCTCGGCGTCGGAGGGAATGAAGACCGGCTCCGCACGCCACACTTCCTCGAACAGGAGGTTGAGCAGCGCGACGCTGGTCATCGAGCTCCGGCTCACGAGCACGCGCGCGCCGCTGAGCGACTCCGCGGGACGACGGGAGAAAAGCATGACGCTGCGTACCGGACCGTCGCAGGAGATGGCAAGGTCGGGCAGCAGGAGGTACCGCGCGGCATCACGCGCGTACTCGACGGCGGAGATGACGCTGACGTCGAGCGTGCCGGCCGCCATGGCCTGGTTGAGCTTCGTCGGCACGCCGTCGACGAGCTGCGCGGCGAGCGACACGACGCCCCGGTCGATGGCGCCATAGACAGGATAGCAGTTGATGTACGGAATGCGTCCGACGCGCATTGCCTACGCCGCCTCAGCGTGCGGGGGCATGGGTGCGTCGAACACGCGCAGTACGTTGTAGAACGAGTCCCGCTCGGCGGGCGTCTTCTTCGCACCGCGGATGATACGAATCAGCTCGTCGAGGGTCATTCCCTGCGCCGTATGCGCACCGGCTTCGTGGTAGATCTTCTCGCGGACGACGGTGCCCTCGAGGTCATTGACGCCGAAGCTGAGCGACATCTGCGAGATGGCTGGCGTGACCATGATCCAATGCGACTTCACGTGGGTGAAGTTGTCGAGGAAGAGCCGCCCGACGGCGAGATTCTTCAGGTCGTCGAAGCCGGTGGTCGCAGTGCCCGTCCGTCCCAGCTCGACACCCAGCTCGTTGTTGTCCGGGTGGTAGGCGAGCGGAATGTACGCGAGGAAACCGCCCGTCTCGTCCTGAAGGTCGCGCAGCATGCCGAGATGGTTGATGCGGTCCTCATAGGACTCGACGTGGCCGTAGAGCATCGTGCAGTTGGTACGGATGCCCAGCTCGTGCGCCGTGCGGTGGACGTCGATGTACTCCTCGCCGGAGAGCTTGCGGTCGGCGATGGTGGCGCGAACGCCGGGGCTGAACACCTCGGCGCCGCCGCCGGGCATCGTATCGAGTCCCGCCCCGCGCAGCCGGATGAGGACGTCCTTCACCGACATCTTGTCGATGCGCGCGATGTGCGCGATCTCCACCGCCGTGAGCGCCTTGATGTGGACCTGCGGATGGCGTTCCTTGAGGCCGCGGAACATCTCCTCGTAGTAGGCGATGCCGGTCTGCATGTCGAGGCCGCCCACGATGTGAAACTCGCGGGTCATGTTCGCGTCGACCTTGGCCGCTTCTTCCCACACCTGCTCCATCGTGTAGCGATACGCGCCGGCCTCCTTGGGGAGCCGCGCATACGAGCAGAAGACGCAGGTCTTCCGCAGGATGCAGATGTTCGTGGGGTTGATGTGCTGGTTCGCCGCGAAGGTGACGGTGTCGCCGTTCCGGGAGCGATTGGCGGCATCGGCCATGACGCCGAGACCCAAGAGGTCACTCGAGTGAAAGAGCGCGGCGCCGTCGGCAGGCGTGAGACGCTCTCCAGCGAGGACCTTGTCGGCGATGGGCTGCAGCATCGGATCGGTCACGCGGGAGCGGTCGAACGAGACTGCGGAAGCCACGGATCTACTCCTGGAAGCGCTTGACGGCGATGGAGACGTTGTGACCGCCGAAGCCGGCGCTGTTGCTGAGGATGGCTCGCACTTCACGCTTCTTTGCGACGTTCGGTGTGAAGTCGAGTGCTCCGCACTCCGGGTCCGGAGTGGCGTAGTTGATCGTCGGCGGAACGACGGAGTCGCGAATGGCCAGGGTGGAAGCGATGAATTCGAGGCCGCCGGCCGCACCAAGCATGTGGCCTGTCATCGACTTGGTGGACGAGATGCTGATGCGTTGCGCGTCGTCGCCGAAGACCAAGGCGATCGCGGTCGCCTCATTAGAGTCGTTCAGCGGCGTGGAAGTTCCATGTGCGTTGACGTAGTCGATGTCCGCAGGCGTGAGGCCGCCGTCCTGCATGGCGCCGCGCATCGCGCGCTGAAGCCCTTCGTGCTGCGGGAGCTGCCCCGTGAGGTGGTACGCGTCGCCGGTGGCGCGGTAGCCCACGATCTCACCGTAGATCTTCGCCCCACGCGCCTGCGCATGCTCGAGCGACTCGAGGATGACGATCCCCGCGCCTTCGCCCATGACGAACCCGTCGCGATCCTTGTCGAATGGACGCGACGCCGTTTCGGGGCTGTCGTTGCGCGTGGACAGTGCGGTCATGTTGGCGAAGCCGCCGATCGACATGGCGGTGACGGCCGCTTCCGATCCGCCGCAGATCATGACGTCGGCATCGCCGTACTGGATGGTGCGGAACGCGTCGCCGATGGCGTGCGCGCTGGTGGAACATGCGGACACGGTGGCATAGTTGGGTCCGCGCGCGTTGAAGCGCATCGACACGACGCCAGCCGCGATGTCCGCAATGAACATCGGGATGAAGAACGGGCTGATCTTGCTCGGCCCTCGCTCGCGATAGACGTCGTGCTGCTCCTCGAAGCTCTTGAGACCACCGATCCCGCTGCCGACGATGACGCCAAGACGATCGACGTCGTAGCTGCCGGCGGTGAGACCGGCGTCGGCCATCGCCTCGACCGACGCCGCCACGGCATACTGGGTGTACGGGTCCGCCCGCTTCGCTTCCTTCCGCTCCATCGTCTTGAGGGGATCGAACCCCTTGACCTCGCAGGCGAAGCGAACCGGGAAGTTCGTGGGATCGAACTTCGTGATGCCGGTGGCTCCCGACACACCGTGTTGCAGGGCGCGCCAAGTCGTCGCCACATCGTTACCGATGGGCGTTACGGCACCAAGTCCAGTGACGACGACCCGACGTCGCATTTAAGCGCCGACCTTGCTGTTGAGGTAGGCCACGGCATCGCCGACCGTGCGCAGCTTCTCCGCGTCCTCATCGGGGATGTCGATGTTGAACTCCTTTTCGAATTCCATCACCAGCTCGACGATGTCGAGGCTGTCGGCCCCGAGATCTTCGATGAAGCTCGCTTCGTCGGTCATCTTGTCGCGCTCGACGCCGAGCTCCTTCTCGATGATATCACGGACCTTCTTGGCATTGTCGGCCATGGAACCGGGCTCCTGTGGGATGAGAACTACGGGAAAGCTAGCGAAAGTTCGACTGCTTGTCAGTTGTTCAAAAGCGAGTCCTGCGCTGCGCTGGGGACGACGGCGCAGTGGTCCGAGCCTCAGGAGAGGCACCCGTCTTACATCACCATTCCGCCGTCCACCACGAGCACCTGCCCCGTGATGTACGCAGCATGTTCCGAGGCGAGAAACGCAACGGTACCCGCGATGTCCTTCGGACTGCCGAGCCGGTCGAGCGGAATCTGCCCCGACAGCGCCGTCCGCGCCTCCGGAGTCATGGCCGCCGTCATGTCGGTCTCGATGAAGCCCGGCGCCACGGCGTTGACCAGAATATTGCGCGACCCCAGTTCCTTGGCGACCGACTTGGTGAGGCCAATGAGCCCTGCCTTGCTGGCCGCGTAGTTGGCTTGACCCTTGTTCCCGGTGATACCGACGATGCTGGCGATGTTGATGATCCGCCCCCACCGTCGCTTCATCATGCCACGTGACGCCGCACGTATTGCGATGAACGCGCCACGGAGGTTGGCGTCGAGCACCACGTCCCAGTCGTCGTCCTTGATGCGGAACAGGATGTTGTCGCGCGTGAGGCCCGCGTTGTTGACGAGAATGTCGACCTGTCCGAACGCTGCCTCCACGGCCTCGACGAGCGCGACGACAGACGCGGGATCGCCGACATCGGCGCTGAAGCCCTGGGCCCCACCGCCAATCGCCAACGCCACCTCAGCCGCCTTCGCCTGATCACGACCCACGACAGCGACACGCGCCCCGGACTCCGTGAGCACCTCGGCGATGGCACGGCCTATACCGCGCGTGCTGCCAGTGACGAGCGCGGTGCGTCCAGTCAGGTCGATCTTCATGCAGTCACCAGGTTGAGCAGTGCGTCCACCTCGGCGGCAGTGCCGCAGGTGACGACATTGAGCGAAGGTGCGATCTTCTTCACCAATCCCTTGAGCACCGAACCCGGCCCCATCTCGACGTACAGCGCATCGGGGTGCACCATCGCGATCGCCTCGACCTCGCGCGTCCACTGTACGGGTGACGTCAGCTGGTCCACGAGCATGCGCCGTGCAAGTGCTGCATCGGTAACTGGTTGCGAATCGACGTTCGCGTAGACTGGGAAGCGGGGATCGGCCAGGTGCGCCATGTCGAGCGCGGCGGAGAGACCCGCACCTGCCTGGGCCATCAGCGGGGAGTGAAACGCCCCGCTCACATTCAGCCGGATGGCGCGTTTGGCACCGTGCTCCTTGGCCAGCATCATGGCGCGCTCCACACAAGCCACCTCGCCGCTGATGACGAGCTGTCCCGGACTATTGAAGTTGGCCGGCACCACCACTCCGTCCGTCGCTGCGAGCTGGCAGAGTTCCTCGCCCGAGACGTCCATGTCGCCGAGGATGGCCGCCATGGCGCCGGGTCGCTTGATTCCCGCCTGGTACATCAGCTCCCCGCGCGTGCGAACCAGCCGCACCGCCTCGGGCAACGCGAGGGCATCGGCCGCGTGGTACGCCGTGAACTCGCCGAGCGAGTGGCCCGCCCCCGCGACGACGTGTGGCTGGAGTGCATCGCGTACCACTGCCCAAACGGCCGCGCCGTGCGTGAGTAGCGCCGGCTGCGCGTTGAGCGTGCGAGTGAGCTCGTCGGCCGGCCCTTCGAAGCACAACGTGCTGAGAGGCGCGCCGATAGCATCGTCGGCCGCGGCGAAGGTGTCATTGGCGGCCGGGAATCGGGCAGCCAGATCCTTGCCCATGCCTGGAGCCTGCGACCCCTGTCCGGGGAACAGCAGAACGACGTTGGGCATCGGCCTAGAAGCGAACGATCATCGAGCCCCACGTGAAGCCGGCGCCAAAGGCGACGAACAGCGCGGTGGTGCCTTCCTTGATCCGGCCTGCCACGATTGCCTCGTCGAGCGCGATGGGAATCGACGCGGAGGAGGTGTTGCCGTAGCGATCCACGTTCACGTAGACCATGTCCATCGAGATATTCGCGTACTTCGCCGTTGCCTCGATGATTCGCACGTTGGCCTGGTGCGGGATGAGGATGTCGATGTCTTCGCCGCGAAGCTTCGCGCCGTCGAGCGCGCGGTCGCATGCCTCGCTCATGGAGCGCACAGCGTGCTTGAAGACCTCGCGTCCCGCCATCTTGAGGTAGCTGGAGCGATCGTCGAGGACCGCCTCGCTGAAGGGAATCGTCGCGCCACCGGCCGGACGCCACAGCAGTTCGGCCAGCGTTCCGTCGCTGCGCATGAACGAGCTCAGGACGCCCTTGACGGGCTGCGCCCTGTTGCGCTTGAGCACGACCGCTCCTGCCCCATCACCGAACAGCACGCAGGTCGACCGATCCGTCCAGTCGACGATGGCGCTCATCTTCTCCGAACTCACCACGAGGGCCGTCTCGACCACCCCGGACTGGATCAGTCCCTCCGCCACCGACATGCCGTAGATCCAGCCCGAGCAGGCAGCCGAAATGTCGAACGCGGACGCGCGCGTCGCGCCCAACGTGGCCTGGAGATCGACCGCCGTGGACGGAAGCAGGCGATCGGGGGTGGCGGTGCTGAGCACGATGCAGTCGACCTCGCCCGGACCGATGCCCGCCCTGGCCATCGCTTCACGCGAGGCGTCGGCGGCCATGCTGCATGTCGACTCGTCGTCGCGCGCGATATGCCGCTCGTGGATGCCGGTGCGCTCGACGATCCAGTCATGATCCGTCTCGAGGCCCAGTGCGGCGAAATCATGGTTCGTCATCACGTTGGACGGGACACCCTTGCCCGTGCCGGCGATGTAAGCGATAGGCCGCTTCATGCGGCATTCTCCGTGGCCGCGGCGAGCCGCTGTCCAATCATGTCGTTCATCCCGCTGGTGGCCGCCTGGGCGGCCGCCTTGAGGGCGTTCTTGATTGCTCGCGGCGACGACTTGCCATGGGCGATGATGCTGACGCCCCTCACACCGAGCAAGGGCGCACCTCCATGCTCGGAATAGTCGAGGTGCTTGAGTCCGGCTTCGAGCTGCGCGCCATCGACGCCGGCATTGCGGAGCGTCTCGATCATCATGGGTGCGATCGCCTCGTAGAACTTGAGCAGCACGTTGCCGACGAAGCCGTCGCAGACGACGACGTCGACGTCGTGGTGATCGGTGCCTCCCTTGGGCAGGTCGCGCCCTTCCACGTTGCCGATGAAGTTGAGGTCGGACTGCTGGAGCAGCAGGTGCGCCTCCTTCGTGACCGCGTTGCCCTTCTCCGGCTCCTCGCCGATGCTCAGCAGGCCCACCGCCGGATTGGTGCGTCCGAGAACGCATTGCGCATAGGTCGCACCCAGTCTGCCGAACTGCACCAGTTCCTCTGCCGAGCAGTCCACGTTCGCGCCCGAGTCGAGCACGATGATCGGATGCCGCAGCGTGGGGAAGAAGGTCGCGATGGCCGGGCGGTTGAGGCCAGTGTGGAGTCGGAGCAGAAACATCGAGGCGGCCATCTGCGCACCGGTGTTGCCGGCGGAGACGAACGCGTCGGACTTGCCTTCGGTCTGGAGGCGCAGCCCGACAGCCATTGAACTGTTGGGCTTTCCGCGGACGGCCGCGCTGGGCTTGTCCGACATCTCGATGACGTCCGGCGCCTCGACGATGGAGATACGGTCGCGATAGACGGCAAGCGCGGCCAGTTCGCCCGTCAAGAGGCTTTGAAGCTGCTCCTCAATGACAGCCGAACGGCCGACGAGTTGAATGCTATGAGCGGGATCGAGCTCGGCGAGCGCCAACAGCGCGCCGGCTACGGTCGCCTGGGGAGCGAAGTCGCCCCCCATGGCGTCCAACGCGATCCGCGCCAAGGTCAGGCTTCCTTGGCCGCGACTCGCTGCTCGCCTGCATAATACCCGCACTCGGCACAGACGTGATGCGGGCGCTTCATCGCCTGGCAACGCGGGCACTTCTGGATCGCGATAACCGGCGCGGTCTTGTGCGTGTTGCGGGCGCGCTTCTTTCGCTTACTGGTTCTGCGCTTCGGGACGGCCATTGTTCTGGTCGGAAAAGGATAAGAACCGGGCGACTCAGCGCTGCTGACACTCGCACGGACCGAGATTCAACTCGGCGCCGCACGTGGGACACAGCCCCTTACAGTCGTCCCGGCACAACGCGTAGCCTGGAACGTTCAACAACCATTGCTCACGCACGGCAGGTCGCAAGTCGAGATTCGGCGACCGATCGTCGAGCAGAAAGACATCGGGATCGTCCTCGACGCCCTCGGCATCCGCTTCCGCGAAGATGAGGTGCGCTTCGTTCGACACATGGGCTGCCGAGTCGCCCAGACAGCGGCTGCACGGCAACTCCACACTCCCTTCGATGGAGCCGTGCCAGTAGAACCGGCTCGGTCCAGCGGCCGACAGGCGCCCCTTCACATGAAGTGGCTCTGCCGGCGTCGGATCCCCTGCCTCCCACACCGGATCATCCGCCGGCAACGTGTCGTCGACGCTGACGGCATGCTCGGTGAGCGACCTAATGTCAAAGGACAGCATAGCCACCAAACCTACTCGGGTCACAGGCTCTTTACAAGTCTGCACAGGACGAAGAGTTAGCCCTCAACCAACCCACTCGCATTCAGCGAAGAAGAAGCGTGCTTCCCGCGCCGCGTTCTCGTCCGAATCCGACGCATGGATGGCGTTCCGGCCCTTCGACTCAGCGTACAGCTTGCGCACGGTACCTTCAGCGGCCTCGGCAGGGTCTGTCGCACCGATGGCGTCGCGCAGGGAGGCGACCGCGTCGTCGCGGCGAAGGATGATCGGCATGCAGGCACCCGACGTCATGAACTCGACGAGTTCACCATAAAACGGTCGAGCGCTGTGCACCTCATAGAACGCACCTGCCTGCTCCGTCGACATGCGCATGGCCCGCGCGGCGACGATGGAGAACCCTTTCCCCTCGAGCAGGGCGATGATCTTGCCCGCCTTGTTGGCGCCGAATGCGTCGGGCTTGATGATCGACAGCGTGTAGTTCCCAGCCATCATGGTCCTCTATTGGTGGTGTTGTGTTGAGTAAGCAGATCCCTCGCATTCGCTCGGGATGACAGTTGCGAAATTCAAGAGCCAATCAGCTTTCGTACGATGTCACCGCGGGTGAGAAAGCCGACGAGCCGGCCCTCCCTGATCACGGGCACGCGGTCGACGTCCTTGTTGCTCATCAGCGCGGCGACTTCCGCGAGCGGCTGCTCCGCCGCGACACACAGCACCTGTCGTGTCATGGCATCGCGCACGGTCTTCATCCCCGGCGCCGGCGGTGCGGCAACCCGCACATCGGGACCGGTAAAGGCCTGGATGGTGAGCAGGTGCCGGATGACCTCCTTCTCGCTCACCATCCCGAGGACGCGAAGATCGTCGTCCACCACGGGCAACGCACCGAGCCCCGTGCGAACGAGCGTTCGCGCCGCCTCCTTGAGCGAGAGGTCGGGGCGCACCGTCCGCGGATGATCGCTCATCACATCACGCACGGTCAACTGCTCCGGCAGCCGATATTCGCCGAAGAAGTCGAGGGCGAGCAGCGATGCCGCATCCGGTGCAGCGTGAATCGCCGCCAGCACGTCCGGCTTGCGCAGGAGCCGAGCGAAAGCGCCCACCACCTGGAGGTAGCGCGCCGCATGGCGAGGCGGGGTGACCACGAGCAGCGAGATGCGTGAGCATCGTGCGGCGTCCTCGCCCAACCGCACGCAGATGGCTTCGGGCGACACGCCGATTGCCACCAACAGCTGGCCGACGGCGTTGGTCCGGTAGTGGAGAAGGAACGCGCGGTCGCCCATGGCGACGACGTCCCCCTCCCTGCGCTCGTTGACGCGCTGACGAAGCCCTTCGGCGTCGAGCACGCCATGCGCCGGCAGCAAACGCTTCAGGAGTTGCTCTGATGCATCCTGGAGCGTTGCGGCCGACAATGGAACGATCGCTCGCTCTGGCGCGAGAAAGTCGCGCAGTTTCACGACACCCTGCTCACATGCGTGCTTTGAGCTGCTCGACGAAGTCCATTGGACGGCGCGCGATACCGATGCCCGCCTTCTCGAATGCCTCGAGCTTCTCGGCCGCCGTTCCCGCCGAGCCGGAGATGATCGCGCCGGCGTGTCCCATGCGACGGCCCGGTGGTGCCGTCTGGCCCGCGATGAAGCCGACGACAGGCTTCTTCATGTACTTCTTCACGAAATCGGCCGCGTCCTGCTCGTCGGTGCCGCCGATCTCGCCCATCATCGCCACCGCGACCGTCTTCGGGTCCTTCTCGAAGGCGGACAGGCAGTCGATGAAGTTGGTGCCGTTGATCGGATCACCGCCGATGCCGACGCACGTGCTCTGGCCCATGCCAGCGCGCGTCAGCTGGTAGACGACTTCATACGTCAGCGTGCCGGAGCGGCTGACGACGCCGATGTTGCCAGGCGTGCAGATGCTGCCGGGAATGATGCCCACCTTGCTCTGGCCAGGCGTGATGAGGCCGGGACAGTTGGGGCCGAGCAGGCGCGCGCCCTTCTCCTTCACGAAGGGATAGACCTTCGTCATATCGAGCACCGGGACGCCT
>JBBQDT010000159.1:0-10462 GCA_038319955.1 Gemmatimonadales bacterium | reverse complement strand
GGCGATCGGCAGTGGCACATGCAGGACGTCCACGCCGCGGGCGGCATCCCGGCGATCATGGCTGAGCTCGCGCGCAAGCCGGGCACCCTGCATCTCGATGCGCTGACCGTCACCGGCGAGACGATTGGCGCATCAGTTCTCAACGTGACCAACGCGAACCCCGCCTGCATCCGGCCCATCGACAATCCGCACACGGCGCGTGGCGCGCTCGCCGTCCTCTTCGGATCGCTCGCGCCACTGGGTGCCGTGATCAAGGTGGGTGCGGTGTCGCAACATGAGATGGTGTTCCGCGGCCCAGCGCGGGTGTTCGACAGCGAGGAGCTGGCGACCGCCGCGGCACTGCGCGGCGACATCCGGTCGGGGGACGTCGTCATCGTCCGCAACGAGGGTCCGCGCGGCGGGCCCGGGATGCGCGAGATGCTCGCGCTCACGAGTCTCCTCAAGGGCATGCCGATCGGCGAGTCGGTCGCGCTCGTCACCGATGGACGATTCTCCGGTGGCACCCGTGGTTTGTGCATCGGCCACGTTTCGCCAGAGGCGGCCGACGGCGGTCCGATCGGACTCGTGCACGATGGGGACATCATCGCCATCGACCTCGCCGCTCGGCAGCTCGACATCGAGGTCTCTGAATGGGAGCTCGAGCGTCGCGCCAGCGAGTGGCAGGCGCCCGCGCCGAAGTTCACGCGCGGCTGGCTTGCACGGTACGCCGCAATGGTCACGAGCGCGCATACCGGCGCAGTGCTCGCCGTTCCGCCGGCACGTGAGTTCGCAGCCAAGGGTGCACGATGAAGACGCCAACCGACCCCGCGCTGCGCACCGGTGCACAGATCCTCTGCGAGGCGCTCGTGCGCCAGGGTGTGGACGTCATCTTCGGCATCCCGGGCGGCGCCATCATGCCGTTCTATCACGCGCTACCCGAGTACGCGGACCAGCTGCATCACGTGCTCTGTCGCCACGAGCAGGGCGCGGGGCACGCGGCCGAGGGCTATGCGCGAGCGAGTGGGCGCGTTGGCGTATGCGTCGCCACGAGTGGACCAGGCGCGACGAACCTCGTCACGCCGATCGCCGATGCATGGATGGACTCCTCTCCGATGGTGGCCATCACAGGGCAGGTGTCCAGCGCGCTCCTCGGCACCGATGCATTCCAGGAGACCGACATCATCGGCATCACCGTGCCGATCACGAAACACAGCTACCTCGTGCGCGACGCGCGCGAGTTGCCGCGCGTCATCGCCGAGGCGTTCCACATCGCTGCGTCGGGTCGGCCGGGTCCGGTGCTGATCGACGTGACGAAAGACTGCCAACAGTCGAGCGTCGTTCCCGATTGGAACAGCGTGCACGACCTCGCCGGCTATGACGATCATCGGCTGCGCGACATCGACCCTGCCGGAATCGCCGCCGCCATCTACCTGCTCGTTCGCGCCGAACGTCCCCTTATCCTCGCGGGCAATGGCGTCATCCAGTCCGGTGCGACGGCCGAGTTGCTCGCGCTCGCCGAGCACACCGGCATTCCCGTCATCACCACGCTCCATGGACTCGGCGCATTCCCGCAGGATCACCCTCTGAGCCTCGGCATGCCGGGCATGCATGGCTGGGTGCACGTGAACCGCGCCATCCAGCGTTGCGACGTGCTGCTCAACATCGGTAGTCGGTTCGACGATCGTGTGACGGGCAAGGCGTCCACGTTTGCGCCGAACGCGTCGGTGATTCACGTGGACGTGGATCCGTCGGAGATCGGCAAGCTGGTGCCGGTGAAAGTGGGGATCGTCGGCGATGCGGCGGTGGCGATGCGGGCGCTGATCGCGGGGTTTGAGGAGCAGGTCCCTCGCTCTGCTCGGGGCGACAACGCTCTTCGAGCATGGCGCGACGAAATCAGCGCGCTGCGCGAGCAGTTCGAGCCAAGGCAGGAATACCGGAGACGACCCGACTCCGGCACGCTCCAGCCGCACGACGTCTGCGCCGCGTTGAACGCCGCACGCCGGCTGCGGGGCAACTGTCGCGTCGTCACGGATGTGGGACAGCACCAGATGTGGACCGCGCAGTTGCTCGACTGGCAGCGTCCGCGCTCGCACATCACGAGCGGCGGGTCGGGCACCATGGGCTTCGCCGTGCCCGCCGCACTCGGTGCGGCGATGGCGTTGCCCGACGAGACGATCTGGGTGGTCGTCGGCGACGGCGGATTCCAGATGACCAACCAGGAGATCGCGACGATGGCGCAGGAGGGGATCACCAACGTCAAGATCGCGATCGTCAACAACGGCTATCTCGGCATGGTGCGCCAATGGCAGCAGCTCTTCGAGGGCAGGCGCTATAGCGGCACGCCGCTCACGGGACCGGACTTCGCGAAGCTCGCCGAAGCGTACGGCGTGCGCGGCGTCACGGTCGACCACGTGTCGGAGGTCGATACCGCCATCGCGGAGGCGTGGGATCACCCTGGCGTCGTGGTGATCGACTTCCGCGTGGAGCGCGAGGCCAACGTGTTCCCGATCGTCCCGCAAGGCCGCAGCATCGGAGAGATGATGACCAGCGCGCACACGTTAGAAGCACCCGCTCTTCCACTCGCAGGCAGATCATGACCACTCGACCACTCACTCGACGACACACGCTCGTCGTGCGGTTGAACGACCGGCCCGGCGCGCTCTATCGAGCCATCGGCCTCATGCGCCGCCGCGACTACAACGTCTCCAGCCTCGTCGTCGGTCCCACCGACCGCTCGGGCACGAGCCGGATGGTGCTCGTCGTCGAAGCAGCGAACGTGCACCAGATCGTCCAACAACTCTCGCGATTGATCGACGTGCTCTCCGTCGCGGAAGTCGCACACGAAGACGCGCTGTTCGACCAGTTCGACGACGCGATGCGCCAATTCGATTTTCCCGTGCTTCCTACCCCAACCGTCCAGGAGCTCGTCCGATGACCGCACTGTATTACGACGCCGACGCCCACCTCGAGCGCCTCACCGGCCGTCGTGTCGCCATCATCGGCTACGGCAGCCAGGGCCACGCGCACGCCCTCAACCTCCGCGATTCGGGCGTCGACGTCCGCGTGGGACTGTCGGTGAGCTCGCTCAGCCGCGCTGGCGCAACGGCCGAACGACTGCGTGTCGTCACGGCGGAGCAGGCAGCACGCGAGGCGGACTTCATCGTCATCCTCACGCCCGACCACACGCAACGCGCCGTCTACGAGGAGGCCGTCCAGCCGAACCTCGCGGCGGGGAACACGCTGCTGTTCGCCCACGGCTTCAACATTCGCTTCGGCGAGATCGCCCCGGAACCGAACATCGACGTCATCATGGTGGCGCCCAAGGCGCCCGGTCATCGTGTGCGCGAGCTGTATGTCGAAGGCGCAGGGGTTCCCGCGCTCGTCGCCGTACACAATAATTTCACCGGCCACGCCTTCGACGACGCACTGGCGTACGCCAAGGCCATCGGCTCGACACGCGCCGGCGTGCTCGAGACGACGTTCGCCGAGGAGGCAGAGACGGACCTCTTCGGCGAGCAGGCGGTGTTGTGCGGTGGCACCGCTGCACTCGTGAAGGCCGGCTTCGAGACGCTCGTCGCGAACGGCTATCAGCCGGAGATCGCCTACTTCGAGTGCATGCACGAGCTGAAGCTCATCGTGGACCTCATGTATCGCGGTGGCTTGAACTACATGCGGCACTCGGTGTCCGACACGGCCGAATACGGCGACTACACGGCCGGCGATCGCATCGTGACGGCGGAGACGAAGCGCGAGATGCAGTGCCTGCTGGACGAGGTGCGCGACGGATCGTTTGCCAGGAAGTGGATCGAGGAGAATCGCTCGGGTCGTCCAACCTTCGACGCGCGTCGCGTCGCGGAGTCGTCACACCAGATCGAATCCGTGGGCCGAGACATGCGGCGCATGATGCCCTTCCTCGATGCGAAGGAAGTGCTGCCGGGCCAGATCGCGGTGTCGGCGCCTGCCAAGGCGCCGAGGACGTCAGCACCGGGCGCGCTGGCCGGCGCGGGAGCGTCCTGATGGCAACCACGCTCTCCGAGCCGGCGCTTCGCGAGGCGCCGTCGAAGGCGACGTCGTCGCCCGCCAACGTGCCGATGAACGTGTTGCCCGAACTGATCTGGTTCAACGGCGAGCTCGTCCCATGGCACTCGGCGACGGTGCACGTGATGACGCACGCGCTGCACTATGGCTCGTCGGTGTTCGAAGGGATGCGCTGCTACGAGACGTCGCGCGGTCCCGCGCTCTTCCGCGCACGCGAGCACATACGTCGCCTGCGCGACTCGGCACGTCTCTACCGCATGGACCTGCCGCTCGACGACGCGGCGCTCATCGCCGCATGTCGCGACGTGGTGCGCGGCAATGGATTCACCAGCGCGTACCTGCGGCCGCTGGCGTGGCGCGGCGCGGGCGGACTGTCGCTGAACGCGGTGCGACATCCGGTCGAGCTGATGATCGCGGCGCTGCCGTGGGGTGCCTACCTCGGCGCAGACGCGTTGGAGCAGGGCGTGGACGTCGGCATCTCGTCGTGGACGCGTCCCTCACCCAACACAATCCCGACGGGCGCCAAGGCGGGGGGCAATTACGTGTCGAGCCAGCTCATCGCCATGGAGGCGGAGCGGCTCGGCTACGCCGAGGGCATCGCGCTCGACACGTCGGGCACCGTGAGTGAGGGGTCGGGTGAGAACATCTTTCTCGTTCGTGATGGCGTGCTGGTGACGCCGCCCGCCGCGTCGTCGATCCTGCCCGGCATCACGCGCGACACCGTGCTCACGCTCGCGCGCGCCAGCGACATCCCCGTGCGCGAGGAGCGCATTCCGCGCGAGGCGCTCTACTCGGCAGACGAAGTGTTCTTCACGGGCACGGCGGCAGAGGTCACGCCGGTGAGGTCAGTCGACGGCCTGGTGGTCGGCAGCGGTGGTCGCGGTCCGGTGACGGCGTTGCTCCAGCACGAGTTCTTCGCGACGGTGCGCGGCGAGCGTCAGGATGCGCGGGGGTGGCTGACGCTGGTTTGAGCTTCTGTGTCGCGGTCAATGGCGCGTTCGTTGCCGAGTCATCCGTTTGGTGCTATGCTCGCCGCGGGTTGGCGCCGCTTCGGCGCCTCTCGCGCATCACGAATGGAGGCATCATGAAACGCAAAGGACATCGCGACATTCCCGATTTTTCGAAGAAGCAGCCGGTGTCGCAGCATGCACCCGCCGCCAAGTTGAAGGTTGCGCCGCCGCCTCGGCCGCAACGCACCGCCAAGCCACAGGCCACGTCCGCGAAGTCGGGGCAGCGCGGACGCTGAGCGCTCCGATGATGGTGTGCACGTCGCAGGAGCTGATCGATGACGATCCGCAAGAAGACGGAACTGAAGCGCCCGCTCAATCGCATGCCCGCGTGGATTCGCCAGGCGCTGGTGGATGCGAAGCTCATGGACGCGTATCGCGAGCGGCCGCCCTACCAGCGCAACGACTATCTCGGCTGGATCATCGGGCCGAAGCTCGAGTCCACACGAACGCGCCATCTCGAGCAGATGCTGGCCGAGCTCGAGCGGGGCGATCGCTACATGAACATGCCGTGGCGAAGCGATGAATGACGACGGCCCGGCGTCCGTGAGGAAGCCGGGCCGTCATGCTGTGGAACGTCGTCAGTCCTTGCGGCGCCGCCTCAGTCCAAGGCCGGCCATCGCGAGGAGTCCCGTGGCGAAGAGGCCCATCGACGCAGGCTCGGGTGTCGCCACGAGGTTCGCGCGGATTTCACCACCGGGATAGATCGCGTTGTGAATGTTCGAATACGCGTTCCCGGCATTGAGGCCGGCGATGAGTGCTGCCTGCGCGCCAGCCGCCGTTCCTCCGCCGAATCCGTTGCGGAAGGCAGCGGTGTAGATCGAAGGATCGGTGAGGTCGAAGATGTGGGTATAGGTACCCGACGTGGTGGCCGGGAAGGTTGGAAAGCCCACGGCCACTCCGACGTTGCTGCCCGGCGCGACGCAGCAGTGAATGTGTGCCGCGGCCGGATTGCCACCGACCAGTCCCCGCCAGAAGAGGTCGACGGTGAGGAAGTTCCCGCTGAGCAGGACGTCCACGTATCCGGTGGCCGGCGAGGTATTGGCGGGGTTCTCGTTTGTGCCGGCCATGGCGCCGGCCCAGTGCTGCGCCTGTGCGGGAGTCGCGACGACGACGAGCGCCGCTGCCAGGGTGAAACCACGCATCGTTCGGATGACTGCGTTCATGCGTCTCTCCTCCGGGGGGTGTCGTCAGCGTCCGACCGAGTCGGGAAGCAATTCTAGCCTTCCGAGGACACGCCCGCAATGCGTCGTGCAACGGCATGGCTGGCGTCGTGGACGCCGAGTTGGCATGATGGAGCCATCCTCTCGTTTCGCGTCCTGGAAAGGAGCATCGATTGTCAGCCTTCTCGCATGGGCGTCGTACGGCGCCACTCCGCATGATGCTCCTGGTGTCGTTGGTGCTCGCCTGCAGCGACAAGCCGGCAACACCTGCGCGCTCGGCGCCCGTTGGTCCGGCTCCGGATTCGTTTCGCGTGGCGTTCGAGACGACGCACGGCACATTCGTCGTACAGGTCAACCGCGCCTGGGCGCCCATTGGCGCCGACCGATTTTACGATCTCGTTGCCGAGCACTTCTTCGACGACAATGCGTTCTTCCGCGTGCTGCCAGGGTACATCGCGCAGTTCGGCGTGAACAACGACCGCAAGATCAATGAGGCGTGGGAAGCCAGGAAGATCAACGACGACAAGGTCATCGAGACAAACGTACGTGGCACACTGACCTTCGCGAGCGACGGCAAGGACACGCGGACGCACCAGCTCTTCATCAACCTCAAGGACAACAGCAAGAACCTGGATAGCGACGGCTTCGCACCACTCGGCAAGGTGGTAGAGGGAATGTCGGTCGTCGATTCGATCTACAGCGGCTACGGGGAGACGGTGAACTACCATCTCGTGGCGACGCTGGGAAACTCGTACCTCAAGCGCATGTTCCCGAAGATCGACTACATCAAGACCGTGAAGATCCTCCCGTGACGCCTCGCGCGCGGATGGCGACGTCGTCGGAACGCGGATGACCCATCCAGGTTCGTCTCGCAAGCGCTATCGCGAGTTCGTCGAGGACTACAAGGCTGGCCGCCTCGACGACGCCGCGGAATCCGCCGCCCGGAAGACCGCCGGTGCAGAGGTGGCCGCACCCGCGGCGCCCGCCGGGAAGGGGATGCTGCGCGGGAAGCGTCGCGAATATCTGCGCGAGTACGTCCGCTGGCTCTGGCCCCATCGGGTGCGCATCGCGGTCGTGTTCACCTTTGCGCTGATCGCCGCCGGCATCCAGATGATCGAGCCGCTGTTCATGCGGTACATCATCGACAAGGTGTTGCTCAACAAGGCGCTCGACCTGCCGGCGCGGATTCTCCGGCTCAACCTTGCCGGCGCGACGTTCCTCGTTGTCATCACGCTGTCCAGCGTCCTCGGCCTGCTCAAGGATTATCGGCAGCGGATTCTCAACGTCCGCGTGATGCTGTCGCTCAGGCGCTCGCTGTTCGACCGGCTGCTGCGCCTGCCGCTGCCGCAGTTGTGGGAGATGAAGACCGGCGGCATCCTCTCGCGCCTCACCGGCGACGTCGAGACCACGACCGGCCTGCTGCAGATGGCGATCGTGTCGCCTGCGCTGTCCATCATCAGGCTCGTCATCGGCATCGGCGTGCTGATGACGCTCAACTGGCGGCTCGCGCTGATGGCGATGGCCGTGATACCCGGCGCAGTGTTCATCAGCTTCTGGTCGTCGAAGCGCATCCGGCCGATCTATCGCGCCGTGCGCAAGGACGCCGAGATCATCGATGGCCGCGTCGGCGAGACATTCTCCGGCATTCGCGTCGTCCGCGCGTTCAGTCGAGAGTCGCGCGAGCTCGTCGATTACATGACCGGCCGGCACACCGTGCTGCGCAAGGAGTTGTTTGCCCATCGCCGCGAGCTCGCGCTGTGGACGTCATGGGGGTTGATGACGGCGATGGTGAACGTCGTCATCGTGTGGTACGGCGGCTCCCTGAACGTACAGGGCCGTGCCTCGGTCGGCGACATCATGGCCTTCCAGTGGTACACGTTCCTGTTGATGAATCCTGTGTGGAACATCGTCAACTCGTTCTCCGAGCTGCAGCGGTCGCTCGCCGCGATGGAGCGCGTGTTCGAAGTATTGGCGATGGAGGACGAGAAGCCGGACCGGCCCGGTGCGGTGGATGCGCCCGCCGTGGTGCGCGAGATCCAGCTCGAGCACCTCGGGTTCGAGTATCGCGAAGGGCGGCCCGTGGTGCAGGAGTTCAATGTCTCCGTGCGCGGGGGATCCGTGGTCGCGCTCGTTGGGCGAAGCGGAGCAGGGAAGACCACCATTACCGACCTCGTGGCGCGCTTTCACGATCCCACCGAAGGCCGGATTCTCGTCAACGGCATGGACATTCGCGACTTCAAGCTGCGGACGTATCGCGACCTGCTCGCGATCGTGCAGCAGGATGTCTTTCTCTTCGACGGCTCCGTGCGCGACAACATCGCGTACGGTCGAGTCGATGCGTCGGACGACGAGGTCGAGGACGCGGCGCGTCGCGCCAATGCCCACGAGTTCATCGCAAAGCTGCCCGAGGGCTATCAGACGTTCGTCGGCGAGCGCGGCGTGAAGTTGTCGGGCGGACAGCAGCAGCGGCTTGCCATCGCGCGGGCGATCCTCAAGTCGCCGCAGATCCTCATACTCGACGAGGCGACGAGCAACCTCGACACGGAGAGCGAGCAGTTGATTCAGGCGTCGATGGCGGGGCTATTGGCGGGGCGGACGACGTTCGTGATCGCGCATCGGTTGTCGACGATTCGACGGGCGGACCTCATCCTGCTGATGGAGGACGGCCGCATCGTGGAGCGCGGGACGCACGATGAGTTGATGTCGGCGCGGGCGGGCTACCATGAAATGGTGATTCGTCAGATGGAATCGTCGAGCGACGTGTGGGAGGATTCGGCAGCTCCCTGATCGTGCGCGCGACGGGTACGGATGGCGGGCATTCGGTGCGGCGTCGTCGCGAATGATGGATATCATGTCGTGTGTCCTCCGCCCGTCTCCCCCGCGTTCCGGAATCGCATCTCGAAGCGGCCGAGCATCCCGGTCGTCCATTTCGACTGCTCGAGCGCGTCGGTCACGAGGTGCGCGCAAGGCGCTACAGTGTGCGGACCGAGCAGGCCTATGTGTACTGGATTCGGCGGTACGTCATCCATCACGGTCGCCGGCATCCCCGCGATCTCGATGCCCATGCGGTGGCGGCGTTCCTGTCGCACCTGGCCACCGTGGAGCGAGTTGCGGCGTCGACACAGAATCAAGCATTGGCGGCGCTGCGCTTTCTGTACGACGTCGTGCTCCAACAACCTCTCGATGCCATCGACGGTATCGCGCCGGCGCGGCGCAGCCGCTATGTGCCAGTCGTCCTGTCGCAGCGCGAGGTGCGGACGCTGATGGACAGTGTGCGCCCACCGACGCAATTGTGCGTGGCGTTGATGTACGGCGGTGGCCTGCGGATTTCGGAGTGCGTCTCGTTCCGCGTCAAGGACATCGATCTCGACCGACGCGAGATCCTGGTGCGCAACGGCAAGGGTGGCAAGGATCGCCGTACGCCACTCGCGGAATCGGCAGTGCCGGGGCTACGCACGTGGTTGCGTGCGCAGGAAAAGCGGTATGCGGCAGACATTCGGGCGTATGTCGCGACGGATGGAATCTCGGTAGCACTCGAGCGAAAGTATCCGAACGCGTGCCGGGAATGGCGGTGGCGGTACGTCTTCCCGGCGCGTCGTGTGTACGCCGACGCGTCGGGAGTGCGGCGTCGGCATCATCTGCACGAATCCGTGCTGCAGCGCGCCGTGCGGGGGAGCAGCACTGGCCGCCGGATTGACCAAGCGCGTGACGTGTCATTCGCTACGCCATTCCTTTGCCACTCACCTGCTCGAGGGTGGAGCGGACATCCGGACGGTGCAGGAACTGCTGGGCCACACGGATGTTCGGACGACCATGATCTATACGCACGTGCTCAATCGCGGCGGGCTGGGTGTGGTGAGTCCCGCGGATCGTTTGTAGTGCGCGTGGTTGGGGTGGCGTGGTGGCTGTTTGGCACAACCGTACGGTCGATTCTGGAGCCTCGGCGAAAAACGGCTGACCTGGTCGCTTATGCAGCATACCTCCGCAGCGTAGCGACGCGTGCCAAAGCCTTCGTGGAGCGTAACGCTCATCGACGCAACAAGATACCTCGCGTGGTGGCGAGCCGGTCGCAGATGATTGAGCAATCAGGCGCGTGCTTTTTTCCGGTTCGCAGGATATTGTGGATGTATAACTGGCGTTGAACTCAATCCGCCTGCGGCGGATAGAGGTGCGCCGAATCGGGTGCCGCGCCCCATGATGGTCTTGATCTCGTCGCGGATTGGTGGTCTCGTCCTCTCCCCTTCTTCATGAGAGGATCGTATGACCCCGCTCCGC
>JBBQDT010000158.1:0-10560 GCA_038319955.1 Gemmatimonadales bacterium | reverse complement strand
GGTCCATCCCTTGGGCGATCGAAGCACGATCATCGGCCACCTGGGGCGTGTCGTGCTGCCGCGGACGCGTGCGTCGTCCTGTGCGCGTGCGATGGCCGACATCACGGCATCCATGGTCGCCGCCATCTGCTGGTGCATCTGGGCCGGCTCGTGTCCCGAGACGAAGAATGGTTCGTGCCCATAGCCGCGAAGCAGCGCGGTGAGCTCTTCGTCGCCGATCCGGGCGAGCACCGTTGGACCGGCGATCTTGTAGCCGTTGAGGTGCAGGATCGGCAGTACGGCGCCGTCGCGTGCGGGATTGAGGAACTTGTTGCTGTGCCAGCTCGCGGCGAGTGCGCCGGTCTCCGCTTCACCATCGCCGATGACGCAGCACACGAGCAGGTTCGGGTTGTCGAACGCGGCGCCATAGGCGTGCACCAGTGCGTAGCCAAGCTCTCCGCCCTCGTGAATCGAGCCCGGCGTTTCGGGCGCGGCGTGGCTCGGGATGCCGCCGGGAAACGAGAACTGCGTGAACAGCCGCGTAAGTCCGGCGACGTCTCGGCTCACGGCGGGATAGACCTCGCTGTACGTGCCCTCGAGATAGGTATTCGCCACCACGCCCGGTCCGCCGTGTCCGGGACCGGCGATGTAGATGGCATCGAGGTCGCGCGCGCGGATGACGCGGTTCATGTGCGCGTACACGAAGTTGAGCCCCGGCGTGGTGCCCCAGTGGCCCAAGAGGCGCGGCTTCACGTGCGCGAGCGTGAGGGGCTCGCGGAGGAGCGGGTTGTCGCGCAGGTAGATCTGTCCGACGCTGAGGTAGTTCGCCGCGCGCCAGTAGGCGTCGATGAGCCGGAGCTCGTCGGGCTGCAGAGGTGTCGTCATCGTGTGCGTCGCACCAGCGGCAGTGTGGGGTTGAAAGTCGACCCACAGAGTATCACTCCTTACGTCGCGGTGGGGATAGTCCCGATGGCGGGTCGCGCGTCGAGATTGCAATATGGAAACACCAGCGCGCTTCGCGACCGACCGAGGCTGACGAACGCGGCAGCCGGATCGAAGGACACACTGCAAGGATTCCATGTTCTCAGGCGTTCATCTCCACCTGCTCGTCAACCACGTGCCGATCATTGGCGCTGCGTTCGCCCTCGTGCTGTTGATCGCGTCGTACTTCTTCGCACCGGACGTGCTGCGGCGCACGGCGTTCGCCGTATTGATCGTCACTGCGCTGGCAGGCTGGGCGTCGGACTTGACGGGTGATCCGGCCGAGCACGCGATCGAGGGCTTTCCCGGCGTGAGCCGCACCGTGATTCACGCGCACGAAGACATGGCGGACAAGGCCTTCATCATCGGCGGCGTGGCCGGCGTGCTCGCACTCGGCGCGCTGCTGCGCTGGAGACGGACCCCGGTGCCGGGTGGAGCAACGGTCGTGATGCTCCTGCTGACCGCCGTTCTCAGCGGCGCAATGGCATACACGGGTTTGCTCGGAGGACGGGTTCGGCACACCGAAGTGCGGCCGGAATCCGTGCCGGGAGATGCGATGATCGTGGAACCACCGCGGGCTCCGCGTCCAGGCGGGCCGGGCGCTCCTCCGTGATGCCGGAGCGCTCGGCGACCTAAGTCAAGCGAACGACCGCAGAGTCACGTCGCTACGCTGGATCCGTCCGGACGAAAGATCTCGAGTCCGGTGTGCGCACCGAAGAGCGCCCATGCCGCCTTCACCCACTCGGCCGACTCGATCTTGCGGGCCGCATCCTGGACGTAGACGAGGGCTTCCTTGCGCTGTTCGCCGTCGCCTACGGAAATCCGAAACTTCGCGTAGCCGCCGTCCTCGAGTTCCCGCTTGTCCGTGAACTGCACATCGCGGCTGCCCGCGGGTGCGTTTTTCGGAATGATCCAGCAGATGTTCACGCGATGTCCGGCCGAGGGAGCGGAAGAAGTGGTCGTTAAACAGACGATTCAAAAGCCGGAGCGTCAGCGAACCCGAGCGAGAGGCGGACGATCACTTCAGCTCGAGCACCACGAGCGACTTGGGCGGCAATTGTACAGTAAGCATCGCACCGGCGATCCGCGCCCCGCTGAAGGAAACGGGATGCACGGCGTTCGGCTGCTCGAAGGTGTTGTGCGCGGTCATCTGCGGTGCGGTGAGAATGCGTCCTGCCACGGTGGAGACCGATTGCCCGCGTACCGACACGTTGATCGTGCGCGCCTGGTTGGGATCGATGTTGGTGAGCGTGAGGTGCATGACTCCAGCCTTGTCGCGCGATGCGGTCGCGCTCACGGCGGGCATCGTCCGGTCGCCGTTGATGTAGGTGCCTGCATCGAGTGAGATGGGGAGGAGCAGGGCGTCGTGATGCACCGTGTACATCTCGAAGGTGTGGTACGTCGGCGTGAGGAGCAGCTTGTCGCCCTGCGTGAGGATCATCGCCTGGAGGACGTTCACCGTCTGCGCGATGTTCGCCATCCGGACGCGATCCGCATGCTTGTTGAACGCATCGAACGCCACCGCCGCCACCAGCGCGTCGCGCAAGGCGTTCTGCTGGTAGAGGAAACCAGGATTGCTGCCTGGCTCGCCCTGATGCCACGTTCCCCATTCGCCCACGATGAGCCACACGCGCTTGCGAGGGTCGTAGCGGTCCATGATCGCCGACTGGCGCGTGAGCAGCTCGTCGAAGCCGGTGGCCTTCTGCATCAGCTCCGCCCACTCTGCTTCCGTGAATTCCGTGGCCTTGCCCTTCTTCGCCCACGTGCCGGTGAGCAGGTAGTGGTGGAGGTCGATGCCGTCGATCATGCGGCCGGCCTCGCGCATCATGACGTCCATCCACACGTAATTGTCGTCGCTCGGTCCGGTGGCGATGCGGAATGCGCGCGTGCTGCCATAGCTGGGAAGAAAGCTCGCGTACCGCTTGTACTCATCGGCGTAATACTCGGGGCGCATGTTGCCGCCGCAGCCCCAGCTCTCGTTGCCGATGCCCCAGAACTTCACGTTCCAGGGCTCCGCGCGACCGTTCGTGCGCCGGAGGTCGGCCATGGGACTGGTGCCTGGGTGATTCACGTATTCCCACCACTCCTGCATCTCGTGCACGCCACCGCTGCCCACGTTGGCGACAATGAACGGCTCGGCACCGAGCTTCTGGGTGAGCTCGAGGAATTCGTGCGTGCCGACACCGTTGTCCTCGGTGACGCCACCCCAGTTGTTGTTGACGACACTCGGCCGCTGCGCACGCGGGCCGATGCCGTCCTTCCAGTGGTAGTAGTCGGCGAAGCAGCCGCCGGGCCAGCGAAGGTTGGGAATCTTGATGGCCCGCAGCGCCTGCACGACGTCTTCACGGATGCGCCACTCGTTGTTCTGCCGCGTCCAGATACCGTCGTAGATGAGGCGGCCGAGGTGCTCGACGAAGTGGCCGTAGATGTGGCGACTGATGGTGTCGCGACCCTGATCGGCGTTGATGATGAGGGTCTGCGGCGCTTGGGCCCTGGTCGGCTGAAGCGTCAGCGACGTGGCGAGAAGTGCGGCTGCGATCGAGCGCGCGAGCATGTGGACCTCATTGGGTGAACCTTGCAGCTGTCGTCACGACAGGAGCGCGGAGCGCGACCGCGGAAGAGCAGGTCCCTCGACTTCGCTCGGGGCGACAGCGGGGAACACAGTTCAGTTATCGCGCTGAAGCCTGCTTTGCACAATCACCACACCGAGCAGGAAGCCTCCGCGCAGGACCCATTGCCACCACGGGCTGATCGTGCCCTCGAGATTGAACAGGTTGAAGATCACGCCAAGCAACAGCACGCCGATGAGCGTCGCGCCAGCGCCGCCCTGACCACCCGTGAGCAACGTGCCTCCCACGACGACGGCCGCAATCGCGTCGAGCTCCCAGCCGACGCCGGCCACCGGCTGGCCCGCGCCAAGCCGGCCAGCGAGCACCACGCCAGCCAGCCCGGCGAGCAAGCCGCTCAGCGCATACGTGCCGATGACCACCCGATCGACGCGCAGGCCCATGAGCCGAGCGGCGTCCTCGCTGTCGCCGACGGCGTAGACGTAACGACCAAAACGCGTGTAGCGAAGCACGATCGCGCCACCGAGATAGGCGACGAACAGCAGGACGATCGGAACCGGAACAGGGCCGATGCTGCCGCGACCGATCCACGTCAGGCCGGCCGCCTCTGACGGCACGCTGATGCTCTGCTCGGCGGTCGCCGCGAGGGCCGCGCCGCGCGCGGCGATCAACATCGCCAGCGTGACGATGAAGGGCTGGATGCGCGCCTTGGTAATGAGCAGTCCGTTCACGACGCCAAGCGCTGTCGCTGCGCCGATGCCGCCGACGATGGCGAGTACTGCGCCATGCGGCGCAAGCATCGCGGCGACAACCCCCGCAACGGCGAGCAATGCCCCGACCGAGAGATCGATGCCCCCGCTGAGGATCACGAACGTCATGCCGAGCGCGACGAAGCCCAGCATGCTGTTCTGGCGGAGGACGTTGGACAGGTTCTCGATAGTGAGGAACGCTTCGTAGCGCGCCACGCCCACGATGCACGCGACCACCAGTGCGACGAGCGCGCCGCTTCGCCTGAGCCACTTCACGCGCGCTTCCCTCGCTGGAGGTAGACGGCGACGAGGATGATCGCGGCCTTGAGGGCCAGCGACCACGAATACGGCACGAGCAGCATGTTGAAGCTCGTCGCGATGACCTGCATGATCAGCGCGCCCACCACCGTTCCACCGATCGTCGCGCGGCCGCCAGCCAATGCGGTGCCGCCCACCACCACGGCCGCGATGGCGTCGAGCTCCATGTTCTGGCCGATCTTCGCTGCGTCACTCGCACCGAGTCGCGCCGCGACGATCAACCCCGCGACCGCCGACAGCATTGCACTGGCCGCGTAGACGGTGACGATCGTCTTCCGCACCGGCACGCCGGCGAGTCGCGCGGCGGACGCATTGCCGCCCACGGCGAGCACGTAGCGTCCGGTCGTCGTTGCACGAAGGACGAACACGGCGGCCGCCACCGCGACGAGTGCGACGATCACGGGAATCGGCACCGGACCCACATGACCGCGGCCAAGCGCGAGAAAGAATAGCTGGTCCACTGACACCAGCTCGCCGTCGTTGCTGATGATCTGCGCGAGTCCACGGCCGGCGATGAGCGTGGCGAGCGTGACGACGATGGGCTGTACCCGCAGCCAGGCGATCAGCGCTCCGTTCAATAGTCCCACCACCGTTGCACCGATCAGTGCGGCGCCGAGCGCCACGCTCGCGCCGCGCGGTACGAGCACGGCCGCGATAGCGCCCGCAACGGCCATCGTCGAACCGACCGAGAGGTCCACGCCACCGGTCGCGATGACGAACGTCATGCCCACGGCACACAGCATCACCGTGGACAGCTGGAGCAGCACGTTCCACAGGTTGCTCGCCGTGGCAAAGTTCGGCGTGAAGAGCGCGTTCATCGCGACGAGCACGATGAGGACGACCAGCGCCGCGTACTCCGGGGCCGGCGCGAGGCGCCGCCAGTTCACGAGTCCGCCATCGCGTGGATGATGGCCTGCTCGGAGATCGCCTCGCCGCGCAACTCGGCGACGTTGCGCCCGTCGCGCAGCACGACCACGCGCGAGCTCCCTTCGACAAGCTCTTCCAGCTCCGACGAGATCATCAACACGCCGAGGCCGTCATCTGCGAGCTCATTGAGCAGGCGCTGGATCTCGCCCTTGGCGCCGATGTCGATACCGCGCGTCGGTTCGTCGAGTATCAGCAGCTTCGGTTCCATGGCCAGCCAGCGCGCGAGCAACACCTTCTGCTGGTTGCCCCCCGACAGCTCGCGAATGCGCTGCTCCGCGCTCGACGCCTTGATGCCCATGCGCTCCATGAAGCGAGTGACGATCTCCGTCTGCCGTGTACGCGAGACGATGCCGTACCTCGCGAGCAGCGGGAGCGCGGCGAGCGTCAGGTTCTCACGGACCGACAGGTCGGGGATGATGCCCTCTGCCGCACGATCCTCGGAGACGAATCCGATGCCCGCGGCGATCGCGTCGTGCGGCGTTGTCGGATCGAACGGCGCACCGTCGAGTTGCATGGCGCCGTCGTCACGCGGCGTCGCGCCGAAGATGGCGCGCGCCATCTCGGTGCGGCCGGAGCCGAGCAGTCCGGCGAGCCCGACGATCTCGCCACGGTGGACGTCGACGCTTACGCCGCGCAGCCGCGTGCCATGCGCGAGCGACTCGGCTCGCATCAGTGGTACAGAGGCAACCGCCGCATGCGATCGATGACCAGCGAAGCCTGTGACTCCCTCGCGCAACGCCTCGCGCGACTTGCCGAGCATCAAGCACACGAGGTCGATGCGCTCCAGCCCGTCGATGGGTCGCGTGGCCACGAGCGCTCCGTCGCGCAAGACGGTGACGCGATCGCACACGGCATACAGCTCGTCGAAGCGGTGGCTGATGTAGACGATGGATGTGCCCTGATCCTTCAGCCTCCCGATCAACTCGTGGAGAATGGTGACTTCCCGCTCGGAGAGAGAGCTCGTCGGCTCGTCGAGCACGAGCACCTTCGCGCCGATCGATAGCCCGCGCGCGATTGCGACCATCTGCTGCCGCGCGGTGTTGAGCGAGCCGAGCGTCGCCTGGGGATCGATGTCGAGGCCAAGGCCGGTCAGCAGCGCGCGCGTCTCGGCGTTCATTCGCGGCCAATCCACGAGGCGCCACCGGCGGGGCTCGCGGCCGAGGAAAATGTTCTCAGCGACGGTGCGCAGGCGGAGCAGGTGGATCTCCTGGTGCACGGCGCACACGCCTGCGGCCTGGGCCTCAGCAGGTGTGGCGAAGTCGACGAGGTTGCCGTCGAGCGACATGATACCTTCGTCGCGATGATAGGCGCCCGTCATGATCTTCACGAGCGTCGACTTGCCAGCGCCATTCTCGCCGACGAGCGCGTGTACCTCACCACGCGCGAGTGCGAAGTCGACTCGATTCAGCGCCGTCGCCGCACCGAAGCGCTTGGTGATCCCCTCCATGCGAAGCAATGCCGGAGAGGCATCGGACACGTCAGTAGGCGTCTGCGATGAATTGCTTCACGTTCACGCGGTCGAAGAAACGATCATTGACGAGAATCTTCGCAGGCAGCTTCTCGCCCTTGCGATACTTCTCGATCGTCTCGAAGGCGAGCGGGCCGTAGCGGGGATTGCTCTCGACGGTGGCGCCGAGCTCGCCGCGATCGATGGACTCGAGTGCCGCGCGTGATCCGTCCACGGAGACGATGATGACATCGGTGCCGGGCTTCATTCCCGCAGCGGTGAGCGCCTGGATAGCGCCGATGGCCATCTCGTCGTTGTGCGCGTAGACAGCGGTGATCTTCTTGCCGAGCGATTGGGCGATGTTCTGCATGACGCCCTGGCCGGTGGCGCGCGCGAAGTTGCCGGTCTGCGACGCGATGATCTTCATGTTCGGGTGCTTCGCGATCTCCTCGCGGAATCCCTTGGCGCGGTCGTCGGCGACGGATGCGCCCGGCGTGCCGGACAGCTCGACGATGTTCGCGGTGCCCTTGGTCTGTTCGGCGAGCCATTCGCCGGCGCGGCGTCCCTGCTCGACGTAGTTGGACGCGAGCTCGGTGACGTAGTCTTCACCAGCGACGCCTTTCGCCGCGCGATCGACCAGGATGACGGGGATCTTCGCAGCCCTCGCCGCCTGGAGGGCAGGGGTGAGGCCGTCGAAGGTGCGCGGCGCGAGGATGATCATGTCGACGCGGCGCGCGATGAGGTCCTCGACGTCGGCCACCTGCTTGGCGGTCTGTCCCTGCGCGTCGGTGACGACGAGCTGGATGCCGCGCCTGGTGGCCTCGTCGCGAATGCTCTTCGTCTCGGCGAGCCGATACGGGTTGTCGCTTTCCATCTGGGAAAAGCCGACGACGTATTCGCTGGACTTCTTCCGCGCGCACCCTGCAACGCTGAATATTGCGAGCAGCAGGAATGCGGCCTGTCGACGAGAGTGGGACATGATGCGGGCTGGGAGTGGATGGTGGAGTGAGTACGCGTTCGCGCGGGCGGTTGTCAAGTCGCGCATACTGGCAGCAGCGAATTGATGGATCGACTCGGTGTCATGAAGGTGGGTCGTGGGGCACAGTGAAGCAGGAGAGCTGGTCCCTCGGTCGCTGCGCACCTGTCGGGACGACAGTCAACGGACAATGAGACCTTACGCCTTTCGTACACTTCGCCACGCCGCTCTGCTGGCTGCATGCCTGGCCGCACCGGTTCACGCACAGATGCTCACGCAACGCGAGTCCATTCCGTTGCCCGAACATCCTCGGCCCGACTTCCAGCGACCCGACTGGATCAACCTGAACGGCCAATGGCAGTTCAAGTTCGATGCAGCCAACGACGGCGAAGGCGCGCGCTGGTTCGCCACGAACCTCGCATCGCCCCATTCGATCCTCGTGCCCTTCTCATGGGGCGCGCCACTCTCGGGTGTGGCGGACAGTGCCGACATCGGCTGGTATCAGCGCACGATCAACGTGCCGGCCAGTTGGCGCGGCAAGCGCGTCTTCCTCGTCGTCGGGGCATCCGATTGGAGGACGTCGGTCTGGCTCGGCGACAGCAAGGTGGGCGAGCATCAGGGCGGCTACACGCCGTTTTCCGTCGAGCTGACGAAGTCGGTGCAGTTCGGCACGCCGCAACGCGTCACGCTGCGTGTGGATGACACCACGCACCCCTTCAAGCTCGAGGGCAAGCAGGGCTACGGAAAGGCACGCGGCATGTGGCAGACGGTCTATCTCGAGGCGCGAGGCAGTGATCCGCTCGAGTACGTCCATTTCACGCCGGACATCAAGGGCGGCCGAGTCGGCGTCGAGGCGCGACTACGCGATCCTGCGCCGAAGGCGATGACGCTTCGGGTTGCGTTCAAGGGCGACAGCGGGCCGCCCGGTCCTTCTGTACAACGACTCGCTGCCGGCGCACGCACGGTGCGTCTCGACGTCGCCATGCCGAATGCGCGACTCTGGTCGCCGGACGATCCGCACCTCTACGACGTCGCGGTCTCGGTCGCCGGCGAGGGCATGGTCACCGACACTCTCGATACCTATTTCGGCATGCGCGAGATCTCGGTGGTCGACCTGCCGGGAACGACCATTCCCTACGTCGCGCTCAACGGCAAGCCGATCTACCTCCAGCTCGCGCTCGACCAGGCGTATCATCCCACCGGCTTCTATACCTTCCCCACCGATTCAATCCTCCGTCACGAGGTTCTTCAGGCGCGGCAGATCGGTCTCACCGGATTGCGCGAGCACATCAAGATCGAGTCGCCGCGCAAGCTGTACTGGGCCGACAAGCTCGGGGTGCTCATCATGGCCGACGTCCCCAACTGGTGGGGACCGCCCGACTCGGTGTCGTTCGCCGAGCACGACTACGCGATGCGGCAGATGATCGAGCGCGACTACAATCATCCGTCGATCTTCGCATGGATCGCGTACAACGAAGCATGGGGACTGCTGTCGAAGGTGAATGGGAAGGACACCTATCTCCCGTCGACGATGCAGTCGGTGGTGTCGAGCGTTCGTCTCGCGAAGCAGCTCGATCCGACACGGCTGGTGGAAGACAACTCGCCATGCTGCGGCCGCGGACACACCGTCAGCGACCTGAACACGTGGCACGACTATCGGCCAGGCTGGGAATGGGAGGACCGTCTGCGCATCATCAGCGACAGCACGCGTCCGTCGTCGCCGTGGAATTTCGAGAAGGGCTATGCGCAGACGCGGCAGCCGATGCTCAACTCGGAGTTCGGGAATGTGTGGGGCTACGAAGGAAGTACGGGCGACGTGGACTGGAGCTGGGACTACCATCTCGCCGTGAATGCCTTTCGTCGCCACGCGAAGCTGTCCGGCTGGCTGTACACGGAGCTCGACGACGTCATCAACGAGTGGAACGGCTACTGGCGCGCTGACCGCTCGCGAAAGGAGACCGGACTCGGCGACTTGGTTTCGGGAATGACATTGCGCGACCTCCATGCGCCGCTCTATGTGTCGGTGGGTACGGCGATGAGTACTGATACACATGCCGGCGAGACGGTGCAGGTGCCGCTGTATGCGTCGTTCCTTTCGGACAGCAAGGCGTACGGCGACTCGCTCACGTTGCGCTTCGAGCTGTATGGATGGAATGCCGTCGGCGAGAGGAAGACGTACAGCACATCATCGCGACGCGTGCCATTCCGCGCGTGGATGACGGAGGCACTCGCGCCGGTGTCCGTGACGATGCCGGCCGAGCGCGCCGTCGCAGTGTTGACGACGCAACTGGAAGATGCGAGCGGCACGGTGCTGCAGCGCAACTTCACGACGTTCGTCGTGGACGGCGACGACAGGCGCGAGATGCAGCTCGCGAACGGACGTCGCGCCCGACTCGCCACCGTTGGTGCGACATCATTCAGCGCGCAGCGATGGTCGTCGAGGTCGTGGACCATCCTGGACACTCTCAAGGCCAACGGAGCGGGGTCGGGCTACTTCGAATACCGGATTCCGTGGCCGAGCGACCTGAAGCCGGGTGATGTGTCGCAGGCGACCTTTCTCGTGGAAGCGTCGGCGAAGCGGCTCAACGGCAAGGATCGCGACACCACGTCGAAGGA
>JBBQDT010000157.1:0-10565 GCA_038319955.1 Gemmatimonadales bacterium | reverse complement strand
TCCAGCGCGACGACAATCGCGTGCGTCGTCCCGGGTTTCGGCCGTCGGGAGTCGCGCCGCTTTTCCGCGCCGCGCTCGAGATAGTGCATCTCGCCTGCATGTCCCGCGTCGATCCATGCATCGAAGGCATCCGCCGTCCCGACCGGCCCGAGTGCCGCGATGCCCACGAGGTCGAACCCCAATGCGAACGCATGCGCCTTGGCCAGCCGCGCAAGCTCGCGCGGCGAGTGCGCCGCCAGCGCGATCACGGCTTCCGCACCGCCCACCGCGCATACCGCTCGATGTCGGCTGGCGGTGGAACCGCGTCGTCCTCGCCGTACGCCGTGTGCATGCGCCAGCGGACGTAATCGGTGGCGGGCAGCGGCAGGAAGGGGAAACGCCGCCACCAGTTGCGACGACGAAACCGCCACGCGACGCGCAGGAGCGCCGCCCCAGTGGCCGGATGACGAACCGCGCGTAGCGCGAGACGAAGTGAGAGGTGAGTCCATTGCACGATGGAAAGATATCCCCTGACGGGAGGTCGACACACGCCAATTGCCTCGTCGACGCCGCGTGCACCGGCACTGCGCTGGTCACGCCATCCACGCACTCCACCGAAATGACCGCTGGGTGACCGGCGCATGACCTGCGATTGCCACTGTGTCGCATCCCGTTCCGGAGCCACCCAATGCGTCACCTCCTTTCCGTCTCCTGCGCCATCGTCAGTTTCATAGGCAGCCCCACGCTCGCCGCCCAGTCGGGCTCCGTTCAACCTGGGACCCTGGTCAGGATCGCTCAGACAGGTGCGCCCGACGCCTTGGTCGGAACGCTCGTGTCACGCACGCGTGACTCCATCACCGTGGTCGTGCGAGACAACGGCGCCGTGGTCCGCTTACCCACCGCGTCGGTTCGGTCGATCGACGTCATCAATGGAAAGCGCCGACTCGAGCCCGCCATCAAGTGGGGGTTGATCGGCGGCGGCATCTGGGGACTCGTCGCCGCCGCAGTGCCCTACGACAAGTGCAGCCAGAATCCGATCCCTTCCTGCTCGGATTCCCGAGCGCAATTCATGGCCGTTCAGGCGAGTGCCATGGCCATCATCGTCGGCAGCATCGCGGCGTTTCGCGGCGACGATCGTTGGATCCGGGTCGAGGGCGCCACGGCGCCGGCGAGCATCGTCGTCACCCCGTCGCCTGGAGGCGTCTCACTGGGCCTGCGATTCGCCCGCTAGACGCCGCGACTAGAGGAACGACGCGCCGTCCACCTCGATTGGTGTTGCCACGCCTAGCGCCGCCAGCGCGCTCGCGAACACGTCGGTGGTGCGGCGCGGCGCGTGTGACGGCCGACGATTCATCAGCAACGGCACGATCATGTGATCCCGATGGAGCGCTCCATGCGCGCTTCGATGCGGAATCGGCTCGTACCGCTCGCGAAAATCCCAGCCCGGAGTCGCCGAGAGGATCATGTCTCCCGACCGCGCCGCGCCAGCGAGCGCGGCGATCTGCACGATCGCATCGGGATAGTCGCTGCATCGCAACGCGTCGTACGTCTCGTCCGCGCTCCCCGCAACGTCGGCGCCGAGCGAGAGCGGATCGCCAGTGGTTCGCGTGTATCGAAAGACATTGCCGTCGCGCGTCACGAGCGCATCACCCCGCGCCGCACTGCGCACCTCGCACCGTTGCTCCGAATGCGGCAGCAACAGGAGATCCACCGACGGTCGCTCCGACAACATGTCCGCCAGCTCGCTCCATCGCCGCGACACCTTCGACCACCACGGACGCTCCCGCTCGTTCAGCTCGACGTAGATGTGCGCCATCGCATTGCCGCTCACCATCACGGCGACGTCCGGCGCGATGCCCGCCGACCACGGATGCGCCACCGTCCGCGCTCCCGTCGCGCCCACGAGTCCCGCAAGGTCCTCATGAGCGTGCACCGCCGAATGTCCGTGATCGCTCACGATCCAGAGATGCGTGTCGTCCCAGTAGCCACCGCGTTCCGCATCGTCACGAATGCGCGCTGCCGCCTCGTCCACGATGCCGAGCGCATCACGCACGAGCGGGCTCTCGTGTCCGCCCGCATGCGACGCCTTGTCCACGCCGGTGAACGCCGCGAACGCAAAGTCCGGCCGGTCCTCCCGCACGCGGCGTGGAATTTCCTCCAGCACTTCACGGTCGACGTCCAGCCACATCTCCGCGCGCCCACGAAAGTGGGTGAGCGCCACCCGCAGCGCTGACCGCGCCGTGAGCGTGCCGAGCCGGCGTGATGGCGGCAGGCCTCGCGTCACCACGCTCAACGCGGCAACGCTGTTCGGCACCAGCTCGAAGATGGTCGGCGCGTGCGGGGCGAGATCGTCGTCGAACTTGCCGAACTGATGGCCGACGTAGCTCCGCGCGTAGTCCGGCCAACCGCAGGCCGTCCGCGCGCGATCGTACCAGCGCAGCGCCGGGACTCCGATCGGCCCCGGAAAACGACCCAGCAGGAATGGCGTGTACGCCGGCCCGGTGACTGACGGAAACACCGTCGTCACCGCATGCAGCCCCCCTTCATCGCGCAAACGCGCGAGAGCCGGCAGGTCGGCAAGGTCACCGTCGAGGGCATCGAAGCGCGCCCCGTCGGCAACGAGGACGACTACCGGCACGCATTTCGGGAAAGCAGCATCGGCGAAGAAAAGCAGCCCGTACGCGCGAGGGCAAGCACGAGCGTACACTCGCTGGCGCCACGACCTGTCCTGCGACTACACTCCCGAATGGCCACTCGCAAGAACGACAAGGGTACCACGAAGCGGAAGGTCGCCGCGACTTCCAACGGCAACAAGGTCAAGGCGCCGGCAGAGGTCTCCAAGGCGCGCTCGCCGCGCACTGCAACCGGCAAGCGCGGCAATCCCGCACAGCTCGCCGTCGCGCAGGCCGAGGCACAGGAAGGCCTCAAAGAGCGCACTGAAGAAGGGCATCGCGCCGCCGGGCGGACGCCGCCCTCACAGGTGTCCAAAAAGCGCAGCGCCGGTGCCGCGAAGAAGATCGACGACGATCTTCGCGACTTCATCGGACCCGTCACGGAAGACCAGAAGTTGCTCCAGGCGCCCGGCATCACCGGCATGGGCGAACGACGCGACTTCCGTAGCACCGACACCTGGCGCGTCATGCGCATCATGGGCGAGTTCATCGAGGGCTTCGACAACCTCGCCACCGTCGAGCGCGGCGTCTCCATCTTCGGCTCGGCGCGCACCGCGCCCGACGATCCGCAGTATCTGGCTGCCCAGGAGACCGCACGTCTCCTCGCGCTCGCCGGCTTCTCGATCATCACAGGCGCCGGACCTGGCATCATGGAAGCGGCCAACAAGGGCGCGAAGGAGGGAGGAGGGCGCTCCATCGGCTGCAACATCGAGCTCCCCTTCGAGCAGGGCGCCAATCCCTACGTCGACACCCTCGTGAACTTTCGCTACTTCTTCGTGCGGAAGACGATGTTCATCAAGTATTCCAGCGCGTTCGTGATCTTCCCAGGCGGCTTCGGTACTCTGGATGAGGCCTTCGAGGCCCTGACGCTCATCCAGACGGGAAAGATCTATCAGTTCCCTGTCATCCTCTTCGGGCGACACTATTGGGCAGGCTTGGTCCGCTGGCTGCAATCTCGCGTTCTCGCCGAGCGGAAGATCTCGCCGGGCGACATGGACCTCATGTTGCTCACTGACGATCCTGCCGAGGCAGCGCACGCCATCATCGAAGCGTACAACGCCGCTAACGCCACCCCAAAGGCCGACGTCTAGCGCCCCGTCATCCCGTCATCCCGTCCTCCCGTCTCCCGTCCATTCATGGCGAGCAAGAAGAGCAGCAAGAACGACGAAGGCCGCGAGCGCGGCGGCTTCAAGTCCAGCCGCCACGCGCCGAAGGAAAAAGCCTCCGCTGCCGGCAACAAGAGCGAGCAGAAGCGCGCCGCCGAAGCGCGCGAGCATGCTGGCGAGCAGCACACCGCGCATGAGACGTCGAAGTTCCTCCAGGGCGGACGCATCGCGCCGCGCCGCATCGACGGCAGTGAAACGGCCGCCGATCTCATCGACGGAACTTTCCTCGCCTACAACGGCGCGCGCCTCAGAGAGGCGTGCCAACTGTACACCCAGAAGATGCTCGAGCCGGACGTCACCGTCGGCATGACGCTCACCGGCGCCCTGACGCCGGCCGGACTCGGGATGGCCGCCCTGATCCCGCTCATCGAGTCCGGCTTCGTGGACTGGATCATCTCCACTGGCGCGAACCTCTATCACGACGCGCACTTCGGGCTGGGGTTGTCCATGCACCGAGGCAACCCTGGCGCGAGCGACACCGTGTTGCGCGAGGAAGGCATCGTCCGCATCTACGACATCTTCTTCGACTACGACGTCCTCCTCAGCACGGATGCCTTCTTCCGGAAGATCGTGCAGGGCCCCGAGTTCCAGCGGCCCATGAGCTCCGCGGAGTTCCACGCCCTCTGCGGCAAGTACATCCGCGAACGCGAAAAGGCGCTCGGCATCGGCAACAAGTCGCTGCTCGGCGTCGCCTACGAATGCGGCGTGCCGATCTACACGTCATCGCCGGGCGACTCGTCCATCGGCATGAACGTCGCCGCGCTGGCGCTCGAAGGGAACAAGTGCGTGATCGACCCCAATGCCGACGTCAACGAGACAGCGTCGATCGTGCTTGGCGCAAAGCGAAAGGGAGGCAAGAGCGCCGTGTTCATCTGCGGCGGCGGCAGCCCGAAGAATTACATGCTGCAGACCGAGCCGCAGATCCAGGAAGTCCTCGGCATCGACGAGAAGGGGCACGACTACTTCCTCCAGATCACCGACGCGCGTCCCGACACGGGCGGTCTCTCGGGCGCAACGCCAGCCGAAGCGGTGAGCTGGGGAAAGATCGACCCCGATCGCCTCCCTGACGCCGTTGTCTGCTACCTCGACAACACTGTCGCTTTGCCATTGATCACGGCGTATGCCCACGCGCGCCACGAGCCGCGCGCGCTCAAGCGCCTGCTCGACAAGCGCGAGGCCAACATGAAGGTGCTCCGCGACGAATTTGCCAAGGCGTCGGGGATACCGCACGAGGCATCGGACACCGACGCCAAGTTGCCGATGCATCGCTGATTCTTCACCGCAACCGACATCCCGTGGACGCTGAAGACGGCGGGCAAGGCGCCGTTCACGATGCCACGCTATCTGGCGCTACGGCCGACGAGCGAGGCGAGAAGGCAGGGTGGCGCTACGCGCGTCAAATCTGACGGCGCGAGCGCCTGCCCTACCCAATCGTACGAAGTGCTCGTGTTACTGTCCCGTTGATGCGGTCAGACGATTCGAATCGGCATTTGCCGGCGTCTCGATGACGAACACCACGCGGCGATTGAGTTCAGCGCCCGGCTGATCGCCCGACGCTGCTCTCACCAGACGCGTCTTGCCATAACCGATCGCGTTGATGAGCGACGGATCGACGCCCTTGCCACTGACGTACTGCTTCACGGCTTGGGCGCGACGCTGCGACAGCATCACGTTGTAGCTCTTGCTGCCGGCGGGATCGGCAAACCCTTCCACGGTCACGTGCGCGCCGGGATAGTGCTTCTGCACGACACTGGCGAAGCGATCGAGCGCAGCGAGATCGTTGTGGCGCACCGTGGCGTCGTTGTACGCGAAGTGCACCGGGAATGCGAACTGCAGCCCCTGGGCAACCTCGGCGATCTTCGCACCGAACTCGGTGCGGAGCCCATTCAGATCGGAGCGCAGCAACGCGAGGTCGCGCTGCGTGCTCGCATTCGCGTCAGCCTGCGCGCTGTCCGCTGACACTCGTGCCGCGCGCTCACTCTCGAGCGAAACCCGCTGTTCATCGAGCCCTCTACGCAGTGCACCCTTCGTGGCGCACGCGGTGAGCGAGAAAAGCGCGGTGGTACCGATGAGAAGTGTTCGTGCTGTGTTGTTCATCGCAAACTCCACTGGGTTGGGGGGAACAATCCACGGGTCGCGAGATGCCAAAAACGTACCTGTCCAAGCGGCCAGCACATCCACATTGAGAGCTAAATCATTACAGAAGAATGCATTACAAACGTCGAGCCGGCTAAGAGATCACATCAGATTTGTGATCGATATCACACGGCTCGTGTGAGCGCTGCCGTTTCTCGCAGCACGGCTTTGACCAGTGAAATCTTCGAGTACTCGCCGAAACTCACCCACCCCACCAGTGACTCCGCGCCGAGCACCCGGTGGCGAATTTCGGCGTCGCTCGCGCCCGAATCCGCCAGCCGCTGAACCGCACCCATCACGTCCTCCATCCACGCAATCTTCGCCGTCAGCACCGGCAAGGGATTCTCGATCGGGCCGCGGTGGGCATCGAGCAACAGCCTCGGCTCGAGTGCAGCGACGGCCCGCAGGCTCTTCACCAACATGGATGGCGCTTCGTGGAAATGCGCCACGCGAACCTTCACACCCAGAAAGAGATCGCCGCTCGCCACGATGCCGCGTTCAGCGTCCCAGACCACTTGATGATCCTGCGTATGTCCGGGGGTCGCGACGACTTGAAGTGGCGACGGGTCGAATGCCTCTCTCGTCGCGGTCAGCCGCGGCGGGCGACCCCAGATGTTCCGACGATAGAACGCGATGGCGGGACGCGCGCGCAGCGTGGACTCGCAGAACGGATGCATGCAGAGCGGCACGCCCATCTCCGCCAGCGCTGGCGCGTTCCCCGCGTGGTCCTCGTGCCAGTGCGTGACGATGGCGCCTCGGGGCGCCAGGCTCCGCACCGCTGCGACGAACTCCCCGCGCACGCGCGGGAACCCCGTGTCAATGAGCACGTCCCGCATGAGATACGCGCTCACCTCGTACCCCGCGGCCCGGCCCCGCCAATTGCTCAGCGCCAGCCGCTGGACTCCGGGCTCCACCTGCTCGAAACGCAGTGTCACGAATGGGGTCGGCGCATTTGCCCTGAGAGATGGTGCACTATAGAATCAAAGCATGCGGCGCCCGACCAACAGTCGGGCGTCAACTTTTTTTTGTGTCCCGTAGTCCAGTACCTCATGATCGAAGAACTCAAGGCAAAACTCGGGGACGAGGTCGAAAAGCTGCAATTCGAGCTCAACGTCACCCTGCCCGGCGAGATTCGCCGCGCTGTCGAAATGGGCGACCTCCGCGAGAACAGCGAGTACAAGGCTGCCCTCGAGCGCCAACAGTTCGTCCGTGCCCGCCTGAACCAGCTGCGCGAGCGGCTGAGCAAGCTCTCGTCCATCGACGTCGCGCAGATTCCGCACGATAGCGTGGGCCTCGGATCACGCGTCGTCGTCGCTGATGAGAAGACCGGACTGTCGGAGACCTACGCGCTGGTGTTCGGCGACGCGCTCGAGTTCGAGGAAGGGCAAGTCACCATGTCGTCGCCCATCGGGCGTTCGCTGCTCGGAAAGAAGGTGGGCGAGCTCGTGCTGCTCAAGCTCCCCACAATGGTGCGTCGGCTCAAGGTCACCGAGCTCAAGACCATCCACGAGCTGAAGGAAGAGGAGATCTAGACGGCGCTGTCTATCGTGAACACGCGCGCCACCTCGCGATCGTAGTCGGCCAACGCCGCGTCGGTCGCCCCGCTGTCCCATCCGAGCCACGATGCCACGCTCGGCGCAATGCGCCGCGCGGCATTGCGCCCGTGATCCTGCGTCTCGAACGCAACGGGCGTGCGACGAATCAGCAGGTCGCCGAAGGTGCGCGCCAGCTCGTGTTCCACAGCGTACCGCAACTCGGCGAGCACGTATGGCCGTTCAGGCGCAATGCGCGTTCGCAGCATGTCGTCGTCGTGCACCTGCGCCCACACGGCGCGCCACGCCGAGCCGTACGCATGCACGAGTCGTTCGGCCACCACGCCGTCGTCGATCGTGCGCGTCGCCTCCGTGATCTCGCGCGCCACATCGGCGATGTCGCCGCCGGGCAGCGGCTCGTGCGCGGTCCGCGCTTTCGTCGGCGAATCGCCGAGCGAGCGCTGAACGGCATCCACGACCTCGCTCGCCATCGCACGATACGTCGTGAGCTTGCCCCCAGTCACGCGGATGAGGCCCGGTTCGATCTCGGAGATGGCATGCTCGCGTGATGCCGCGCTCGCGGTCGCTCCGCCCCCCGCAGCAACGGCGAGTGGGCGCAGCCCCGCCCACGCGCTCACGACGTCAGACCGCGTCAATGCGGCGTCCGGGAAGTAGTGGTTGGCCGACTCGAGGAGATAGGCGACATCGCGCTCGTTCGCGCGCACCTCGTCCGGAGAGACGTCGTCGAAGGTGTCCGTTGTCCCGATGATGGTGAACGCGCCGGCGGGCAGGACGAACATCACGCGCCCGTCCTGCGGCGCGATGAGCGTGAGCGCAGCCACATTGCCGACGCGCGAGCGCGGTACGCTCACATGCACTCCCTTGCTGCCGCGCACCGCCGCTGCGGAGGCCGGTCGGGCGAGTCGCTCGACGCGGTCGCTCCACGGACCGGCTGCGTTCACGACGGCACGCGCGCGGATGTCCACCGTCGCGCCGGTATCCACATCGACCACCGAAGCACCCGCGATGCGCGAGCCATCGCGCAACATCCCCGTGACGCGCGCGTGATTCGCGACGATGGCGCCCGCGCGCTGGGCCGAGAGCACATTGGCGAGCGTGAGTCGCGCGTCGTCGGTGGCGGCGTCCCAGTAGCGCGCTCCGCCGGTGAGTTGCTGCTGGTTCACGCGCGGCTCACGCGCCACCACGCCGCGTGCGTCGAGCCGCTCGTGGCGTCCCACGTTGCGGAACAGCGCCAGCACGTCGTAGAGCGTGAGTCCCGCGGCGAGCTTCCAGCGCCCGATGCGCGCACCGTCGTACACGGGCCACGTGAACGAAAGCGGGCGCACCAGGTGGGGCGCAATGCGACGCAGTGTGCGCCGTTCGCGGCTCGACTCGAACACGAGACCCACCTGACCATGTTCGAGATAGCGCACGCCGCCATGCACGAGTCGCGAGGATCGGCTCGATGTGCCACTCGCGAAGTCCGCCTGTTCCACGAGCGCGACACGCAGGCCGCGCATGGCCGCGTCGCGCGCGGTGCCGGCGCCGGTGATGCCGCCACCGATCACGAGCACATCGAACGGTCTTGCCGCCAGCGCGTCGAAGAGCGTGGCACGTCTCGAACTGGTCACGGCAGACGGTTCATGGCAGGATCGATGCGGGCGGAGGCAGTGAAGATCCATTCCCGGGGCGTGCGGGGGAAGGCCGGTTTGTCGAAAGGGGTGAACGACGGAACCCCGGAACCCCAACTGACTTACTACGCACGCAGTGCGCGCTGCGCGCGCGGCGCAGGCTGCGCCAACGCAGAAGGACGCAGAAACTTCAACTGAAGCATTTCGGCTTTTCCGGTAGAGGGTTCTAACGCTCTCGCTCGCTGCGGAAATCCCAATAATTCGAGACTTGGCAGGGGACCGAAGCCACGCCGTCACCAACCCTGTTCTCCCCCCGTCCCGCGCATCGCCTAGTTTTCGGGCATGTCTACCTTTGGCTCCCCAGGTCGTCGCGTCGCCATCATCGCAGGTGTGCGAACACCGTTCGCCCGCGCGGGCACGACACTCAAGTCGTTCTCCGCCACCGAGCTTGGCAAGCGCAGTGTCGCCGAACTGCTCCAACGCACAGATATCGATCCCGCGCTCGTCGAGTCGATCGTCTACGGCACCGTCGTTCCGTCGGTCGTCGCGCCGAACATCGCGCGCGAGGTCTCGCTCATGCCGATGCTGCCCAAGGGCGTGCAGTCGTACACGGTGGGTCGCGCCTGCGCGTCGGCGAACCAGGCCATCACCGATGCCGCCGACCAGATCGCGCTCGGCCATGCACACGTCATCATCGCCGGCGGCGCCGAGTCCCTCTCCAACGTGCCGATCCTCCACTCGCGCGGCATGAGTGACGCACTCGTCGCCGCGAGCAAGGCGAAGACGTTCGGCGGCCGCGTGCGCGCGCTCGCCAAGGTGCGCCCGCGCGACCTCGTGCCCATCACGCCGGCAATCGCCGAGCCCACCACGGGCGAATCGATGGGCGAGTCGGCGGAGAAGATGGCGAAGATCAATCACATCCCGCGCGAGGAGCAGGACCAGTTCGCGCTGCGCTCGCATCGCCTCGCTGCCGCCGGCACCCAGGATGGCCGCCTCACCGCCGAGATCGCACCGCTCTATGTTCCCCCATCGTTCGACGCGATGACGATCGACAATGGCATCAGGGCCGACAGCACCATCGAAGCGCTCGCCGCCCTCAAGCCGGTGTTCGATCGCAAATACGGCACGGTGACTGCCGGCAATTCCTCTCCCCTCACGGACGGCGCATCCGCCGTGCTCCTCATGAGCGAGGAGCGCGCGAAGTCGCTCGGCCTGAAGCCGCTCGCGTACATCCGCAGCTACAGCTACTCCGCCCTCGATCCGGGCGAACAGCTGCTCATGGGTCCCGTGCTCGCCACGCCGGTCGCCCTCAGTCGTGCGGGTCTCACTCTCCACCAGATGGATCTCATCGAGATGCACGAAGCGTTCGCCGCGCAGGTGCTGTGCAACCTCAAGGGTTTCGTCTCGCAGGAGTGGGCGGAGCGGGCGGGCTTCAACAAGCCGGTCGGT
>JBBQDT010000156.1:0-10570 GCA_038319955.1 Gemmatimonadales bacterium | reverse complement strand
GCGCGCGGCTTCATCATGATCGTCATCTCCGGCTTCCTCATCGGATTCGGGACGGCGTACGCCGGCGGCTGCACGTCGGGCCATGCGATCAGCGGCCTTGCGGATTTTCAGCTGCCGTCGCTCATCGCGGTCATCGGTTTCTTCGCCGGCGGCCTGATCTCGACGTGGATCATCATTCCGCGCCTGCTCGGTGCCTGACGCGATGGCCACGACACGCGATTCGCGGCGGGCACTGCTGGTCTACCTCGTCCTTGGGGTCCTCTTCGGCATCGTGATCACCAAGGCGGAGGTCATCTCGTGGTTCCGCATCCAGGAGATGTTCCGCTTTCAATCGTTCCGGATGTACGGCATCATCGGCTCGGCCATCGTCACGGCAGCGCTGTCGCTGCAGATCATCAAGCGGCTCGGCGTGCGTGCGGCGGACGGAACGCCCATCGTGGTGCCGCCGAAAGTGATGGGTCGCGGCACGCGCTATTGGCTCGGGGGCACGCTGTTCGGGCTGGGCTGGGCGCTCTCGGGCGCGTGTCCCGGACCGCTGTTCGCGCTGCTCGGCAACGGCGTGTGGGTCATCGGGGTGACCATCCTCAGCGCGATCGCGGGGACGTGGACGTACGGCGCGTTGCGGCCCACGCTGCCGCACTGATCCTGCACCCTTGCCTCGGCCGCGCGGGAGAGGCAGAATCGACGCTTCACACTTTTCGCCAGAGGCGGTATGCGTCGTCACGCTGAGTGCGCGCTCATTGCGGCACTGACACTTCTCACCGCCAACACCGCGAGCGCGCAGCGCGCTGCGGGCGACTCGGGCGCACGACCGCTCCGCGAGCTGCCGCTTGTCGTCACCAAGCCGCTCCGTTTCACGACGGACGAAGGCACCTGGGTCTCGCTCGACGTCTCGCCCGACGGCAGGACCATCGCCTTCGACCTCCTCGGCGATCTCTATACGATTCCCATCGCCGGCGGCAAGGCCACGCGCATCACCAGCGGACAGGCCTTCGACGGCCAGCCGCACTTCTCTCCCGACGGGAAGCTCATCGCCTTCGTGAGCGATCGCACTGGCGCGGAGAACCTGTGGGTGATGAATGCCAACGGCACCGGCGCACATGCGCTCACGCGAGAGGACGGCCGCAACTTCATCTCACCGATCTGGTCGCCCGACGGGAAGTACGTCATCGTCTCGCGCAACGGCGTCGGCGCGGGCTACAACCTGTTCATGTATCATCGCGACGGCGGCACCGGGCTGCAGCTGACGACGAGTCCCACGGCGACGCCAGCAGCCGGTGCAGGGGGCGGAGGCGGGTTTCCCAGCAACTACGTCGGCGCCGCCATCGGGGTCGATCCGCGGTTCATCTACTCGTCGGTGCGCACTGCGGCCGGCGGGGGCTACAACCAGACGACGCTCAACTGGCAGGTCGGCGTCTACGATCGACGCACGGGCAAGACGTTCGTGCGCACGCAGGCCGTCGGCAGCGGCATGCGTCCCGAGCTCAGCCCGGATGGCAAGTGGCTCGTGTATGGCACGCGCACGGACTCGAACACCTCGCTGCGGCTGCGCGAGCTCGCCACGGGCGACGAACGTGTTCTCGCGCCGAGCGTACAGCGTGATGACCAGGAGTCGCGCTACAGCCGCGACCTGATGCCACCATACGCGTTCACGCCCGACAGCAAGGCCATCGTCATTGCGCACCATGGAAAGATCTGGCGCATCGGCGTGCCGGACGGCGCGCAGACGATGATTCCGTTCAGCGCCGACGTCGACCAGATGATTGCCGGCGCGATCACGCTGGACTTCCCGCACGACGACTCGATGCTCGTGGTGCGACAGATTCGGAACGCAGTGCCATCGCCCGACGGCAAGCGTCTCGCCTTCACCGCGCTCGACAAGACGTGGCTGCTCGACCTCGCCGCGTGCCCCACGTCGAGCTCCGGCGGCGCACCACCCGCCACGTGCAAGCCGAAGCGGCTCACATCGTCCGCCGACGCCGGCGAGTTCTACCCGGCGTGGTCGCCGGACAGCCGATACATCGCCTACGTCACCTGGAACGAGCAGACGGGCGGCGACGTCTTCCGCGCACGTGCCGAAAGTGGCGCCAGGCCTGAGCGGCTCACGACGCAGTCGGGCTTCTACGATAAGCTCGCGTACTCGCCCGACGGCAAGCGGCTCGTGGTCGGACGTGGACCCCGTGAGCAGCGTCGCGATCGCGACGAGCTCGATGGTGGCATTGCCGATGCGGCCGGTGTGGAGCTGGTGTGGCTGCCCGCCACCGGCGGCACGGCCACCGTGATCACGCCCGTGACGCGGTTCGGCCAGCCGCACTTCGGCCCGGACAGCACGCGCGTCTACATGTGGGAGCCGTCCGACGGCCTCGTCTCCATGCGCTATGATGGCACCGATCGGCAATCGCACCTGCGGATCGGCAACGCCACTCCGGCTGCTGGTGGTGGCGGCGGTGGCAACGCCGAAGAGGTGCTCCTCTCGCCCGATGGCGAGCGCGCGCTGGTGCAGTCTGGCACGAACATCTACGTCATCTCGTCGGTGCCGCTCGTCGGTGCGACGCCGCCGTCGATCTCGATCACCAATCCGTCTCGCTCCGCGGTGCCGGTGCGGCGCCTCACGAAGGTCGGTGGCGACTTTGCACGGTGGGCGCCGGATGGGAAGAGCATCGTGTACTCGCTGGGCCGTTCGTACTTCACGTACGACGTCGCGCGCGCGGACTCGCTCGTGCGTGACTCGACCACGCGCGCCGACTCCGCGCGCGGCGGGCGGGTGGCCGGTGCGGACAGCGCATCGCGCGCGGCGAACGGCGCGCGCGCCATCTACGAGCCCACACGTCTCGACGTCACCATTCGTGTGCCGAAGGACAAGCCGGTCGGTTCCGTGGTCCTGCGCGGTGCGCGCATCATCACCATGAAGGGCGACGAAGTGATCGCGAACGGTGACGTGCTCGTGACGAACAACCGCATCGTCGCGGTTGGTGCCACGGGATCCGTGGCCATTCCGACGGCCGCGCGCATCATCGACGTCACCGGCAAGACGATCCTTCCCGGCTACGTGGACGTCCATGCGCACATGTGGCCCGCGTTCGGCGTCCATCGGTCGCAGCCGTGGGAATATCTCATCAACCTCGCCTATGGCGTGACGACGACGCGCGACCCACAGACGTCCACGACCGACGTGCTCTCGTACGGGGACCTCGTGGAGACCGGGGACCTCATCGGACCGCGCATACTGGCCACCGGCCCGGGCATCTTTGCGCGCGACAGCATCAAGAGTCTCGACGATGCGCGCGACGTCATGAAGCGCTACTCGGAGTTCTACAAGACCAACACGATCAAGCAGTACATGGTGGGCGACCGCAAGGTGCGGCAGTGGGTGGTGCAGGCCGCGCGCGAACAGCACATCATGCCGACGCTCGAAGGTGGGCTCGACTTCAAGAAGAACTTGACCGAGGCGATGGACGGCTTCTCGGGCATCGAGCACACGCTGCCCATCGCGCCCCTGTACAAGGACGCCATCCAGCTGCTCGCGCAGAGCGGCACGACATGGACGCCCACGCTCATCGTGCAGTATGGCGGCCCGTGGGCGGAGAACTACTGGTACGAGAACACCAACGTCGTCGACGACCCGAAGGTCAATCACTTCATGCCGCGGCACGTCGTCGAGGAAAAAACCCTGCGCCGCCCGGGCTGGTGGGCGCCGTCACAGTATTCGTTCTCGCTGTTCGCCGCACAGGCCGCGAAGATCGTCGTCGCTGGCGGACGCGTAGGCCTCGGCAGCCATGGCCAGTTCCAGGGACTGGGTGCCCAGTGGGAGATCTGGAGCATTGCCTCGGGCGGCATGCCCCGGCACGACGTCCTTCGCGTCGCAACCATCTTTGGCGCGGAGTCGATCGGGCTTGGCAAGGAGCTCGGCTCCATCGAGGCAGGAAAGCTCGCCGACCTTCAGGTGCTCGACGCGAATCCGCTCGACGACATCAGGAACACGAACACCGTTCGCTTCGTGATGAAGAACGGTCGTCTCTACGACGGCAACACGCTGGCCGAGGTGTGGCCGCGCCAGAAGAGTGTCGCGAACATGTGGTGGTGGAAGGACGACCTGAAGGGCGGGACCCAGCAGTAGCAGCGCTTCGATTTGAAGTCACCAGCGCAACGAGGGACCTGCGCTTCACGTATCGTCAGCGCCGAGACGGGACGCTGGTCCTCTCGATTGCCTCTTCGAACGCATTGATCGTCCGTCGCGCGGTTTCGTCCCAGGAAAACCGCGCGGACTGCGCCAGGCTGGCCGCACGCATCGAGGCGTTCAGCCGGTCGTCAGACATCACCCGCAGGATGATCGACGCCAGCTCCTCATCGTCGTCGGGGTCGATCAGCGCCGCCGCGTCCCCGGCAACCTCGGGCAGCGAGGACGCGCGCGCACAGATCACCGGCGTCCCCAGACGCATCGCCTCCAGCACGGGTAGGCCGAATCCCTCGTACGTGGATGGCATCACCAGCGCCGACGCTCCGCGATACAGCGCCGCCAGCTCCTCCTCGGTCACGAAGCCCACCGTCTGCCGCCACGACGCGTCTGGCAGCGGCACCTGTGGATCACGTCGTGGTCCGGCGAGCACCAGCCGTACGTTCGGGCGCTGCGCTGTGACGAGCGGCATCGCGCGCTCGAGCAACCCGAGGTTCTTGCGTCGGTCCGCTGCACCGACGGCCAGCACGAATGGCTGGTGCACGCCGAGCCGATCCAGCGCCGCCGCGTCCGACGCCGCCGACGGCACCGTGAAGTCGTCCGCCGCGAGCAACACCACGCGTATCCGGTCGTGCGGCACGCCGAGCATCCGGTGAATCTCGGCTGCCGTGAACTGCGAGTCGGCGATGATCAGCGTCGCGCGCCTCACGGTCGCCGAATACCGCCGGCGCCAGCGCAGGTTCTTCTGCCAACCGCGCAGCCGTGGATCGGGATGCGCGATGGGAACGATGTCGTGCATCGTCACCACCACCGCGCCGCGCGTCGGCGTCGGCGCGGCGACGTTCCAGGGATACCAGAACACATCGGCCCCCGACTTCACCATCTCGCGGACCGGATGGATCGTGATATGCTCGCCCAACGTAGCGAACTGCGGACGTAGCGCATCCACGTCGCGCTGGTTCTTGGCGTACAATGCGAGTCGCAGGCCGGGTCGCAGCGCCACCAGCCGCGGCAAGAGGGCGCGCACGTAGCGCCCAATGCCACGTACTTCGCGCGACAGCCGCGTCGCCTCCACGGCGACGAGTAGCGGCGCGCCCGCGTCTTCGAGCTCCGAAGACAGCGGTGGAAGGGTGAGCAGAGTGTCAGTCGTTCGCACTTCCATGACGAGCGCGCTGCAAGTGAATGGTGCCCCGGGACTTCGTCGTGCTACATCGACACGCGACGCCAGTCGCACCCCTCGTGCCCACGAGTGTCTGGGACCGCCCAGCACGCCTCGATTGGAATAACCAGAAGATAGTATGCGGTGGAAACACCGAAAGTTCGTTCGCGCAGTCCGCCGGCAACCTCGTGCTGACGGGCGCCATCGACGATATTGTGGTGCTCGACCGGTCCTCCTGGTCAGTCGCCCCACCCTTCAGGCCCGATCCTCACACACCGGAGCCAGCTCGAATGGTACCCCACCACGTCCGACAACTCGCCCTCGCCGCCTGCTGCGCACTGTGCCTAACCTCACCCACCGTCGCGAAGGCACAACGCGACGGCAACGGCGCGGCGGATTCCATCAAGTACAAGTATCCCACCACCGCGCAACTCGACAAACTCAAGGCCGAGGCTGCGTCGGAGATCGACGCCAAGGCCAAGATGATCCAGGTCATGGTCGATCAGGTCTTCTCGTATGGTGAGCTGGGCTTCCAGGAAGTCGAGACGTCGAAGTATCTCACCGGACTTCTCGAGGAGAATGGCTTCAAGGTCGAGCGCGGCGTCGCCGGAATGCCCACTGCATTCGTCGCGCGCTGGGGCTCGGGCAAGCCCGTCATCTCGCTCGGCAGCGACATCGACGACATCCCGCAGGCGGGCCAGAAGCCCGGCGTCGGCTACAAGGATCCGATCGTCGTCGGTGCACCGGGCCACGGCGAGGGGCACAACTCCGGCATGCCGCTCAACATCGCCGCGGCGATCGTCGTGAAGAAGATCATGGAGCGCGATCACATCCCCGGTACCCTCGTGCTGTGGCCTGGCGTCGCGGAAGAGCTGATGTCGGGCAAGGCCTGGCTGGTGCGCGCGGGTGTCTTCAAGGACGTGGACATCACGCTCTTCACGCACGTGAGCTCCGACTTCGGCGTCTCGTGGGGACAGTCGAGCTCCAATGCACTCATTTCCGCCATCTTCAAGTTCAAGGGCTCCAGTGCCCACGCGGCGGGTGCTCCATGGCGCGGCAAGAGTGCGCTGGATGCGGTGATGCTCATGGCCACGAGCTGGGAGTTCCAGCGCGAGCACATGCCGCTGGCGCAGCGGTCGCATTACGTCATTCCCGACGGCGGCGACCAGCCCAATGTGGTCCCGAGCACGGCGAGCATCTGGTTCTACTTTCGCCAGACGGACTACGAGAAGACGCTCGCGATGTTCGAGGACGCGAAGAAGAAGGCACAGGGCGCCACGCTCATGACCGGCACCCAGATCGACACCATCATGATGGTCGGCTCGGGCTGGAGCGGGCACTTTTCGCGGCCCATCGCGGAAGCGATGTACGAGAACATCAAGCGCGTCGGCATGCCGACGTGGGACGAGAAGGACCAAGCCCTCGCCAAGGGCATCCAGCGCGAGCTCGGCGTGGCAGACAGCGGGATGACGAGTCGCCAGGGTGGGCGCCTCGAAGGCCCCACCCCCGAAGCGCAGCGCACCGGCGGCGGCTCGGACGACATCGGCGACGTCGCGTGGAACATGCCCACCGTCACGCTGCGGTATCCATCCAACATTCCCAACATGCCGGGCCACAACTGGGCGAACGCCATCTCCATGGCCACGCCCATCGCGCACAAGGGTGTGGTCGCCGGCGCCAAGGCGCAGGCGATGACGATGCTCGACATCCTGCTCACCCCGCAGATCGTCACCGACGCGTGGGACTATTTCAACAACGTCCAGACCAAGACCATCAAGTATCGCCCGTTCTTCGCCGCCACCGATCAGCCGCCCATCTGGCTGAACGAGACCATCATGGCGAAGTACCGGCCGGAGATGAAGAAGTACTACTACGACTCCAAGAAGTACGACACGTACCTCAAGCAGCTCGGCATCGAGTATCCCACCGTTCGGAAGATCGTGCCCTGACCACGCGTTCGCGTTGGCCACTTTGCCGGCGCGAAGGCAGTTCAGGCCGGCTTTTTGCTTTTCTCGGCGGCACTCCCACTGAGAGGCATGGCCATGTTGTGGAAGGATCAAGGAAGAAGCTCCAATCTCGAAGACCGACGCGGGTTCGGCGGCCGGGCAGGGATGGGGATCGGCGGAACAGCCGTCCTGCTGATCCTCAGCCTGGTCTTCGGCCGCAACTTCTTCGAGGACGTCCCGGCCAACACCGTGACGCAGTCCAACGGAGCGCTGGCGCCGGGAGACTCGGCACGCGAGGAACCGGAGGTACGCTTCGTCTCCTTCGTGCTCGACGATGTGCAGCACACCTGGGCGCAGACGCTGCCCAAGTATGGCGCTGAGTATCACGACGCCGGTCTCGTGCTCTTCCGCAATGCCACACAGACCGGCTGCGGCACGGGCCAGACCGCAATGGGGCCGTTCTACTGCCCGCTCGACCAGAAGGTCTACGTGGATCTCGAGTTCTACGACGAGTTGAAGACCAAGTTCGGTGCCTCCGGCGACTTCGCGCAGGCGTACGTCATCGCGCACGAGCTCGGCCATCACGTGCAGCACATCCTCGGCACGGATGCGAAGGTGCGGCGCGCGCAGCAAAGCGATCCGAGTTCAGCGAACGCGCTCTCCGTTCGCCTGGAACTGCAGGCCGATTGCTTCGCCGGCGTGTGGGGTCACGACACGCAGCAGCGAAAGATCCTCCAGCAGGGCGACATCGAGGAAGGGTTGAATGCCGCGGCATCGGTGGGCGACGACCGCATCCAGCAGCAGCGCAACGGACGCGTGAACCAGGAATCGTTCACGCACGGCTCGTCAGCGCAGCGCGCCAGCTGGTTCAGGAAGGGCTTCGATACTGGCGATCCGAGAGCGTGTAACACGTTCGGAAGCTGAAAATCAGGGTTGGAGGGACAGAGGGACAGAGGGACAGAGGGACAGAGGGACAGAGGGACAGAGGGACAGAGGGACAGAGGGACAGAGGGACAGAGGGACAGAGGGACAGAGTCACAGAGGGACAGAGGGACAGAGGGACAGAGGGACAGAGGTCAAAACACAAGGGCACACCAGGCTTCGTCCGGTGTGCCCTTTCACTCACTCCTCGAATTCCTTTTACGGCCCTTCTGCAGTTTCTGCGTCTTTCTGCGTTGGCGCAGCCTGCGTCTTTCTGCGTGCGTAGTAGGGCTTTGCAGTTGCGCTTTTCAATCACGCTCTCGCAATCGCGACAAGCCCAGCTACCTCACGTCCAGCTTCCTCCCCGCATTCAGGCTATCCCAGTTGAGAATCGTGTTGAACACGAGGAAGTAGCTGCCGATCGTCTCCCCTCGCCACACGGGATTGTTCGCGAACAGCACCACGTGTCCCTTTTGCACCGGCACGTCCACGACGATTGGCCGCTGCGCGATATCGCTGCCACCTTCCAGCAGTCCAGACGCGAGTAGCCCGCGCGTGTCGCCGAAGCGCAGCGCGACGCGCGGACGCTGATCCGGTGGAATCACGTTGAGCGGATTGCGCAGCTGGTCCAGCGTGACAGGCGACGCCTGCCAGGGCTGCACCGTTTCCACAGACAGCGCGGTGTTGCTCGAGTCGAGCATCGGGCGCCCCGGAATCACGTCGCCGTCCTCCGACGTCCCTCGGCCCGTCGCACGCTCGGTCGTGCCGCCGAAACGTCCACCGCGTCCGCCGCCGCGCACATTGCTCACGCTGAGGCTCGCGCCAGCGTCGCTGTACACGGCGAGACCCTCCGGAATGCCGTAGACGATCGGACTCGTCGCATCCACGACGGTGCTGCGCAGGAAGCTGCCCACCACTCTGCTCTTCGACGCTGTGTTCGCCGATACCCCGTTCGTGAGCCCGTAGCTCATCGCGAACTCCGCGGTGTTGTCCACCGTCACCAGCACGCCGCCCCTCGCCACGAAGCTCTGCATGTTCGCGAGCCCCTGCCAGCCAAGGCCCTGACGCATGTCGTCCGTCTGCGCCAACGTGCCGATGTTCGGCGTCTCCGGCGTATTCTTCCACGGCATCGGGTTGCGCCACTTCGGCAACCCGTCGATGATCGCCTGCCCATTCCCTCCCGTGGGGGGAAAGAGGATGACATCGTACTTCGCGTTGAGGTCGGCCGTCTTGGCGATCTCCTGCACGCTGATGTAATCGTAGGGAATCTCCAGCTTGTCGAACGCGTATCGCCACCAGCCTTCCGTCTGCGTGCTGATCCAATTGTGCAGGATGGCGATGCGCGCCGCGCGCAGCGGGTGCGTCTTCACCGCCGGCGGCGCGATCGCCATCGCATACGCCGTGAGCCCAAGGTCGCGCGTGGCCTTGTCCACGTCCGCCTGCTTCACACCGCTGATGAGAAACGACCCGCGCGGGAAGTGCTCACCATTCGCGCTGAAGCTCTCCTCGGCAGCCTGGAAATCCGCGGTCTTCAACCGGTAGCGCAGCGTCGCGAGCGCGTTGTCGCCGTTGTGCTTGATGGCGAACACCGCACCGTTGCCACTGACGCCGCCCGGGGCCTTCACGTCGGAGGTGACGCGCTCCATCGGCGTGTCGAGCACCTTCGCGTCCAGCACCCGCACTGCCTGGACGTGAAAGCCCTCGGGGAATGACCACCCGGTGTCGTCGTACGGCGTCTTCTGTGGATCGTTCGGCGCCCAGAACTGATGATCGAGCAGGGCGTCGGCCGCGCGCGAGTACGGCTGGTCCATCCGCACGATATACGAACCGGCCGGGAATTGCCGCGTCTCCATCTCTGTCGCTGCCTTCGGACTCGCCGTTGCCGAATCCTGCGCCGCGCGACCCGTGCGCGCACGCGCCGGTGCAGGCATCGTGACGCTGAACGACGACGTCGCGCGCGAAATCTCCACATGCTGCTTGCGCAGGACGTTCAGGAGTTCCGCCTGCGCGCCGAGTCGCGTGTCGTTCCCGCTCAACACCCACGCCGCCGGACCCTCCGTCTTCGGCTTGAGCACCGACCGCTTGCTCTTCTCGTAGTAGTTCTGGAGGAACTGCCGCCGGTTGTTCGCGAAGTAATTGAGTGAGACGAGCAGTCCCGTCTGTTCGTAGTTGTTGTTGTTGCGCAGCGACCACTGCACGCGCGGCAGCGGCGGATTCTGCTTGAACCACGTGCGCTGCGTCTCACTCGGCGGCAGCGTGCGCTCCATCGTCTCGGCGGTGCCACCGTTGCCGAAGGTCTCGTAGAGACGGCTGATACCGTTGTGCATCGCGGCCATGAACATCAGGTAGCCCGGCGACCAGGTGTCGAAG
>JBBQDT010000155.1:0-10591 GCA_038319955.1 Gemmatimonadales bacterium | reverse complement strand
CGTGATCCTCGTGAAGATCGACAATCCGAAGGGCGCGTACATGGGTGGCCTGACGGCTGCGCCGGTGACGAAGGCGGTGCTCCAGGCGGCGCTCGCGTCGCGCAACGCGGCGCTCGACCGTCGGAGCCTGGCAAATAGCCGCAAGGAGGAGAAGCCCGATAGCGTGGCGTCGACGCTCACCCTCGCCGTGGCAACGCGAGCGCCGGCCGAAACGACGACGACCGCACAGCGGGAGGCGCTTCGCATCGCGAAGGCGGCGGCCGAAGAGGACAGCGCCGGAACGACGCCATTCGTGGCGAGCATCCCGGCTCCTGCGCTGCCCAAGGCGGTGCTCGCCGAGCGCGCGGTGCCGGACGTTCGCGGGCTGTCGCTGCGTCAGGCGGTGCACGCGCTGCATGCGGCCGGATTCCGCGTGGCGCTGAGCGGCGGATCATCCGGCGAGACGAGTCCGGCCGCAGGCGCGTTGGCTCCGGCCGGCGCGCTGGTGCATCTCGCGGGAGCGCCGTGACGCAGGTGCGGCTGGCGGCAATTGTCGTCGCGCTGCGACGAGCCGGCCTTCTGATCGCGGAGCACGGCGCGCTGCCACAGCTGATCGAATCGATCACCGACGACAGTCGAACGGTGGTGCCTGGCGGGCTCTTTCTCGCGGTGCGTGGGGCGGAGCAGGACGGACACGACTATCTAGCCAGGGCCGAGCACGCGGGCGCCGCGGTGGCCGTCGTCGACGATCCGTCGCGCACGGCGCTGCCGTCGCTCGTGGTCAGCGACACGCGCCGCGCCGCCGCCGTCGCCGCGGCGGCATTCTTTCGCGAACCGGCGCGCGAGCTGCGCCTCGCTGGAGTGACGGGCACGAACGGCAAGACGACCACGGTGGGCATGCTGCGCCACCTGCTCGACGAGCCCGAGGCCCGCAGCGCGTCCATCGGCACGCTCGGCGTGCTCGTGGGAAGTGATGGTGCGGCAATGGACGGCGGTGGCGGCCTCACGACGCCAGGCCCCGTCGAGCTCCAGCGCGTGTTGCGCGCGCTGCATGACGCGGGCGTCCGCACCGTGGCCATGGAGACATCGTCGCACGCGTTGCATCAGGGGCGCGTGGAAGGTCTGTCATTCGAGGCCGGCGTGTTCACGAATCTCACGCGCGACCATCTCGACTATCATGTCACGATGGAAGCGTATTTCTCCGCGAAGGCGTTGCTCGTCTCGCTGCTCGCGAGCGACGGTGCGGCCGTCGTGAACGCGGACGATCCCGCGTGGGCGACGCTGCCACGCGCACCGCGCACGATTCACTTCGGGCTCGCGGAAGGCGCCGACGTGCAGGCGCACAATGTCGTCTACACGCCGCGCGGCAGCGTGTGGACACTGGTCGTCGGAGCCGAGGTGCACACCGTGCACCTGCCGCTCATCGGCGATTTCAACATCGCGAACGCCCTCGCCGCCGCTGGTGCAGCGTCCGCGATGGGGGTGACGCCGACGAACATTGCGGAGCGGCTGTCGTCGATGCCGCAGGTGCCTGGCCGGCTCGAGATCATCAGCGAAGAGCCGACGGTGCTGCGCGACTACGCCCACACGCCGGACGCGCTCGAGCGCGCACTCGACGCCGTGCGTCCGTTCACCACTGGACGGCTCATCGTGGTCTTCGGCTGTGGTGGCGATCGCGATCGCGGCAAGCGGCCGGAGATGGGACATATCGCCCAGGAGAAGGCCGACGTCGCCATCGCGACGAGCGACAATCCTCGCACCGAGGATCCCGAGCGCATCCTCGACGACGTCGAGGCCGGGATGATTGCGGGCCGACACGAGCGCATCGAGGATCGCCGCGAGGCCATCGCACGCGCGGTGCACATGGCCGCCGACGGCGACGTCGTGGTGCTCGCGGGGAAGGGACACGAGACCTACCAGATCCGCGGTACCGTGAAGTACCCATTCGACGAACGCGACATCGTACGCGAGATCATCTCCGAGGGAGTGACCTGATGGCGGGAGCAGGAACACCGCAGGCGAGCGCGCTGGAGCAGCCGCGCTTCTGGACGCTGGATCGCATCGCCGACGCGCTTGGCGGCGGCCCACGCGGCACCACCGAGATCGACCGCATCTCCACCGACACCCGGCACGTGACGCCCGGCTGTTGCTTCCTGGCGCTCGTCGGCGAGACGTTCGACGCGCATGACTTCCTCGCCGACGCCGTGCAGAAGGGCGCCCGCGCCGTCATCGTCAGCGACGCGCGCCGCGGCGCGGATCTCGGTGTCCCGGTATACGAAATGTCGGACACGCTCGCGGCAATAGGCCTTCTGGCGCGCTATCGCCGCCGGGTGTGGGGGAAGCCTGTCGTCGGCGTGGTGGGCACCAACGGCAAGACGAGCACGAAGGAGCTGTTGCTCGCCGCACTGGGCAGCACGCTCAGCGTGCACGCGACGGTGGGCAACTACAACAACCTCGTCGGCGTGCCGTTGACGATTTTCGCGATTCCCGACGATGCGGACATCGCCGTCATCGAGATGGGCACCAACCATCCAGGCGAGGTCGAAGCGCTGCGGAGCATCGTGGAGCCGGACATCGTCGTCGTGACCTCGATTGCCGAGGAACACCTCGAGGGGCTCGGTGACCTGGAGGGTGTGTTGCGGGAGGAGGTCTCGGCGTGTTTCGGTGTGCCCGTCGCGGTGGTGCCGTCATCGCAGCGCGAGATCGCCGAGGCGGCGCGTCCGCTCGCGCGGCGAACCATCACCGCAGGGTTGGACCATGGCGATCTGTGCCCGACCTCGTGGGGGAGCGAACCCGACGGACGTGGTTGGATGCAGTTCGAGGACGTTCGCGTGGACGTACCGTTGCGCGGCGTGCACAACCTGCGGAATGCCATGCTCGCCCTCGCCGTCGCTCGGGAGAGTGGCGTGTCACTCGAGGCGGCAGGTCGGGGGATCGCGAAGATGCCGGCGCCGCCGATGCGGGTGAATTTCGAGACGCATGGCTCGGCGACGGTGATCAACGACGCGTACAACTCGAATCCCGGCTCGGCGCGTGTTGCGCTGGAGTTGCTCGCGCATGCGGGCGCGGGGCGTCAGCGTGTCGCAGTGCTGGGGACGATGCTCGAGCTCGGCGCGCACGCGGATCGTCTGCACGACGACGTCGCCCGTTCGGCGCTGGAGAGTCCTGCCGAGCTGCTCGTTGGGGTGGGCGCGTTTGCCGATGCGTTTGCGCGCGTCGCCTCGGGCGATGCACGCGTTGTGGCGGGAGCAGACCCCGAGTCCGCATGGAACGCGGCGCGTTCGCGCGTGAACAGGGACGCGGTTATTCTGCTCAAGGGGTCGCGTGGCGTTCGGCTGGAGCGTGTTGTGCCATTGATCGCGGAGTGGGCGAAGGACGGATCTGCAACCACATAGACATTGCTCTACTATCTCTTCGTTCCGCTGATTCCGCGCTGGCATGCGCTGAACCTCTTCAACTACATCTCCTTCCGTGCTGCCGCTGCGGCCGTGACGGCGATCTTTCTCAGCTTCGTGGTGGGGCCGCTCATCCTGCAGCGGCTGAACACGGCGTCGAACTATCAGGTTGTTCGCGAGGGGACTCCCGATTCGCATGCGGCGAAGGTCAAGACGCCCACGATGGGCGGGTTGATCTTCCTGTTCTCCGCCATCGTGTCGACGCTGCTCTGGGCGCGGGTCTTCAGCCACTATGTGATCGTGGCGCTCGCGGTGACGGCGGCAATGGGGGTGATCGGATTCCTCGACGACTACCTCAAGCTCAAGCAGCGCCGACTCGGCCAGAAGAACGAAGGGCTCGTCGAGCGCAACAAGCTGCTCGGGCAGGTGGGCATCGGGCTGGCACTGGGCGTCTACCTGTGGCTGTATCCGCTCGCGCCCGGGCTTCCGGGCGCGTCGACCACGCTGCCGTTCTACAAATACATGCTCGTGGTGCCGGCATTCGGGATTCTCTATGTGCTCTGGGTGACGTTCGTGCTCACCGGCGTGAGCAACGCCGTGAACTTCACGGACGGCCTCGACGGCCTGGCCGCCGGCTTGAGCGCCATTGCGTTCGGCGTGCTGGCCATCTTCGCATACGTCATCGGTCGCGTCGACACCAGCGCGTACCTCGGCATCTTCTACCTGCAGCACTCGGGCGAGCTCACCATCTACTGCCTCTCGATGGTGGGCGCGCTCATCGGATTCCTGTGGTACAACACGTATCCAGCGCAGGTATTCATGGGCGACACTGGCTCGCTGGCGCTCGGCGGCGCGCTCGGTGCGGTCGCTATCGCGCTCAAGTCGGAGTTCATTCTCGTATTCGTCGGCTTCGTGTTCTTCGCCGAGATGATGTCGGTGGTGCTTCAGCGGTTCGTGTTCAAGTATCGGAAGCGGCGATTTGGGCTCGAGTACGCGCAGAAGAATCGCGTCTTCCTGCGTGCGCCACTGCACCATCACTTCGAGGTGAAGGGCTGGAGCGAGCAGCAGGTGGTCGTGCGGTTCTGGATCATCGGTTTCATCGGTGCGTTCCTGGCGATCACCACCCTCAAGCTCCGCTGAGATGCCAGTTCGATCGCTCACGGAGGCGCTGCCGGCGGCGTGGACGCGCGGCGAGATCAGTGTCATCGGCCTCGCCCGCAGCGGTCGCGCGGTCGCCGAGCTGCTGCGTCGTGCGGGTGCGGACGTCTATGCGAGTGATGCGAAGGCAGGACACGACGTGCTGCGCGCAGCGCTCGCGCTCGAGCCACTCGGCGTCGACGTGGAGCACGGCGGTCACGACCTCACTCGTATCGCGAAGAGCGCGCTCGTCGTCGCGAGCCCCGGCGTGCCGCCCGATGCACCGCCAATGGCTGCCGCCCGCGACGCCGGCATCCCGATCGTGGGTGAGCTCGAGGTAGCGCTCCAGTTCCTGCCGCACGAGCGGTACATCGCCGTCACGGGCACCAACGGGAAGACCACGACGACGGCGCTGGTGAACAGGCTGCTGGCCGGTCTCGGTTACGACTCCGTGTCGGCGGGCAACATCGGAACGCCGTTGTCGGAGATCGCGATGCGGGAGAAGGAGCCCGACTGGATTGCGTTGGAGACGTCGTCGTTCCAGCTGCACGACACGCCGAGCATTGCACCCGCGGTGGGGATCCTGACGAACCTGTCGGCCAATCATCTCGACCGCTACGACTCGGTGGACGCGTACTATGCGGACAAGTCGATGCTTTTCCGGAACGCGACAGAGCGGTCCGTGTGGGTGAGCAACGCGGACGACGATGCGGTGCAGGCCATGGTGCGCGACGTGCCGGGCACCCATCTGCGTTTCACCATCTCGGCTGGCGCCGCGGACGCCTATTACGATCGCGGGACGGACAGCCTCGTCGTGCTCGGCGAGCCATTGATCAGGCGCGACGACCTCGCGCTGCTGGGCGATCACAACGTCGCGAATGTGCTGTCGGCAGCGCTGGCCGTGATGGCTGCCGATGCGCTGCACTCGACGCGGCAGGCTCGCGCGCAGATCGCGGATGCACTCAAGAGCTTTCGTGCGCTCGAGCACCGGATCGAGCCTGCCGGACTCTATGCCGGCGTGGAGTGGATCAACGATTCCAAGTCGACCAACGTGGCGTCGACAGAAGTCGCGCTGCGTGGCATGCGGCGCCCGACGGTGTTGCTGCTGGGCGGACGCCACAAGGGCGAGCCGTATACCGCGCTGGCCGATGCACTGCGCCACACTGTGAAGATCGTGCTCGCGTATGGCGAGGCGGCGCCGATCGTCGTCCAGGACCTCGACGGAATCGTCCACGTCGAGGCACTCGGCTCGTCATTCGAGGACGTGCTCGCACGTGCGCGGGACGTTGCGGTGGCAGGTGACGCGGTGCTGTTGTCGCCAGCCTGCTCGAGCTTCGACATGTTCGACAACTACGAGGAGCGCGGGCGGATCTTCAAGCAGCTTGCGGCGGAACTCGGAGGGGGAGTCGTCCGCTCGTGACCGCCGCAGCGATGCCGCGCGAGCGCGAACGCACCCAGGCGTCGACGCGCATCCGCGAGCGATGGCGGATGGGTGCGGAAGCGCGAGGGCTGATGCTCGTGATGACGCTTCTGCTCGTGTTCGGCCTCGCCGTGCTGTACAGCGCGAGCGCCATCATCGCGGACCAGGAGAACCACAACAGCTGGTTCTACGTGGCGCGACAGCTCACCGGTGTGCTCGCCGGCGTCATCGCATTTGCGATCGCCGCGAAGGTCGACGCCGAGAAACTGCAGAAGATGGCGTGGCCGCTGATGTGGCTGACGATCCTGGCGCTCATCCTGTGTCTCGTGTTGCCGGAGAGCATCGCGCCGCGCGTCAACGGCTCGCGGCGCTTCCTGTTCGGGACGTCGCTCCAGCCGTCGGAATTCGGCAAGCTGGCGGTCGTCGTGTGGACGTCGATGCTCATCGTGAAGAAGGGCGACCAGCTCAAGCGCCTGACCAAGGGGGTGTTGCCCTTCTTCGTCGTGATCGGCGTGCTCGACCTGCTCGCGGCGCTCGAGCCCGACCTCTCGGTGGCGATGCTGTACACGCTCATCCTCGCCGTGCTGTTGTTCGCCGGCGGTGTGCGGATCGCGCACTTCGTCACCATCGTCGCATTGGCGATTCCGCTGCTGTGGAAGAAGATCGAGTCGCAGCAGTATGCGCTGTTGCGTCTCACGACGTTCTTCGATCCGGGCGGTGCGCCGACGCAGATGAAGTACCAGCTCAAGCAGTCGCTCATCGCGGTGGGTTCGGGGGGCGCGCTCGGCGTCGGCTTCGGGCAGGGCAGGCAGCAGTACGGCTTTCTCCCCTTTCCCTACAGCGATTTCATCGCGAGCAACATCGGCGAGGAGTGGGGGTTCGTCGGACTTGCGGCGATCACGATTGCCTTCGCCGCGTATGCGCTGCTCGGCTTTCGGATCGCGCGGAAGGCTCGCTCGCCGTTTCTCCAGCTCGTTGCCGTGGGCCTGACGTTCGTCACGGTGCTCACCGCGTACCTGCACATCGGTGTGGTCGTCGGGCTCCTGCCCACCACCGGCCTGACGCTGCCGTTCGTCTCCTTTGGGCGATCGAACATCGTGCTCTCGATGTTCATGACGGGCCTGCTCGTCAACATCGGGAGCACCAAGGAGCGCATCATCGGCGAGCAGGCCACCGATCCTCTTTCCCTTGCCCCGCGTGGTGATGACTGACGCGCGCACCACCGTTCTCTTCGCCGGCGGCGGCACGGGGGGACATCTCTATCCCGGCCTCGCCATCGCGCGTACGCTCGTGCGACTGGATCCCGGCGTACAGCCGATCTTCATTGGTGCGCTCCGGGGCATCGAGCGCACGGTGCTGCCCACGACGGAGTTTCCGCACCTGCTGCTGGATCTTCATCCCCTGTATCGGTCCACACCGTGGGATAACTGGAAGACGCTCGTCGGGGCCCTGAAAGGGTGGCGGCGACTCGGTGACCTCGTGCGGCGCGAGCGTCCGAAGGTGGTGGTCGGCACGGGTGGCTATGCGGCGGGTCTCGCGCTGGTGTATGCCGCGATGCACGGCATTCCGGTGGTGCAACAGGCGGGGGACAGCTATCCCGGTCTCACGGCGCGGGCATTTCGTCGGTGGACGAAGGAGTACTATCTCGCGTTCCCCGAAGCGGCGCGCGTGATTGGTGGTGTACCGTCGCAGCACGTGGACACGGGCGCGCCGATCGAGCCGCCGCCGTCGCCGCGCCCGGACCGCGCCGCGGCGCGCGTGTCGTGGGGATTTCCGGCGTCGGGTGGCCAGGTGCTGCTCGTGTACGGCGGCAGTCAGGGCTCACGGGCGATCAACCTCGTGGTTGCGGAGTGGGTGAAGCGAGGACTGCCGGCAGATCTCTATCTCATCTGGATGACGGGCAAGGCGTCGTACGACGAATTCAAGGCGCTCGACGGCGGCAATGTGCGCGTGCGCGAGTATCTCTCGCCGATCGCCGACGCGTACGCGGCGACGGATCTCGCGCTGGTGCGTGCTGGCGCGATGACGACGGCGGAGCTGTTCGCGTGGGAGATTCCGGCGATCCTCGTGCCGTTGCCGACCGCGGCGGCTGATCATCAGTCGGTGAATGCGCGGACGCTCGAGGCGGCGGCTGCGGCGATCAATCTGCCGCAAGCTGGGCTGACGGTCGAGAGTCTGTCGTCGGCGGTGACTGGGTTGTTGTCGGACCCTGCTGCCATGGCGCGGTTGAAAGCGGGTGCGGCGGCGCGTGCGCGGCCTGGTGCGGCTGAGACGATTGCTCGACGAATCCTGACGTTGATTGGGCGTGGTGGCTGAACTGCGTCATCGAGCATGACGTGCACGTCCGCCCCGAAAGCTGACGGGCCTTCAACTCGCCGTCGAAGCTATCCCCGATCGTCATTCCGCCGTCATTTTCTCCGCGCGCCCCTATATTTGTCGGCGCATGACTCTCCTCGACGCCTCAGACCCGCGCCCAATCCATTTCGTCGGCATCGCCGGCGCCGGCATGTCGGCCTTGGCCGAGCTCTTTGCCCTTCGCGGAGTCAGCGTCACGGGGTGCGACAGCCATCCCGAGAACGCTGAATACCTGATCGCCAAGGGCATTCACGTTGCCCAGGGCCACGATCCCGCTCATGCCGATAGCGCGCGCGCACTGGTCGTCACCAGTGCGATGCCGAAGGACCACCCCGAGTTGCAGCGCGCGCGCGAGCTTGGACTTCCCGTCGTACGACGCGCCGAGGCGCTCGGTGACGCGACGCGTGGCGCGATGCTCGTTGGCGTCGCCGGGACGCATGGAAAGTCCACCACCACCGTGCTCGCCACCGAGGCCCTCATTGCAGCCGGTTTCGATCCCACCGGGTACGTCGGTGCACGGGTCACGTCCTGGAAAGGAAACTTGCGCGCCGGACGCCCGGACGCCTTCGTCGTCGAGGCCGATGAGTACGACCGGTCCTTTCTCGCACTCGCGCCCACGGTCGCCGTCGTCACCAACCTCGAGGCTGATCACCTCGACATCTACGCCGACCTCGACGACCTGCGCCGCACCTTCGCGCAGTTTCTCGTCGGCGCACGATACGTCGTGCTCTGTGCCGACGACGAGGAGGCGAACCGCCTGCCGACTCCTGCGAGCGCGGAGGTCATTCGCTACGGCATCGAATCGCCCGACGCGCGACTGCGCGCCGTACATCTGCGCCGCGAAGGACTCGGCACGCGCTTCGACGTCGTCTACGACGGCGAGCCGCTCGGCGAAGTGATGCTCGCGCTTCCCGGCGAGCACAACGTGCGGAACGCGCTCGCCGCGCTTGCCGTGGGACTGGGGCTCGGTGCCACCGTGCCAGCCATGGCGTCGGGAATCGCCGCATTCCACGGCGTCGAGCGACGGTTCCAGCTGCTCGGTGAGGCGCGCGGCATAATGGTCATCGATGACTATGCGCACCACCCGACCGAGGTACGCGCCACACTACAGGCCGCGCGTGCCGCGGCGCCCGACCGCCGGCTCGTGGTCGCCTTTCAGCCGCATCTCTTCTCGCGCACTCGCGACTTCGCGCGCGAGTTTGCTGACGCCCTCGCCCTCGCCGACGTCGTCTGCCTGCTCGACATCTATCCGGCGCGCGAGAAGCCCGTGGCGGGCGTGACGAGCCGGCTCATCGCGGATCAGCTCCTGGTCACTGGACGAGCGGCGTCGTGGTGCGGTTCGCGCGAGTCGCTCGTGGGCGCCCTGCGCGACATCGCGAAGGAGAACGATCTCGTCGTCCTCATGGGCGCAGGCGACATCACGCGCTCAGGGCCCGAGCTGCTCGCGGCCCTCGGCGGCGATGGCAGCGCATGAGTGAGCGTGTGCCCGGTGACGCCTCGTCCGCGCCGTCGTGGCGTCGCCCGCGATGGCAGGTGGTGCTCGGTGTGCTGCTCGTGCTGGCGATTCTCGTGTCGCCGCTGTGGGGACCGAAGCTGCTCCGGCGGTTCGCGTTCTTCCGCGTCCGCAAGGTGGAGATCCTCGGCGCGCGGTACACGCCGCCCAACGAGGTACTCGAGCGACTGCGCGTGGATACCATGCGCAGCGTCTGGGATCCGCTCGGGCCGCTGGTGCAGCGCGTTCAGACGCATCCCCAGGTGGAACACGCAGTGGTGACGCGGAAGCTGCCCGGCACCCTTGTCGTCGAGTTGACCGAGCGACGGCCCGTAGCACTGGTGCCGAGCGCCGAGGGGCTTCGCGCGGTGGACGAGTGGGGACGGGCGCTGCCGCTCGACCCCAGCCGAACCCCCGTGGATGCGCCGGTGGTGAATGCGACACCGCGCGATACCGCAGTGTATCATTTGCTGGGCGCAATGCTCCGCGACGCGCCGAGGCTCTACGCACGCATCAGCTCCATCACCCACACCGGCAACGACGAGATCCTTCTTCGTTTCGCCCATCTCGACGTGCGAGCAATGACCTCTGTCACACTCGCGCGTCTCTCCGACATCGAACCCGTCGAGCGCGACCTCGTGCAGCGTCAGCTGCGCCCTGTCGAACTCGATCTCCGCTACCGCGACCAAGTGATCGCCAGATTGCCATGAATTCGGACCGCCTCGTCGCCGGCTTGGACATCGGCTCGGCCAAGACGACCGCCATCATCGCCGAAGTCGTCGGCGACCTGCCGAAGCATCCGACCCTCAAGGT
>JBBQDT010000154.1:0-10605 GCA_038319955.1 Gemmatimonadales bacterium | reverse complement strand
ATGGAGATCGACCATGCCGTCGCGCGTGAAGCGGACGGCGTTGTTCATCAGGTTGTACAGCACGCGATCCAGCGCCGAGAACTCGAGACAGCGCTGCGAGACCGGTCCCTCGTAGTTCGAGTCGACGCGCACGTGTGCCGCGCGGTCGTTGGGAAGCCGATGCTCGACGGACGTCCACTTCTCGAAGAGGAGATGCGTGCCGTGTTCGCGTTGCGTCGTATCTCGCGCACGCGCCGGGGCATCGATGTCCTCGAGGGCATTGCGCATGATCTTGAGATGATCGCGCGTGAGGTAGAAGGCGCGAACGACGTCGGAGGTCGTTACGCGACCCTGCCCGACGAGATCGACGGTGAGCGCCAGTGCTGCCAGTGCGCCACCGCGGATGTCGTGTACCGCCTGCCGTTGCACCACCAGGTCAGGTCGCGCCGAACCACGGAGGGCGCGTGCCGCCGAGAGGGCCTCGCGCCACTTGAGATCCTTCGATGTGCGCACGAGCACCTTGCGTGCGTCATCGATGCATTCGGTGGTCGTGTCCTGCACGTCGGGCGATCCATTGCTGAACCCACCTGGCGCGGTGCCGTCGCCGGCGGGGATGCAAAGCGCCTCGCGAAGCTCACCCAGCAGCGTGGATAGCGCGACATAGAGCTGGCGAACGCGTCGCGCGTCGTCCTCGGGCAGGTCAGTCATGCGCACTGCCATGCCCTCGCCGCCGTAGCGCGCCACGCGCAGGTTCGGCAGCTCTACTGGGGCGAGGGCGAGAAGTGCGGGCTCGTCGAGGGGCATTGCAGTGCGCTCGGTGCAGGTCGGATACGGTCAGTGCAATATCTACGCGCCTCGACCGGCAGCGCGTTCGAGGGCACGCTGCATGCGCGTGATACGGTCGGACAGCTTCTCGCTCGACACCTTGTTTCGCGTACGGTCAACGAGGAGCGGAAACGACAGTGGCGTGAAGCGTTTGGGGTGGGTGATGACGACCTTCGCCTGCGAGAGCCGCTGGAGCGCGCGACCCAGCCTGCTTCGCTCGAGCTGGCGCTCGAGGACTTCGCGATGGGCCTGCGCGAGCAGGAGGTTGTCGGGATCGTAGCGCTGGAAGACATCGAAGAAAAGGCCGCTGCTCGCCTGAAGCTGTCGCGCCGTCTTGCCGGATCGCGGAAAGCCCGGGAAGACGAGTCCCGCGACGCGCGCGATCTCGCGAAACTGGCGCTTCGCCATCTCCGCTGCGTTCAGCGACGCCGGAATGTCGTCGGCAAGATCGTTCGGAGAGAGCAGGATCGCCTCCCTCTCGACAGCCAGCCCCGTAGCGTCCACGGTACCGAGTGCCTCATCGAGCGGGGGCTCGTCGGGCGACAGCAGCTCGAAGCCCCAGTCGTTCGACGACATCACGAACGAGATCGGACGCAGACGCGACATGCGATACGCAAACAGCGCTGCCAGACCCTCGTGGACGAGACGGCCCTCGAGCGGATACACGAAGAGGTGCCATCCGTCACGCGTCTTCACGCGTTCGATCAGCAACTCGTCGGGACGCGGAATGGCCGACCACTTTCGCTGGATCTCGAGCAACGAGCGAAGTGCCTCCAACTCTGCGCCGCGGTAGATGCCGTCGGCTGCTTCACCGAGTCGGCGGCGAAGCAGATGCGCGAGCTCGCCGGACAGGGGCATGCGGCTGCCCATCCACCGCGGAATTGCTCCCTTGGTGTTCGGCGATCGACGGACCCACACGCGCATGTCGCGCACACGCACGAACTCCAGTGGAATTCCGGCGAAGAAAAACCGGTCGCCTGCCTTCAGCCGCGCGACGAACGACTCCTCGACAGAGCCGAGCGTCTTGCCGCGAAGGTATTGCACCATGATCTGCGCGTCGCTCACGATGGTGCCGATCGACATGCGGTGACGCCGAGCGAGTTCTCGATTCGTCAGCACATAGCGACCGTTCTCCAGCTCCAGGCGAGCATACTCGGGGTATGCGGTCAGCGACTCGCCGCCCGTTCCGACGAAGTGCAGCGTCCATTCCCACTCCTCGTCGGTGAGTTCCGAATACGAACGCGTGGTCCTCACTTCGCGCAGCAGCTCGTCTGGCGCGAAACCGCCGCCGAGTGCGACGGTGACGAGGTGCTGTGCGAGGACGTCGAGCGGACGTTCGACCTGCATCCGCGATTCGATGATCCCGCCTTCCAGCCCGTCCCGAACCGCGGCGACCTCGAGCAACTCGAGCGCGTTCGTCGGCACGCAGGTCACTCGACTGATCTCGCCGGGCCGATGCCCGCTGCGGCCCGCACGCTGGAGCAACCGTGCCACCCCCTTCGGACTACCTACCTGGAGCACGCGGTCCACCGGCGAGAAATCCACGCCGAGGTCGAGCGACGAGGTCGCGACCACGCAGCGCAGCGTGCCGGCGCGCATGCCGCTTTCCACCCAGTCGCGCGTCTTTCGGTCGAGCGACCCATGATGCAGCGCGATACTTCCCGCCCACTCGGGACGCTCGGCGAGAATGGCCTGGTACCAGATCTCGGTCTGCGAGCGCGTGTTGGTGAACACGATCGACGTCTTGCCCTCCTCAATGGCCGCGACGACCTGCGGCACCATCTGGGTGCCGAGGTGGCCAGCCCAGGGAAATCGCTCGGCGACTGGTGGGATGAGCGAATCGACGACGACTGCCTTGGACTCGGCGCCTTTGACGATGCGACCATCCCTCTCTCCGAGGAGCGCTTTGCGCGCTTCGGTGAGATTGCCGATCGTGGCCGAGAGTCCCCATGTGCGCGCGTCGGGTGCCAGCGTGCGAAGACGTGCGAGCGCGAGCTCCATCTGCACGCCACGCTTGGTGCCCATCAGCTCATGCCATTCGTCGACGACAACTGCCTTCAGGTCGCTGAATGTCTCGCGCACGTCGTCTCGCGTGAGGAGCAGCGTGAGGCTCTCGGGCGTCGTGACCAGTGCTGTCGGCAGACGCTTGCTCTGTCGCGCGCGCTCACCGGGCTTCGTGTCACCGGTGCGCGCTTCGAGGGTCCATGGAATATTCAGGTCGGTGAGCGGTGCCGAGAGGGACGCGAGTGTATCGGCAGCCAGTGCGCGAAGTGGCGTAATCCACAGGACGCGCAGTGGCGGTGCCGTGGCGCGACGGACGCGTCGCACTCCATCCACCCGCTCGGGATGCGCAGCGAGCCATTCGAGGAGCGGACCCCACCACGCCGCCAGCGTCTTGCCGGTGCCCGTCGCAGCGTGAACGAGTCCGCTCTCGTCCTTCAGGTACGCCTCCCACACTTCGCGCTGAAAGTCGAGCGGACGCCAGCCGCGCGACTCGAACCAGCGCTCCGCGAAATTCACTTCGTCGCCTCGAGGATCTGGCGCAGCGTCTCGATGGTGTCGGCCTCTGATGCCGGCTTGTCCGTACGCCAACGCGCGATGCGCGGAAAGCGCACCGCGACTCCCGACTTGTGCCGAGGTGAGTGCTGGATGCCCTCGAAGGCGAGCTCGAACACCTGCAAGGGCTCGACCTGCCGCACCGGGCCGAACTTCTCGATCGTGTGGCGACGGATCCAGGCGTCGAGCTCGCGAATCTCTACGTCGGTGAGGCCTGAGTATGCCTTGGCGAATGGGACGAGTGCGTCGCCGTCGCGCACAGCGAAGGTGTAGTCGGTATGCAGCAGTGCGCGACGACCGTGCCCCGGCTGCGCGTAGATCATCACGGCATCGATGCTGAATGGCTGCACCTTCCACTTCCACCAGTTGCCCTTGCGACGGCCGACACCGTACTCGCTGGCCTTCCGCTTGAGCATCAACCCCTCGGCGCGCTGTTCGCGTGAGCTCGCGTGCGCAGTGCGCGCGTCTGCCCAGGTTTCCAATGGGATAGCTGGTGAGAGCAACAGTGGAAAAGCAGGTCCCTCGCTCCGATCGGGACGACAGCTGTCGAGTGTCGTCGACAGGGCAACGCGACGAGCCGACATCGACTCGCCACGAACGTCCCGACCCGCGAGCTCGAGCAGGTCGTAGGCGATCAGCACCACCGGCACGTCGGCGAGGATCTTCGGACCGAGCTTCTTGCGGCCGATGCGACGTTGCAGTTGCGCGAACGGAAGCGCGCCGTCCTTCCACGGCATGATCTCGCCGTCGAGCTCCGTGCCGTCGGGAAGCCGCTCGGCTGCCGTGACCAGCTCGGGAAAGCGATCCGTGATCAGCTCTCCGCCGCGTGACCAGATGTACGTCTTCCCATCGCGACGAATCAGCTGTGCGCGAATGCCGTCCCACTTCCACTCGGCCTGCCATGCATGCGCGTCACCGAGTGACTCCAACTCGCCCTCGAGTGCGTAGGCGAGGTAGAACGGAGATGGGCGCGAGCGATCGGCGTCGCTGCTGTCGGCAGCCACGAGCCGAGCGAACGTCTCCGGCGTCGGCGTGAAGTGGCCGCTCATGCGATGCGCGACGACTGCCTCCTCGATGCCACTCACGCGTGCCAGTGCGCGCACGACGAGCTGCTCCGACACACCCACACGGAAGCTTCCGGTGATCAGCTTGTTCCAGATGTAGCGTTCGGTGCCAGCGAGCTCTCGCCATGCGTCGAGCACGGCGGTGCGCTGTTCGTCTTCCGTTTGGCCGGCGAGCGGCAGCAATCGCTGCTCCACCCATTCGTGCAGGCTCGAGAGCAGGTCCCTCGCTTCGCTCGGGACGACATCCGGCAGTGAGGAGAGTGCGTCCCCTTGTCGCCCCGAGCGCAGCGAGGGGCCTGCTTCTGACTCGGGCAGCAACAGCGCAATCGTCTCGGCGAGATCACCGACGGCGTGATAGCTCTCCTCGAACAACCAGCTCGGTACGCCCGACTCCTCCATCGCCCACGTCGCCAACCGGCGGACAGGAATCAACCGCTTCGGCCGCCCACCGGACAGGAAATACACCGCCCACGCCGCGTCGGCGGGTGCGGCTTCGGCGAAGTACTCCACCATCGCCTCGACCTTTCGGTTGGTGCTCGTCGTCGAGTCGATCGCAGAATACAACCGGGCGAAGCGCCTCATGCCATCGCCTCTTCGTTGGCGACAGCTTCGCCCTGGTCATCCTCGCCTTCCCACTGGCTCGCTATCGATTGAGAAGCGATTCCGCGCTCCCTCAAGTAACGCACGACCTGTTCACGATAGCCGTGCGTCACCCACACCTGCTCCGCGCCCGTCGCTTCGATGGTGCTGATGAGTGCGGGCCAATCCACGTGATCGGAGAGGACGAATCCGCGATCGAGCGACCGGCGCCGACGCGCGCCACGCACCTGCATCCATCCGGACGCGAATGCGGTGGACACATCGCCGAAGCGACGCAGCCACGTGCTGCCCGCGGCAGACGGCGGCGCGACGATCAGGCTGCCCGCATAGTCGAACTTCTTCGGCAGTGAAGCCACCGGCGTCGTCGGATGCAGGGCGATGCCGCTGTCGCGATAGTCGATGGTGAGGCGCTCCACTGCGCCGTGCGTGTATACCGGCCCGATGTCTGCGCCAAGCACACCGGCGAGGATGCGTTGCGCCTTTCCCAACGCGTACGCGTAGACAACGGATGACTGGCCGCGCTCCCTGTTCTCGCGCCACCAGGAACGCATGTCGGCGAACGTCTCCTCCTGCGCGCACCACCTGTAGATCGGCAGCCCGAACGTGGACTCGGTGATGAAGGTGTGGCAGCGAACCGGTTCGAATGGCGAGCAGGTTGGATCGGGTTCGCTCTTGTAGTCGCCGGAGACGACCCACACCTCACCCATGTATTCGAGCCGCACCTGTGCGGAGCCGAGGATGTGGCCGGCAGGCACGAGCGAGATGTGGACGCCATTGATGCTGCGCGACTCGCCGTACTCGACGAGCTCGATGTTGGCGTCGCTGCCGAGCCGCGTTCGCAGGACGCGTCCGCCTTCGCGCGAGGCGAGATAGTGCCGGCTGCCCCAGCGCGCGTGATCGCCGTGCGCGTGCGTGATGATCGCACGGTCCACTGGCAGCCAGGGGTCGATATGGATGTCGGCGGCGGCGCAGTACAGTCCGCGTTCAGTGGTGCGGAGAAGCGGTTCGGACATCCGAAGAGTGCCGGTAGTTACGTCGCTGTGCTGGCACGGATGTGTCGATACCGCGCCTGCACCACCTCGTATGCGCCGTACGCCATCAGCCCCACCGCAACGACCGTGAGCACGACCTGCCCCTTCGTACCATCACCGAGTGCCGCCAACGCATCACCGACCCCTCCGCTCTCGGAGGCATTGTTGTGCTGGCCCGCCCTGACCAATAGAAAGCCGATCATCGTGAACACGACCCCCCGTGCCGCGATGCCAAACCGGCTGACGACAATCGCCCACTCCCCCGCCTCGCTGCGCAGGCGACCGAAGTCGAGCTGCTTGCCCAGCTTCGACTGCGCAGCGCGATAGAGTTGATACAGCCCGAAGCAAGCGACTCCTACGCCGAGGAGCATGACTAGCCAGTCGCCATGCGGCAGCGCCATCGCGCGCGACGTTGCCTCCTTCGTGGCCGCTCCATCCGACCCTCCGCCCGTGTGCGACGATGCAAGCCGCAACGCCTGCACGGCGAGGATGGCGTGGGCGATACCACGCACCACGTAGCTGCCACGCAACGCGAGACCTTTTGCATCGCTGCCTTTCCGCTCGGGATCCGCGATTCCTTCCACGACACGCCATGTCGCGTAGCCGAGCAGGCCGACCGCGATGATCATGAGTGCGACGGCACCGAATGGCTTTCCGAGCACCTCGCGCAGTGCGCCCCTCGTGCCCGTCGTCTTGCCGCCGCTGCCAAGTGCCGCCTGGAGCGCGAGACCGCCGACGATGGCGTAGAGCAGCGCCTTCGCCGCAAACCCAGCGCGCGCGAGCTTCTCGATCCACGGCGCGGCCGCAGCCGACGCGGTGTCCGCGCTCATGTCTGTCTGTCGTCCATGCATCGCCTCAGTGGGTCAAAGCCGAGTGTGGACTAAGCATGCCACATGCCGACGTCGCTGCTGCAAGCAGGCGCGTCAGGGATGCGACTCGGCATCTCGGCGTGCTGGCCACAGCGCAGGAATGACAGTGAACCCCATCGCCGTCGCGTTTGCGCGAACGCGATCGTCGAACGAGAGGATGCTCACATCGCCCAAGGTCTTCTGAAAGACCATCGCGGTGGCCAGATGCATTGCGTCGAGCGTACGCAACGGCTCGATGGGAAACGACGATCGGGCGCGGCTCATCACATGGTCAGAGAGATCGTGAATGTCCCACGACCTCTCGGCGATATCGAGCAGACGCAAGGCCGCCAATTCGTCGCTACTGCTCACTCGGCCTGTCGCCCGTGCGCGCGCCAACCCTCGCGCACACTCGACTCCAGTGAGAGACGAGGTAACCACGAGCTCCGCACCTTCCAACGCGCGCATCGCGTCATCCTGCGACGGCTCACCGAGCAACCAGGCGAGTATTGCGCTCGATTCGGCGTAGACGATCACCGATCGCCGCGATCAGCATCGAGAAGGTCCTTCGCCAGTCCGTCTGGCGCCTGTACCGGCGAACGCTGGTAGACGGGTGCGACGGTCTCCGCGACACGCAGATGTCCGTCTGCTGCCAACCGTGCCCGCGCCATCTCCCGCGGTGAGCCGCTCCATTGCGACGCGTCAGGCTTGCGCAGCTCAGCGACCACGCGACCCCGATCCGTCACGAGGATGTGGTCGCCGCGCTGCACGTCTCGCAAGACGCGGCTCAGCTGGGCCTTCAATTCTCGGATGCCAATCGTACGCATGCCCGCATTGTAGTCTCTCGTGACCACATCGGCAAGCCATATCGGGAGACAATGGCTCATACGCAGCGAGCCGGCGCGAATGCGCCGGCTCGTTGCCCCCACCGCTCCGCTACCGATTGTTCGCGTCCACCCGGTAGTTGTCACCCATCAAGTTTTCCGCGAAGTACTCCATCAACAGCCGCGTGAAGTACGGCGTCATGTCACCATAGCCGTGCGGCTTGCCCGGCAGCACCATGTAGTCGAACCGCTTGTTCGCCTTGATCAGCGCATTGACCAGGCGCACCGTGTTGCCCGGGTGGACGTTGTTGTCCATGTCGCCAGTCGTGAGCAGCAGGCGTCCCTTCAGGTTCGGCGCAAGCTCGATGTTCGTCGGCACATGAATCTGGAACGTGCTGTCAGCCATCACCGTATCGGCTGCCGCTGCCGACACCGCACCTTGCTGCGCCACGGCGCCGGTCGCTGGCGCATCGGCATTCGCGTTCGCGATGCCCCGGCCGGCGCGACTGCGAACCGTGTCCTTCTTCGCCGGCACCACCTTGAGGCCGTGATTGTTCTCCGACCAGTTCTGGTTGTAGATGTTGTTGTCGTGGTTGCCCGATGAGCTCACGCCGACCTTGAAGAAGTCATTGTACGGCGGCAGCATCAGCGCCGCGGCGGTGAGGAATCCGCCGCCCGAGTGGCCGTAGATGCCGACCTTCTCCACGTCGATGAACGTGTGGCGGGCGGCAAGTTGCTCGATGCCGGCCTTCTTGTCCGCCAGCGCGTAGTCGCGAAGGTTGTAGTAGCCGTAGCGGTGGTACGCGAGGGACCGCAGTGGCGATCCGCCGCGATTTCCGATCTGGATGACGATGAAGCCAAGCTGCGCGAGCTGCTGCGGAACGCCGCCCGCGATGAACGTGGTGTTCACGCTTTCCGTCTGTGGACCCGGATAGACGTTCGCGATGATGGGGTACTTGCGCGTAGAGTCGAAGTCGAACGGCTTCCACATCACGCCATGGATGTCGGTGACGCCATCGGCCGCCTTCACGACGAACGACTGCGGTACGCGCCAACCCATCTCCTTCAGGCGCGAGACGTCGGCCTCCTCGAGGCTCATCACCACCTTCCCCGACGCATCGCGCACGACGTTCTTCGTGGGATAGTCCACTCGCGAGTAGCTGTCCACGACGTACCGCTTGCTCGGCGAGACGATGGTGTTGTGGTTGAAGTCGCCGGGATCGACCAGCGTAAAGCCGGTGCCGTCGGCATTCACGCGATAGAGGTGGCGGAGATAGGGATTCTCACCACGCTCCCTGCCTTCGCCCGTCAACCAGATCACGCCCTTCGTGGAATCGATGGCCGAGATGTTCTCGGCGTGCCAGGCACCCTCGGTGAGGGGGCGCTTGTAGATGCCGTCATTGCTGTAGAGGTAGTACTGGCCCCAACCCGACCGCTCCGACCACCAGAGGATGTCGCCGCCGACCTTGGTGTAGCGAACGTTCTGTGGCTCGAGGGCGGCGTTCTCGAGCGCTTCGGATAGAAGCGTCTTCGTGGCGCCGGAGGCGATGTCCACCTCGATGAGGTCGAGATTCCGCTGGAGCCGGTCGCGCCGGACCATCCGGACTTTGTCGGAGCCTGCGTTGAAGTGGATGTTCATCAGTCGCTGATCCCTCCAACGCCTGGTGTTGACCTGCGTGACCTTGGCGGTGCCGCGCTTGAACACCCACAGCTCCTGCTGCGGCACGTTCTCCTCGCCCGGCATCGCATACCGGTACGACATGAGCGTCGGACGCGGCTCGGCGAGGGAGCTCACGAGGTACAGCTCCTTCACCTTGCGCTGGTCGTTGCGCGCGATGGCGAACGCCTTGGAATCAGGCGACCACACGCCCTGCGGACGCACGCGCGGGTCGCGCGAGCGGCGCTGGGCGCCACCACCCTGCCCGCCGTCGAGTTGCTGCTGCTCCTGTTGCTGCTGCTCGTCGAGCTGTACCTGTGCGGTGTCGCGGAAGCCGAAGCTGTAGTCCTTCAAGCCATCGGTGCTGACCTGCGTCGTGTCGCCCTTGGCCCCGCCGTTGGGCCGCACGTTCTCCACGATGAACAGGTTGTGATTGCGCGCGAAGACGAAGGCGGTGCTGTCGGGCGACCAGTTGCGGAAGTCGTCGTTCTGGGCCCCGAATCCGCCGCCACCGCCCCCACCGCCGCCAACCTCACGCTCTTCATCCTGCGGAATGGAATCGCGGAGCACCTGTCCGAGGGTTCTGAGTGTCTCACTGGCAAGGATCCACTCGTACCGGGTCGAGTCCACCGCAAAGCGAACGGCCTTGTGGTCCCTCGTGAAGTTGAGGGCGGTGAAGGGAAGGTTGGTGGCCTCGATGGGCTTGCGCGTCGACAGGGCGAGCGCGACCGCGAGCTTTTCGTGGTCGAAAAGGGGTCGCTTGGTGGTCGTGGTGGGGACCACGAGTGTGAACTGCGACCCGTTCTTCCCCTTCCAGTTGTAGAACATCGAGTCTGTCTTGCCGATCCAGCGGGGCTGCACGGCTGTGCCGAAAACGACGTTCCGCAGGGCCGTGGTGCTATACCGGTTGGCCAGGAGCCAGTTGGCGTGGACGCGCGGTTCGGGGGGTGGGACAGTCTGCTGGGCACTCGCGGGGGTGGGGATGGCAAGGGCGAGTCCGGCCGCCAATGGAGCGGCCAGCAGTGTCCGGAGACGTCGCACGGCAGTCAAAGTGGTCATGGATGGGCTGTGGCGTGGCGTGGAACTCTACAAAAACATCTGAATTGCGGGACTGGTCGGAAGTCAGTACACTGGCAGTGCGCGAAGCAATGGTTTGTCCCCCAAACACGCTCGCATGCAGAGAGTTCGCGCCGCGACCGCCACCGTCGCCTTCGTTTCCGA
>JBBQDT010000153.1:0-10654 GCA_038319955.1 Gemmatimonadales bacterium | reverse complement strand
CATGATCGAGCGAAGCATCTGCTCGAGCCCTTCCGGCTCGAGCACGGGCATCTCCAACCGCTGCATCTCACCGTGCAGGCGAAGAATCGGCGGCTCGCCGCAGCGCAGGTGCAGGTCCGACGCACCCAGCTCGACGATCTTGCGGAGCAGCATGTCGAGCTGGGCGCGCGACCGCTCGCTGCCATCGAAGCTCCCGATTGCGTCGCCAGTGGCGCCGACGCCCGAGATCCGCGACGCGCCGACGCCGGCCGCCGCAGGCGCTGACTTGATCGCCTGTGGCGGAGTCGCCGGCGGCTCCGCCGGTATGGTGACGTTGCGATGCGGCGTCACGCGTTGGCGCTCGCGTGCCTCGTCGATCGTGACGCGGGCGCGCCAGCGCTGCCCGTCACGCGACGCGTCCACGTTGAACGCGCCGTCCTCGGAGATGTAGCCAAAGCCGGCAGGCTGCCCGCTGTCGAGATTCGACGCCGCACCGGCCGGCGCAATCTCACGCAACAGCGCGACGACCTGCGGACCGGTGAGTGGCGTCTTGGTGACAGGCCGAGGCGATCCGGAGATCTCGAGCTCGGCGAGCTCGCCTTCGTCGAGGCGAAGCGCAGTGGCGCGCTGACTCACCATGACGGACAGGAGACGATCGAGTTGTGCCATTTTCGTCAGTTGCCCGGACGCGCGTAGGCGATGTGCGCGACGCTGACGAGGAGCAGCTGGTCGGCGGTGAAGAAGGGAAGGAAATGCAAGGGTGTGTTATTGAGAAAATCAACGAGACGAGGGCGATCGGCGCGGAGCTCGGGAAAGACCGACCCGTGCTTCGACTCGCCGAACACGAAGGTGAGCTCGACATGCATACCGACCACTCCAGTTTCGGCAGCATAGTCGTTTTCTGGTAATTCCGTCGCGACGACGGCGATCTGTGTCTTCTGGACGAGCAGGATCTCACCGGATGACATCACGAGTGGCAGGAACGGTTCCGGCTCGTTCAGGACGTCGATGGGCTCTTCTGGTCCCGCCCGGAATCGAGCAAAGGCCTGAAGAAAGATATCTCCTTCCAGACGATCACCCGACGCAAGCGTCAGCTCGACGCGATGGCGGACCTTCTCGATTCGGTAGTCGCTCATGAGAGAGGAGTGTCTCTCGGTGCAGGCTCAACGTCAAGCGGGCGCAGTGGCGTCACAGTCGGGAGATCCGTTACGTTGTGCGCGTGCTTGGACGCATCTTCGCCATCGTTGGCCTGCTCGCCCTGAACGGGTTTTTCGTCGCCGCGGAGTTCGCCGTAGTGCGCTCGCGCCGCTCGCGGCTCGAGGCCATGGCGCGCGCGGGCGATGCCAAGGCGCGCCTCGTCCTCAAGGCCACCGCCAACCTCTCGCAGCTGCTCTCGGCCGGCCAATTCGGCATCACGCTCGCGAGCATCGGCATCGGCGCGCTCGCCGAAGAGACGCTGTCGCACCTGTTCATGCAGGCGTTCGCCTCCGTCCCACTGCTGCTGCGGCTGGGCACGGGCGTCGGCCTCGGCACTTTCTGCGCGCTCGCGGTGGTCACGTATGGACACGTGGTGTTCGGCGAGCTCGCACCCCGCAGTGCGGCGCTGAATCACCCCGAAGACTTCGCACGCTGGCTCGTGCCGCCCCTGCTCGCCTTTGCCTGGGTCGTCACCCCATTCACGTGGTTGCTCAACAAGTCGGCGGCGCTGGTGCTTCGCCTGTTCGGCCAGACGGCGGTGAGTGGCGAGGAGAACGTCCATTCCGCTGAAGAGCTGCGCATTCTCGTCGAGCAGAGCCAGGAGGTGGGTGTGCTCGAACGACAGGACGCCGCCCTCATCGAAGGCGTGTTCGAGTTCTCGGAGAAGAACGCCCGCGAAGTAATGACACCCCGGACGGCCATCGACGCGCTCGACATGGAGACCACGTTCGACGGTGTCGTGTCGTTCGTCATCGACACCCAGCGGTCGCGCTATCCGGTGTACGAGGAATCGATCGACAATATCGTGGGCCTCGTGCTCGCGAAGGACCTCATCCCAGTGCTGCGCGCGCCGCCGAAGGAGTTCACGCTCCAATCCATTGTGCGCCCGATCCTGGTGGTGCCCGGCTCGCGCGAGGTCGAGGAGGTGCTGGCCGACTTCAAGCGGCAGAAGGAACATCTTGCCGTCGTCCTGGACGAGTACGGCGGCACGGCGGGCATCGTCACCATGGAGGACCTGCTCGAAGAGATCGTCGGCGAGATTCTCGACGAGTACGACGAGCCCGAGCTGCCCACGGCGACGACGCCCGACGCAGATGTCCTCGTCCCGGGCGCACTCAACATCGGCGAGTTGAACGAGCGATATGGCCTCGACATCCCCGACGACGAGTATACGACCATTGGCGGTTACATCTTCGGCGCACTCGGACGGCTGCCAGTCGTGAGCGATCGCGTGACCGCAAGCCACGCCGTGTTTACGGTACGCTCGATGGACAAGCGGAGAATCGAGACGCTCGCGCTGGATCTCCACTCCGTAGGCGACCGGCGGGAGAAGGCCAGGACATAGTTCAGCGCAGCGCGATCTGCGCGCAGAGGATGATCGCTTCGATCATGCTGCCCGGATCCGCCAACCCCTTGCCCGCGATGTCGATCGCCGTGCCGTGATCCGGCGACGTGCGCGGAAATGGCAGTCCGAGCGTGACATTCACCGCCGAGCCGAACGATGCGACCTTGATGGCCGTCATGCCGACATCATGGTAGGGCGCGATCACGGCATCGTAGGCACCCCGCATGGCGCGCACGAACACCGTGTCGGCGGGGAACGGGCCAAAGAGCCCGTGCTCACGCGCCGCGGGGGCCAAGAGCTCATCGTCCTCACGACCGAAGCGTCCGCCATCCCCGGCGTGCGGGTTGAGCGCACACAGCGCGATGCGCGGATCGGCAATGCCGAACCAATCGCGCAGCCCAGCGCGCGTGACGTCCGCGGCCGTGCCGATTGCCCCGGCGTCGAGCGCGGCGTGAACGTCGCGCAAGGCGATGTGCGTGGTGGCAAGCACGACGCGCAGCGGATTCGTTGTGCCCGGCGCCGGCCGCGATGCGGCCAGCATCATCGCCACGGAGCACCCCGTGCGCGCGGCGAGCAGTTCGGTGTGACCGGGAAAATCATATCCGCCGGCGAGCAACGCGTGCTTGTCGAGCGGAGCGGTCACGATGCCCTGGACATCGCCGTTCTGCGCAAAGGTGATTGCGCGGTCGACGGCGAGTCCGGCGCATCGGCCCGCGTCGGCAAGTGATCGATTCGAGGTCCACTCACCCACCGAGTCGTCGACCATCACCGCAGTGCCGCGCGGACCGACGAGGACGAGTTCCGCCACTGCCGCCACGCGCGGATCACGCAGAGCGGCGGCAACGATCTCCGGCCCGATGCCGCGGGGGTCGCCAAGCGTGACGGCGAGCCGAGCGCGCTCGGGCATCAGCCGGACGTCAGGGAGCTGGCGCGACGGCGCCCGGCGCCGGCGGAGGCGGGAAGTTGATGGCGTCCTTCCGCACGGAGACGTAGGTCGCCTTGTGCAACGACTCCATCAACCGCTTCACACCGCCTTCCTCAGCGAGGCGCGACCGGAAACGCTCCTTGACCTCGGCGAGCGTGAGGTCGCCACCCTCTTCCACCGATGCGATCTGCGCCACGACGAACTTGGACGGCACGTTGGCGCTGCCGGCAATCGGGAACACCACGATGTCCTTCGGCCCCTTGCCCGAGAACGCTTCCTGATAGGGTGGCGGCAGCTGGGCGCGGGGGAACGGCGTGAGCAGCGTGGTCTCCTCGCCGCTCTTGAAGTCATGATGCTTCTTGGCGAGCGAGTCGAACGGCGCACCGGCGAGCCATGCGGTCTTCACGCTGTCGGCCTCGAGCTTCGCGCGTGCAACGTCGGCAGAGTCAATCTTCGGCGCAATGAGGATGTGGCGCGCCTTGACCTCCGCAGGATTCGCGCGATCGACGCGAATGATATGGAAGCCGAACGCCGTCTCGACGACGGGGCTCAGCTGGCCGGGTGGCAGCGCGAACATCCAGCGGTCGAACTCGGGGACCATCTTGCCTCGGCGGTTCCATCCGAGGTCGCCGCCGCTCTCCTTGGAACCGGCGTCGGCAGACTCACGTCGTGCGAGCTTCTCGAAATCACCCCCGGTCTTGAGCTCGACGAGGAGCGACTCTGCCTTCTGCCGCGCGATCTCCTTGTTGGCGGCCGACGGCTTGGGGGGCACGATGATCTGGCGCCAGGTCACGCTTGGTTCGCGCTTGGGCAGGGTGGCCTTGTTGCGCTCGTACGCGTCGGCGACTTCGGCGTCGGTCACGTTGACCTGCACCATCTTGCCGTCTTCGCGCAGCTTGCGAATGGTGCGCGTGATGATCTCGTTGCGCTTGACGGCGTCGAGGCGGAAGCGGCGGAACTCGTCCGGCGTGCCGTAGCCTGCCTTGACCAGCTCACCCTTGTACTCGGACTCGCTGCCGAACTGCTTGCGAATCTCCTTGATCTGTTTGTCGACTGTGCTGGAGATGTCGGCGTCGGGAACCTCGATCTTCAGGTCCTTCGCCTTCTGGAGGATCAACTCTTCGTCGACCAGCTCGTTCACGACGCCGACGACGAAGGTGTGGAAAAGCGTGCTGTCAGTGGGAAGCTGCACCCCTTCCTGACGCTTCTGGATGATGCGTTCCTGCACGTTGGATTGCGTGACGATCACATCGCCGACGACGGCAACGATGCGGTCGAGCGGCACCGGCGCGGACGTGCCAGCATGCTGGAGTGCCGGGGTCGTGGGAGTCTGAGCGCCAACGAGAAGCGGGGCGGCGGCGACAAGCGCTGCGGCAGAGAGGAAGAGGCGGATGCGCATACTCGAAATACCCGCGGCCCGGCCTGATAGGTCCGGGCCGCCAGTGTGGCGGGTGGGATGACCCCACCCGCGCGGTTACGGCTTGGTAGCCGGTGGAACCGGGGCCGCCTTGGGCGCCCCTGCATCGGGAAGCGGGAGCGGCACCGCGGACTTCGGCTGCGACGCGCTCTTGGTGGAATCCGACGCGGCGCGAAGCTTGGCCGCGAGCTCGACCGCACGATCGATTCCGGCCGCGTTCGACTTGGACGGAAACTTGTTCATGAGCACGATCTGGAGCGGCGACGGAACCGGCAGCGGCTGCACGCCGCCAGCCATGATCCGATCGATGAAGGCTTCGACGCGCGCGGCGGCAATCTTCTCACGGGCATCGGGGGTCTTCCCGCTGTCAGCGAGCGACTTGGGATCGAGATTCATCGCCTGCCAGCTCTGCACCACCGCCTGCACGAAGTCGCGATGCAGCGACGCGAGCTCCTCGGGTGTCACAGCGACCTTGAGGCTGTCTGCGCGCTGCAGCAGCACGTCGCGCTGCGTCATGTTCTTCACGTATTGCGACACCAGCGAGTCCGGCGCGCCGGTGATCTGCTGCGACAGCCGCGCGCTCTGCGGAGACGCGAGCAGCACGAGCGCGAGACGACCAGCGGTGAGCTCGCCACCCTTGTATGTCGCCAGGACGGTCTTGCTGTCGCGCATGGCGAGAGGATCCTTGGCGATCTCCTTCATCGTCGTGGCGGCGTCGGCCTTGAGCTGGATGTTCGCTGTGGCCTGAAGCCCGGCGATATACGTGCTCTCGGCAACCTGACGACCGCGACCACCGGACTGCTGGGCGTAGGCGGTCTTCGCCCGCGGCCACGTGTTGCGCTGGATGATGTGGAAGCCGAACGGCGTCTCCACGAGGGGCGAGATCTCGCCGGGCTTGAGCTTGCGAACTGCGTCGGTGAACGGCTTCACCATGACGCTTCCCTGGAACACGCCCAGGTCACCACCCTGCTGCGCGGTGTTGTCGCCGCTGTACTTCTTCGCCATGTCCACAAAGTTGGCGTCCGTCAGCTGCAGGCGGACCCCCTCTGCCTTCTTCCGCAGCGAGTCCTTCTGCGCGGGCGTGGCATCCTGCGGGAACATGAAGAGGATGTGGCGCGCGGAGAAGAGATCACCCTTCGCCGAGAGGTACGCGGCCTCGCTGCCGGTGTCGATCGGCATCTTGGCGGCGACCGACTCCATGAACCGTCCGAGACGCGCGTTCTCGAGCATGCCGGCCGCGGCGGCGTCGATGGCCTTGGGGTCGCTCAGCGAGTCGCTATGCGCGGCGGCGAGCCCAAGCAGCTGGTATGGGACCCAGAGGTCGCGCGTGATGAGGGTGGCGACTTCCTTGTTGACCGGCAGGCCGAGCTTGGCATTGCCGAGCAGCTCGCCGAGCCGCGTGACGGAGAGCTCGTGCGGGCCCGCCTTGGCCACGACGTCGGTATGGGCGCTGAAGGCCTCGCCTAGCCCGCCACAGGCGGCAAGCGTTGTCGCACTGAGAGCGAGGACGAGGAGCGAAGTACGTTTCATGTGAAAAGCTATCGTCGGGGAAGATGAAGCGGGCGTCAAACTACCGCACGCAGTGCGCGCACGAGCCCTTCGAGGAGCTGGGCGCCCCCGAGCCGCGTGAGCTTGAGCGAGAGCGGATGCGCACGACGCACTTCCGCCTGGAACTGGACCTCGTGAAACGCCGCTGAAAGCCCTTTCATGCGCGGGACCGCAGAATCTCTAAAGGTAATGCGAGCCTCCTCGCCGCGCACCAGGATGCCTTCGATCCCCAGGAGCCCCCCGAGTATGCGCAGCAGTCCCATGGCGATCATCGCCTCCGCCGCCGCCGGTATGGCGCCGAAGCGGTCGCGCAACTCGAGCCGCAGCGCCTCGATTTCATCCGGCGTCTCGAATCGCGCGAGGCGCTTGTAGACGTCGAGCTTGGCCTCCTGCGTCTCGATGTAGTCATCGGGCAGGTAGGCGGGGATGTCCATCGAGACGTCGGCCGGCCGCGGCTTGGGCGCCGCCTCGCCGCTCATGAGCCGGTGCACGGTCTCATCGAGCATCCGCAGATACAGGTCGAACCCGACCGCATGCACGTACCCCGACTGCTCGGCGCCCAGCAGGTTGCCGGCGCCGCGCATTTCCATGTCCTTGAGCGCGATCTTGTAGCCGGCGCCGAGCTCCGTGTGGTGCTCGAGCACCTGGAGCCGGCGCTCCGCCTCGGGGTCCACGGTATCGGGGACGAGGAGGTAGCAGTAGGCCCGGCGATGCGAACGCCCCACGCGGCCACGCAACTGATACAGCTGCGCGAGGCCGAGGTGATCGGCTCGGTTGATGAACATCGTGTTCGCGTTGGGCACGTCGAGGCCGCTCTCGACGATGAGCGTGGAGACGAGGACATCGACCTCCCCGCTCACGAACTTGTGCATGATGTCCTCGAGGTCGCGCTCCTTCATCTGGCCGTGGGCCACGGCCACGCGCGCACGTGGGACGATGCGGCGGATCATGTCGGCATGCGCCACGATGGTCTCGATGCGGTTGTGGACGAAGAACACCTGTCCGCCGCGATCGAGCTCGCGCGAGATTCCCTCGTCGATCAGCGCTTCGTCGCTGGGCTCGACGAAGGTGAGCACCGGCGACCGGTCGCGCGGGGGCGTCTGCATCAACGTCATGTCACGGAGCCCGGCGAGCGAGAGGTGGAGCGTTCGCGGAATCGGCGTTGCCGTGAGGGTTAGTACGTCCGTCTCCAGTTTCAGTTGCTTCAGCCGCTCCTTGTGCTTCACGCCAAAGCGGTGCTCCTCATCGACGATGATGATCCCCAGGTCCGCGAACTGGACGTCTGCGCTCAGCAACCGGTGGGTGCCGATGACGATGTCCACCTTCTTCTCCGCGAGCTCCACCAGCGTGACCGCCTGCTCCTTCGCCGACTGGAAGCGGCTCATCACCGCGATCTTGATGGGGAAGTCGGCGAGACGCTCCTCGAAGGTGCGGGCGTGCTGGTCGGCGAGGATGGTCGTGGGCACGAGCACCGCGACCTGGCGTCCACTCTGCACCGCCTTGAACGCCGCGCGCACGGCGATCTCTGTCTTCCCGTAGCCCACGTCGCCAACGAGAAGCCGGTCCATGGGACGCGTGCTCTCCATGTCCTTCTTGACGTCGGTGGTCGCCTTGCGCTGATCCGGCGTGTCCTCGAAGAGGAAGCTGCTCTCGAGCTGGCGCTGCCACGCGGTGTCGGGCACGTGTGCCGGCCGCGATGCCACCTTGCGACGCGCGTAGAGATCCAGCAGTTCGAGCGTCATCTCCTGAATCGCCGCGCGCGTGCGGTCGCGCTGCTGCGCCCACCGCTTCCCGCCCAACTTGTGCAGCCGCGGCGGCGGAACGTCGTCGCTGACATCGTCTGCGCTGCGATAGCGCTCGAGCTGGTCTATCCGGTACAGGGGCACATTGAGGCGATCCCCACCCTCGTACTCCACCACGGCGACTTCGATCGTGCTCTGGCCGACGAAGATGGTCTCGATGCCGCGATAGATGCCGACGCCGTGCTCCAGGTGCACGACGTAATCGCCGAGCTTGAGCGCCAGCGAATCGACGCCTCCGCTGACATATCTTCTGGCTCGGCGTACGCGTCGCTCGCGTCTGAAGATTTCGTGATCGGTGAGCACGCGCAGCCCGCGCTCGTGATCGCCCGGGGGCACCACCCACCCGCCGCCGAGCGCACCGACCACGAGCGCGGCGGGCGATGGATCGCGGGTGTCTTCGTTGAGCAACTCATCGAGGCGCTCGGCCTGCCCCTCGTTGTCGCACAGGATGACCGTGGGCAACCCGTCGCGCACGATTCGGCGCAGGCGCTTGATGTCGCGATCGATCGGTTCCGGTTGGCGCAACGGAAAGATGACTTCGGCATCTTCTGCCGCGGGGTCCACCAACCGCAACGACCCGAACTGGTGCAGCGCAGCCGCCGCGCGCTCGGGCACCTCGAAGAGTTCCTCGCGTGAGTCGACGTCTTCACCGCGTCGACGCGCGAGATCGAGATGATGCGCCGCCTCGTCCCATGTGCGCTTGAGCTCCGGCAGCAGGTGCGAACCCACCGGATAGACGAACAGCGTATCCGGCGGAAAGAGCGCGGAGATGGACAGTCGCTCGCCCTGCGCGGCCTCGGCCTTGAGCTGTCCGTCCACCGGCAGCACCACGGCGAGGTCGACGGCGCGGGTGGAGCGCTGTGACGACAGCTCGAAGTGACGGAGGTCCTCGATCGTGTCGCCCCAGAACTCCATGCGCACGGGATCCGTCATGCCGAACGAGTAGACGTCGAAGATGCCGCCGCGCAGGGAGAACTGCGACACGTCCTCCACCATCGGCACGCGTTCGAAGCCGATCCGCTCGAGGTGGTCGGCGAGCTCACGCGGCTTGCGCGTGTCGCCCTTGCGCAGCTCGATGCGCAGGTCGGCGAGCGCGCCGGGAAGCCGCGTGCGCTCGAGCAACGCGCGAGGCGTCGTGAGCAGCACGCGGATCTCGCCACGGCTCAACCGCTCGAGCGTCTCTACGCGCTCGCCAGCGACTTCGACATGCGGTTCCGCCTCCCCGAATCCTTCGCGCGGCGGATAGAGCGCAACGGGCGTCTCATCAAGCAGCGTGTGCAGGTCCGCGAGCAGCCGCTCGGCCTGCGGCACGCCGTCCGCGGCGACGACGAGGAAGCGCGTCGGCAGCCGGCGCGCGAGCGCGGCCACGAGCGCAGCGTCCGCGGAGCCAGGGAGCCCGGCGACATTGAGCTGTCGCGAAGGAGCCGGCAGTGTATTGAACACTCGCGCGAATGCCGGCAGGCGTTCGAGCGCATCGAGCAAACTGGGAAGTGACACTTAAGCGGCAATGGATCGGGTGGTGCGAACGGCGATCGCCTCCGCGGTGAGCAGCAGAAGCGCGAGCAACAACAAGGGTGTCACGGCGGGGCGTCGCGTGCCCGCGGCGAAGGTGTCGCGAACCCACGAGTCGCTACGCGACGTCGCACGAGCGCGTGTGCCGGCCAGGCGTGGTGCAAGCACTTCCGCGGGCCAGCGCTCCAGCGCGGACTCCTCGGCCGGTGCGTTGACGACGATGGCACCGATGCGCCTGGCACCGCGCAGCGCGAACCATACGCCCCGCTCGGCGGGAGCGATCCCCGCGTCGCCGCTCACCGAACGTCGCGTGCCCGCCGTGTTCTCGATCGCGTCGGCGCCCGTGGGATAGCGAATCGGCGTCTCTGGCGCCGCGACGATCGGCGCGCCGACGTCACCGGATGGTGCGCCGAGCCGGAGCCCGATCATGTCCGCAAGCCAAGGGACGAATGCCGCGCGCACCGGCAGCGTCGTGGCGGACGGATCGAGGCGAGAGGCAATGAGCACGTAGCCTGGTCCAGCGACGATCCACGGCTCGCCAGCGGCAGTCGCGACCGTATCCGAAGCGCCGGCACCCTCGCGCACGAGCTCGTAGCGCGACGCGATCGCAATGCCTTCCATGTGCGCGCCGCGTGCGAGCGCCGGTGCGTTCTCGAGAGCGGCAAAGCGCCACGGAACGCCCAGCCGCGTCAGTGCACGGTTGGCAGCGCCGAGACGCACATTGTCGGCAGGCGGTGCGATGAGCGCCGGAAGTGCGTCGACCGCATCGGCCGACGCGATGCGCACGTCGCGACCGATGGCCGCCCGTCCATCGGCAACGAGCGCACTGACGGCGGTCGTCGCGAACTGTCCCATGGACGGATCGACGAACACACCCGGCGGTGGACCGAGCCACACGGCCGCATAGCGCGCATCATCGGCCGCGTAGT
>JBBQDT010000152.1:0-10658 GCA_038319955.1 Gemmatimonadales bacterium | reverse complement strand
CCCGGATCTGAATGGCAGCTTTGTATATAACTCGGACATTCCGGATCTGTCAGGACTGCTCGGATCGCTGCCAGTCCCACCCGGCTCGCTGCCGTCAATCCCCCATGAGAGGAAAGCTCCCCCGGCTACAAACGGACGTGGTTCGACCGCGAGGGACCGGACGCGGGACTGCGGCTGAAGGCCGCGTCCTACGGAATGTCGGTGACCGCCACGGCATTCGCTGTCATGATGCTGATCTCAGCGCAGGGCCAGAGTCCGACCAAGGGCGCATTGTTCGGAATGTTCGTCATCGCCGTAACGCTCGGCGGCGTCACCTTTTTCATTGGCGCAAAGTTGAGCGATGGCGCAGGGGCGGTCGCCAAGTCGTTCACCATGCCGTCGGGCAACTCCACCCCATACGAGCAGACATTCTCGTACCAGGAGGCAATGGTCGCGCGCGGCGATATGGAAGGTGCGCTGGAATCGTACGAGGCGATCATCGCCGAACAGCCGATGGCCACCGCACCTCGGATGCTCGCTGCCGAGCACTACGCCCGGGGAAATCGAAATCCCATGCGGGCGGCGGCGCTGTTTCGCGAGATTCGGGAGACGCCAGGCGTCACGACGCGCGACGCGCTCTATTCGTCGAGCCGTCTGGTGGATCTCTACGACGGTCCGCTCGATGAACCTGGGCGCGCGCTCGTGGAGCTGCGCCGAATCATCGAGAAATTCCCCCAGTCGCGCGCCGCGATGCAGGCGCGCGCCGTGCTTCCGGAACTCAAGGCCCGCCTCGCCAAGGCTCGCGACAGCTGACGTTCTGCATCAGTCGAACGAATCGCCGCGCCTCTGCTGCTTGGTCTCGCCGCGCTTCTTCTTCTCGCTGAGCCGGGCTTCCTTCGCCCCTCGTGACGGCTTGGTGGCCTTGCGGCGCTTCTGCACCACCAGCGCAGCGGTCAGCAGCTCGACCAGCCGCTCCTCCGCCGCGTCGCGGTTCTGCCCCTGACTGCGTCGGGCGCTCGACACCACCCTGATGAAGCCCTCGCTGTCGATCCGCGATGCCAGCTTGGTCTCGATCCTGGCCTTGGCCGCATCATCCAGCGCCTGGGAAGTCCGCACGTTCCACAGCAGCTCGATCCGGGTAGACGACGTGTTGACGTGCTGTCCCCCCGCGCCTCCGGCTCGGCTCGCCCTGAATGTGAGCTCCGAGCGCGGAATGATCGTCGTCCCGGACAGCCCCAGCCCATCCTCACTTCCCATGCGTAACCCCGCGGGTGAAGAATCGTCCATGCCTTGTAGTGTGGCAGAATGCCAGAATGAACTACTCCTCCTGGCTCTGGCACTTTGCGAGACCACCGCTTGCGACTTCTCGACCGCACCACGACGGAAAATCGCACCATCTTCCTCGATCCAGCGCGCCTCATGCGCTGGGTCTACGTCGCGCGCGTCTCCATCGCCTCGGCGATCTTCCTCGCCGCCATCCTGGCGTCGCTCGACCAGCCCGTCGAGGACAGTGGCAAGCTCCTTCTGGCGTCGGCGACCTTCGCCGCGACCTTCCTCGTCACCGCCGTCTCGCTGGTCTATAGCCGCTTCAGTCCCGGACCGCGGCGCCCCACCTTCTATTATCTCCAGACGAGCTTCGACCTGCTGCTCGTCACCGCCGTCGTGCACCTCACGCGTGACAGCATTGCCGGCACCTCGCAGTTCGCCGCGCTGTACATCCTCGTCATCGCGACCGCCTCGCTGCTGCTCCCCGCCGGCGGCGCCCTGCTCGTCGCCCTGCTGGGCAACGTTCTATATGTAGCGGACTCCTTCTTCACGATCGACGCCAGCTTCAGCGCCGCCGTCTGGCTGCAGCTCGGCGTGTTTGCCTTCGTCGCCCTCGGCAGCGCCTTCCTGAGTGGCAAGCTCCAGGAGGTCGGCGCCGGCTCCGAAGCCGAGCTCGCCCATGTCCGACTTCAGGCCGCCGACATCCTGTTCAACATCCGCAGTGGGGTGCTCACGGTGGATGGGGGAGGCCGCCTCCTCTACGCAAATCCGATGGCGGAACACCTGCTGGGCGTCGAACTCGAGGCGTTCATCGGGAAGCCGGTGCTCGAGGAGATCCGGCGTATCGCATCGGAACTGGCCGATGCACTCGAGCGCTCCGTGCAGAATCGCGTACGCACGACACGGGCCGAGGGCATGATCGCCACAGTGGAGAAGCGATTCCCCATCGGCGTGACCACGACGTACACCGACGGCGACGGCCGACGCACCGATCGCACGGCGACGGCGATCTTCCAGGACATCTCCGACCAGAAGCGCATCGACGCCCTCCGCCTTCGCGCCGAACGGCTCGAGGGCATCGCCGAACTGTCGGCGTCGCTCGCGCATGAAATCAAGAACCCGCTCGCCTCCATCCGCAGTGCGGTCGAGCAGCTTTCCCACTCGCCATTTTCCGGTGCCGACGAGCGCTCGCTGGCGAATCTCGTGATGCGGGAGTCCGACCGCCTGAGCAGGCTCCTCTCCGAGTTTCTCGACTTCGCGCGCGTGCGCGTCGCGCGACTCGAGCCGCTCGACCTCTCGACGCTCATGGCGGGCGCGGTACGACTCGCTCTCTCGCATCCGGACAAGGCGGAGGGGGTCGCCATCATCTCGCACGTAGAGCCGGACGAATTCGTCATCGAGGGCGACGACGACTTGCTGCATCGCGCGATCTTCAACCTGCTGCTCAACGCCATTCAGGCGTCACCGCCCAATGGCGACGTGCAGGTCGAAGTCAGCGCGCCCACGCAGGAGCAGATTGGCAGCGGCACCTCGTTCCAGTTCGGCGCGGTGGCGATCAGCGTCACGGACCATGGACCGGGCATTCCCATCGAGATCCGCGACCGCCTGTTCGATCCGTTCTTCACCACCAAGCCGGGCGGCAGCGGCCTCGGGCTCGCCGTGGTGCATCGCGCCATCGACGCGCATCGCGGTCTGGTGTTCCTCGACAGCACGGCATCCGGCACGCGCTTCACGATCGTTCTTCCCTGCGTTCCCCGCGCGATGCGCGGCGAGGAGCCGTCCATGTCTTCCCATTCACCGGTGTACACGTGACCGCCGACCGCATTCCCTCCGTGCTCGTCGTGGACGACGAGCCTGGCATCCTCGAATCGCTCGGCATCCTGCTGCGCAACGCCGGGTTCGAGACACACACCGCACGTGGCGGTCGCGCGGGGCTCGAGCAGCTCAGCGCCATCCAGCCGGACATCGTGCTCTCGGACGTCCGCATGCCGGACGTCGGCGGCGTGGAGATCCTCGCAGCGGCCCGGCAGCAGAACTCGGACACGCCGGTGATCCTCATGACCGCACAGGCCACGCTGCAGTCGGCGATGCAGGCGGTGAACGAGGGCGCGTTCTACTACATCCAGAAACCGTTCCGCAACGACGAGCTGCTGGCCATCCTCAAGCGCGCCGCCGAGCATCGGGAGCTGCGCGTCGAGAATCGCTCGCTGCGCCAGGAGATCAAGCGACGCGAAGGCCCCACCGGTTCGCGGCCGGTCGGCAACAGCCGCAGCTGGCTCGAGGTGCTGCGCCTCGCGGAAACCGTCGCGCCCACTGAGTCCACCGTGCTCATTCAGGGGGAGTCGGGCACCGGTAAGGAAGTCATCGCGCGCTACATTCACGAGCTCTCGTCGCGGTCCGATCGAACGTTCGCCTCGATCAACTGCGGCGCACTGCCCGAGAGCCTGCTCGAGAGCGAACTGTTCGGCCACGTAAAGGGGTCGTTCACCGGCGCCATCAAGGACAAGAGCGGACTGTTCACCGCGGCGGCCAAGGGCAGCTTCTTCCTCGACGAAATCGGCGAGACGACGCCGGCCACGCAGGTGAAGCTCCTGCGCGTGCTGCAACAGCGCGAGGTCATCCCCGTGGGCGGCACGGAGCCGCAGCCGATCGACGTCCGGCTCATCGCCGCCACGAACCGCGAGCTGGAGGAGGAGATTCGCCGCGGCACCTTCCGCACCGATCTCTACTACCGACTCAACGTCATTGCGCTGCACCTGCCCACGCTGCGCCAGCGTGCCGACGACATTCCGCTCCTCGCCGAGTATTTCCTCGAGCGCATCGCGGAGCTGCGAAAGGAAGGGAAGAAGGTGTTGTCGCCCGCCACGCTCGACGCCCTCGTGAACTACACGTGGCCGGGAAATGTGCGCGAGCTGGAGAACGCCCTCGAGCGCGCGGTCATCCTCACCCCCGACGAGGAGATCCTCCCATCCGGTCTTCCCGAGCGCGTCACGCAGCGGGTGAGCGAGCCGCTCGTGGCGGACCGCGTGCCGTCGAACCCCACGCTCGAGGCGGTGGAGCGCGCCTACATCATGTGGGTCCTGCAGAGCGAAGGCGGGAACAAGAGCCGCGCGGCAGAAGCGCTCGGCATCGATCCCTCCACGCTGTACAGGAAGCTGTCGCGCTACGGCGTGGAGGAATGACGGCAGTCGCGATCCCTGCGACACCCTCTCGCGCTCGAACGGGGTGGTTGCTTCCCGCCCTCGTGATGCTCACCGCGACGCTCGTGGTGCGCTGGGCGAGCGTGCCATACATGGTGGGCGTGCTGCACGACGACGGCATCTATCTGCTGCTCGCGCGCTCCATCGCGTCCGGGGACGGCTTTCACTACAGCCACCTGATCGGCGCCCCTACCGCAACGCACTACCCACCGCTGTATCCGCTCTTTCTCGCGGTGGTCGTGCGCCTGGCTCCATCGTTTCCCGAGAACGTGCCCTTTCTCCTCGGCCTCAATGCCGTGTTCGTCGGCATCGCCGCGTGTGGGTGGTGGTTGCTGGCCACGACGCAGCTTGCCTGGCGGCGCGCCCCCGCGGCCGCGGGTGCCCTCGTCGCGACCCTCGCGTCGCCCGTGTTGATGCTGGCGAGCGCGTTGATGTCCGAGCCGCTCTTCCTCGCCTTGCTCTTTCCCGCGCTCGTGCTGAGCGAACGTGCGACCGCGTCGACGGGTCGGCCGCGGGTGGTCGCGATGGGTGCGCTCATCGGTGTCATCATGCTGGTGCGCACGCACGCGCTGGCCCTGCTCCTCGCGGTCACGATCGTGCTCGTCGTGCGCAGGCGATGGCTCGATGCGGCAGTGACGTTCGCCGTCGCGCTCGTCGTCCAGCTCCCATGGATGCTCTGGTCGCACTGGGCCTCGCCCCGAGTGCCGGCGCCGCTCGAGGGCGCCTATGGCCCATACCTCGACTGGTTCTTCGGCGGCATTCGCTCGGGCGGTATCGGCTTCGTCGTCGCGACGGCGCGTGTGAACCTGGGCGAGACGTGGGTATTGCTGCAGGACAGAATCGCCGCCGGTCTGCCCACGGCCGTGCATCATGCGGCACTCGCGTGCATGCTCGTGGCGCTCATCGCGGGCACATGGTCGCTCGCGCGACGTACCCCGGTGACGATCGCCTTCGCGATGCTCTACCTGGGCATGGTACTCGTGTGGCCCTACAGTCCATGGCGCTTCGAGTGGGCCGTGTGGCCGCTGGTCGCACTCGTCGCCATGGAAGGCGTGCACGTGGCGTGGCTCCGCGCCGGACGGTGGCGTGTCGTCGTCGGCATTGGCGCGCTGTTGCCCGCGCTCGCGTTCCTGCGCGTGGAACTGCACGCCTACGCGACGCGCAGTTGGCGCACGCCCGCACGTCAGGCCGCTGCCCAGATCGCACCCGTGCTCGCATGGGTGCGCACGCACACGAGCGGACAGGACGTCGTGTTGAGCGAAGGCGAGCAGATGATCGCCCTCTATACCGACCGCAAGGCTGCGCCGCCGATCGACTTCACGGCGCGCGAGTACCTCGCGCCCCCCGATGTCGCCGAAGGCACGAGGCGCCTGAGCGCAATGCTCGCCGCCGTGCCGGCGCGTTTCGTCGTCGTGCTCGCGCCGACGATGGTTTCCTCTGCGGAGGCACTCGTCGGACGACATCCAGGCCTTCGACTCATCGAGCCGCTCTCCACCGGCGCGGTGTTCGAGGTGGTGCCGTGACTGCTGCCATGCGCTCGCCCGCACCGCACGTCGAGGCGCTGAGCGTGCACGCGCGACCGGACCGGCGGTGGGCGTTGACACTGTCGGCGATCGCCCTGCTCGCACTCGCCGTCGGCATCGCCGTGACGGACGGTTTTCACGTCGGCGTCTTTCATGACGACTCGATGTACGTCATCCTCGCGCGCTCGCTCGCGACGGGTGAGGGCTATCGATACCTGAATCTCCCCGGCGCACCCGTCGCGACGCACTTTCCGCCAGGCTACCCGGCGCTGCTCGCGCTCGTGTGGCGTATCGCGCCGGCCTTTCCCGCGAACGTCACGCTCTTCAAGCTGCTCAACGCTGTCTTTCTCTGTGCCAGTGCCGTGCTCATCGCGCAGCTGGTGCGCGAGCGGCTCGGCAGCCGCCGGTGGGCGCTCGGGGCAGGGGTCCTCACCGCGGTGAGCGTTCCCCTGCTGGTGCTCGTGACGATGGTGCTGTCGGAGCCACTCTTTCTCGCGCTGCTGCTGGCCTCACTCGTCATCGGCGAACGACTCATCGCCGGACCACCGAGCGTGCGACATGCACTCGGGCTGGGCATTCTCGTTGGATGCCTGACGCTCGTCCGCACGCATGGCATCGTGCTCGTGCTGGCCGTGTCCCTCCCGCTGGTCGCGCAACGACGCTGGCGCGAGGCCGCGGTGTTCGCCACGTGCGCGGTGGGGGTGGTGACGCCGTGGCAACTGTGGAGCGGGTCACACGCCGGTCCGCTGCCTGCGCCGCTCCAGGGCAACTACGGCTCGTATGTCGGATGGTGGTTTCGCGGCTATCACGACATGGGCCCATCGATGATTGCCGAGACGCTCGCGCGCACGGTGCCGGAGACGACGTCGATGCTGACCGCGCTCTTCTCCCCGGCGCGCGGTGCGGTGCCACACACCATCACACGCCTCGCGTTGGCCGTGCTCGCGGTCGTCGGCGCGGTGACCATGGTCCGTCGCGCCCCGGTGACGCTCCTCTTCCTCGTCGCCTACACCGCCATCGTCCTCGTGTGGCCGTTCCAGCCGTCCCGCTTCGTCTGGGGCGTGTGGCCGCTCATCCTCTTCGTGCTCGCGGCGGCGGGCACGTCACGCGTGCGCAGGCCCGTTCGTCTAGCGCTGGCAGCGCTGCTCGCCTGGGTGGGGGTCGGCTATGCAGGCTATGAGCTCCGCGCGGTGCGTGGCCAATGGTGGGCGAGCATTTCCCGAGCGGGCGACGCTCGCATCGCGGCCGCGCTCGCGTGGACCAACGCCAACACCTCGCCCTCGGACGTGGTAGCAGCCGATGACGAGGGCGCGGTCTTTCTGTACACCGGTCGCAAGGCCGTCCCAGTGGCTTCCTTCACCACGGCGCACTACCTGCGCGTGCGATCCGCCGAGGTGGAAGCGAGGGAAGGGCTGGAGCCGTTGCTGGCGGCGTACCCGGTTCGTGCCGTACTCGTCGCAAGCAAAGCCACGTTCGACGCAGCCGAATACCTGTCCACGCGTGCCGTCCCGCTGCTCGCTCCACGCGAACAGTACGACGGCGGCGCCGCATTCACCGTCCTCCCTCGATGACACTCACTCCCTCGTCCGTACCAACCATCGAAGCGAAGTCGCTCACGCTCGCCGCGAAGCCGCGCGAACTGACGCCGCTCGACGTGAAGACGTTTCGGCTCTCGGTGCTCATTCCCATCTACAACGAGCGCCACACCATCGAGACCATCCTCGACCGGGTGCACGCGACGCCGATACGGAAGGAGATCATCTGCGTGGACGACGGCTCCACGGACGGCACGCGCGAGCGACTCATCGAGCTGCACGCCGCCGGGTTCATCGATCGGCTCATCTTCCAGCCGGAGAACGGCGGCAAGGGCAAGGCGATTCGCACCGCGCTCGCCGCGAGCACGGGCGACGTCGTCATCGTGCAGGACGCCGACCTCGAGTACGATCCGCAGGACTGGCCGGTGCTGCTCCAGCCCCTCATCGACGGCAAGGCCGACGCCTGCTTCGGCTCGCGCTTCCTCGGCGGCCCGCACCGCGTGCTCTACTACTGGCACTCGGTGGGCAACACGCTGCTCACGCTGTTCAGCAACATGCTGACGAACCTCAACCTCACCGACATGGAGACGTGCTACAAGGCGGTCCGCGGTGATCTCGCACGCTCGCTGCACCTCACGTCGGACCGCTTCGGCTTCGAGCCGGAGATCACCGCGAGGCTGGCCCAGCAGGACGCGCGTATTTATGAGGTGCCGATTTCCTACGCGGGACGAACCTACGCGGAAGGCAAGAAGATCAACTGGAAGGACGGCGTCGCGGCGTTCTGGCACATCCTGAAGTTCTCGTTCTCGCGATGACGCTTGCGCAGCGCAGGTGGCTGCCGTTCGTCACGCTCGCCCTGCTCGCCCTCGCCGCGACCGCGACGAGCATCGGCCACGACTTCACGTACGACGACCGCGGCATCATCTTCGACAACCCCCGCGTGCAGTCGATGCTGCACGTGCCGCAGCTCTTCCGCGAGACGTACTGGCCAGCGAAGTATGGCGGCGATGGCTATCGGCCGGTCGTCATGACGCTGTTCACGCTCCAGTGGACGGCCGCCAACGGGTCGCCGTGGCTCTTTCATCTCGGCAACATCGTCCTCGCGGTCGCCACCGCGCTCGCCGTGTATTGGTGCGCCGTGGCGATCCTCCCGAGAGCTGGCGCGTGGGTCGCCGCCGCGCTGTTCGCCGTGCACCCGGTGCACGTCGAGGTCACCGGGAACATCGTCGGCCAGTCGGAGCTCATCGTCGCGCTGTGCCTCGCGCTCGCCGTGGGACTCTACCTGCGACGACGCCTGACGCACACACTCTCCTGGCGCGACATGCTGTCGATCGGCGGGCTGTTCGGCATCGGCCTCGCAACGAAGGAGCACGCCATCGTGCTGCCGGCGCTGCTGGTCGCCGCCGAGATGACCGTGCTGCCCTCCGAGGGTTGGCGGGCGCGCCTTCGCGCGATTCGTCCGCTGTTGCTCCTGCTCACGATGCTCGCGCTCATCTACCTCTATGTGCGCGGCCTGATCCAGCAGGATCTCGCGGGCTTCCTGCCGTATCCGATCTTCCGATTCCTTCGCATGAGCCCATTCGATCGAATCGGGACCATGATGAACGAGATGCCGCGCATCGCACAGCTGCTCGTCTTTCCCACGAAGCTGAGCGCGGATTATTCGCCGAACGATGTCGTCATCGCGAATGGTCCGGCCTTCTCGCAGCTTCCCGGCGTCTTCATCTGCATCGGCACGGTGGTGCTCGCGTTCGTGCTCCGTACGCGCTCACCGGTGGTGAGCTTCGGCCTCCTGTGGGTGATCATCTCGTACTTGCCGGTGAGCAACCTCCTCGTGCCGGCGGGCTTCGTCACCGCGGAGCGGACGCTCTTCTTTCCGAGCATCGGCGTCGTGCTCGCGGCAGGCGCGGCCGCGGTGCACATACGCGCGCACGCGACACCCGCGCGCCGACGACTGGCCATGAGTCTCCTCGCGCTGCTGCTCGTGGCGGGTCTCGCGCGCTCCATCGACCGCATGCGCGTGTGGAAGAACAACGATGCGTTCTTCGACCAGCTCATGAAGGATGCGCCGAACGGCTACCGTGCGCACTTCCTCTTTGCGCGCCACGTGGGATACAAATCGCGACTCAGCCAATCCGAGATGGAGTATCGCCGCGCCATTCGGATCTTTCCCTATGATGCGGGCATGACCTTGTCGATTGCCGACTCGTATACGCGAGCCGGGCTGTGTGCGCCGGCAGTGGCGCTGTTCGAGTGGACCTTCGGTGTGGAGCCGGATCTCGGCGAAGGTCGCTACGAGTACGTCTACTGTCTCGCAAAGCTCGGGCGCTGGAAGGACGCGAAGCGAGAGGCGATGGCCGGCCTGCCGCTCGTCCCACCGCGCGATAGTCACCTGATGCGCGCAGCGATTCGCGAATCCAGCATCGCCATTCGGGAAGGCCGCAAATAGACGGTCCGCTCTGCGGAGAGCTTTGCCGCAAACTGCTAGGGATGCCGCAGAATCCCGCAGGATCGAGCCTGCGCAGGCTCGGAAGCAGATGAGTAACTGATTGCAGACTCACCACTTACGCGGATTCAAATGATTGGTCCGCAGGTTGCTTTAGCAGTGACCGCGAGCTCAGCGAAGCTTGGCAACCCGCCTGACGGAACATCGCATCCGTCCCTTGCTGGCACTCTCCTGGAGAATTTTCAAATGATGAACCGCGCCCGTCGTGGCTTTACACTTATCGAGCTTCTGATCGTGGTCGTGATTATCGGCATTCTGGCCGCCATCGCGATCCCGAAGTTCGCCAACACCAAGTCGAAGGCGTATATCGCCGCGATGAAGTCGGATCTCCGCAACCTCGTCACGGCCGAAGAGTCGTTCTTCGCTGACTCGACCAAGTACGTGACCTACGACACCACGAAGCTCAAGTTCAAGCCGTCCACGGGCGTCAACACCCCGACGATCGTTCCTGGCTCGGGCTATTGGTCCGCGACGATCACGCACACGCAGATCGCCAGCTTCAGCTGCGGTATCGGCGTCAACACCACGAACCCGATCGTCGGTACGGCTGGCGACGGCGAGCCGGCTTGTAAGTAACTCGGCCCACCAGTCGGCCGGCATGCCGGCCTGATTGTCGGACAGCAGGAGAGAGGAGCGGCGCGCCATTCTG
>JBBQDT010000151.1:0-10839 GCA_038319955.1 Gemmatimonadales bacterium | reverse complement strand
ACTTGTCGATGATCATGGACGACTCCTGGGGGTGGACTTCACAGCGTCGTGACGCGAAGAATCGAGGATGGAGACATTGGGGCTCGGCTCCGTCGCCGATTCGGCCAGCACCTTTCCTTCATACAGCTCGGCGAGCGACGCTTCGAGCGCCGCGCCGTTCTGCGCGGAGACGACGTCGCCCTTGACGTCGCGCAGGAAAGCGAACTTGTCGGCCTTCGTGTCGAAGGCGACGAAATACATCCCGACGCCACCGTCACTCTTCGTGAAGATCTCATGCGCAACGTCGGCCGGCGCCGCTCCCTTGTTGTTCTCACCGTCCGTCACTACGAGCATTACTTTCCGAAAAGTTCCGGCTTTGTACAAGGCTTGCCGCGCGACGTCCATCGCATCGCCGAGGGCCGTGCCGCCCGACGGGCGGGGCAGGCGGCTGATGGCGACGCGCACCGAATCCCGGTTGTACGGCTGCATCGCGAGGATCGTCTCGGTCCTGTCCGAGAACAGGATGAGGCCGACCTTCACCGGATAGTCAGGGCGCTTGAGGAGTGCCGCTTCCGTGGCGTCCAGTGTGCGCTCGATGGCGGTCCTGGCCACCTCGAACTTCGGCCTCGCGTCGCCAGGCGCGTTGCCCTTCATGGACCCGGAGTTGTCGAGCACGATGACGACGGACACGCCGAGCCCTTCGTCGCCCTCGGGCTTGTAACGAGCGGATTCGGGGTGAGCGACGATCGAAGTGTCGGCTCTACTCCTTGGCGAGCCGCTACAGGCGGCCAGCGCGAGGATGCCCACGAGACCCGTCAACGTACGCCGCGCGGCATGGCCGAAGCGGGTGGAGGTCGAGTTCATGACAGCCAAGAAGGGGCCAACCGGCCGTTTTATCAACTCTTGTGTTTGCCGAAAAAGATGTCGCTAAGCCCTGAGCTCGGCCTTGTAGAGCTTCCCGTACACCCCGGTGGAGTCCACGAGGGCGTCGTGCGTGCCCTGTTCGACGATGCGTCCATGCTCGAGGACCAGCACCCGGTCAGCGCGACGTACGGTGCGCAGCCGATGGGCGATGATGAGGGTCGTGCGGCCGCGGAGGAGCTCCTCCATGGCCTCCTCGACGAGCCGCTCGCTCTCGTTGTCGAGGCTCGACGTCGCTTCATCGAGCACCACGACAACCGGGTCCTTGAGGAAGACACGCGCGATGGCGATGCGCTGACGCTGTCCGCCCGAGAGCTTCACGCCTCGCTCACCGACCTTGGTCTCCAGGCCAAGTGGAAGCCGGTCGATGAACTCGAGCGCATGCGCGGCGCGCGCTGCGGCGGTGACGTCCTCGAGGCTCGCGTCGGGACGCGCATAGGCAATGTTCTCGCGCACCGTACCGCTGAACAGCGCGGGCTCCTGTGGCACGAGTCCCACCGTGCCGCGCAGGTCGGTGAAGGACAGCTCGCGGATGTCCACGCCATCGAGCGTGATGCGGCCGCTGGTCACGTCCCAGAAGCGCGGAATGAGTGACGCGATGGTCGTCTTGCCGGCACCGCTGGGGCCGACGAGCGCGACGACTTCGCCGGGCTCGATGTCGAACGACACCTCGCTGAGCGCGTCGGGCAGGTCCGGCGCGTAGCGGAAGCTCACGTTCTCGAGCGACAGCGCGCCACGCACGGGTCGAGACAGGGTGCCGGCGACGACCGGCTCGGGCACCGTGGGCCGCATGTCGAGCAGCTCGAACACGCGCTGGGCGGCGCCGACCGCCTCCTGGTAGCTGCCGAACAACGAGGCGAGAGAGCCCACCGCGGCGGCCACCGTGATGGCGTAGAGCAGGAACGAGACGAGCGCGCCGGGAGTGAGCGCGCCGTCGAGCACGAGGCGGCCGCCCTGCCACAGGACGGCGACGACCCCGGCGAACGCCACGAAGCCGACCACGCCGAACAGCAGTGCACGCGCCTTCGCGCGGGCGATCGCCGCGCGCACCACGTCGGAGAGCAGGTAGTGATAGCGCCGCGTCTCCTCCTCTTCGCGCACGAAGCTCTGCACGGTGCGGATCTGCGAGAATGCCTCGTCGGCCATGCCCATCGCTTCGGCGACGCGATCCTGCACGCCGGTGCTAGCACGGCGCAGTCGTCGACCGAAGAAAAACGCCGAGCCGACGACGATGGGGACGCCGGCGAGCGTGGTGGTCGTGAGGTGCGGATGCGTCAGCGCGAGCATGACGATGCCGCCGACGAGAAAGAGCGACTGCCGCGAGAGCTCGCTGATGTTCGACGCGAGCAGCGACCCCAGCACCGCGAGGTCCGCCGAGAGGCGGCTCGTGAGCTCGCCGGTGCGTCGCTCGGTGAAGAATCCGGGCGAGAGGTGAATCAGATGCGAGAACACATCCTCGCGAAGCTTGGCGATGACGCGCTCCGCCGTGCCGGTGAGGAGGTACACCTGGATGAAGTTCATCACACCCTGAAGCGCGAACGCCGCCACGAGGCCAATGGCGATGCGGTCGAGCAGCGCGCGATCGTGCTGCTGGAACGCGGCGTCGAGCAGCTTGCGGACGACCTGCGGAAACGCGAGCCCCACTGCCGCAGCAATGACGAGGCAGACTGCGGATGCGGTGAGTCGTCCCGCGTATGGACTGAGGCGCGGGAGGAGCGCCCTGAGGGGTTTCGGCGATTTTGGGCGCCCGCCGCGCGCATCGGCGGTGGGCTGTGCGGGGGTGGTCACGTCAGCGCGGTGCGCCCCCTCCACCTTCTCCGCGCAGCCAGAGGCGCACGGCGTACAGCGATTGGTTCATGGAGCGTCCGGCGGACGACTGGCGCTCGAGCCATTCGAGCAGTGCCGAGGCGCGCTCCGCGCGGGCACCGGGCGGCGCACTCCAATCGTCGGCGGACCATCCGCGGACGTGAACGACGCCATTCGCGTCGGGCGACCCGATGAGGAGGAGGGTCTCGGGAGAGCCGTTCTGCGCGCCAAGGAGGAGCGGCATCTCGCGGGTGGCATTGGAAAAACCGTCTGACATTGAGCGTTCTTGGGGACTGCGACTGCGGTGATGCAGGACTGCACGCACCAGGGACATTACGGTGTACGGCGACTACTGCGCGATGAAGACTGGAGCAGTGGTGCACCTGAAGGCTGTGATCATCCTTGAATTCTTCAATCCTTGAATGCTAGCCGGTCGTTCCTGTCGTTCCAGCAGATACTGTCGGCATCATTCATCCAGAATGAGAGCCGGCTGTCTCCGTACATCCTTAAAGGCCGTTCCATCAGACGAGCGCCCGATCCACCACCATCGCCGCGAAGAGCAACGCGAGATACAACAGCGAATACTTGTACACCGACCACGCCGGCTTCACGAAATCATCCGCCCGCATCACCCGAATCACACCCACCAGCAGCCATCCGCCGAGCAGAAGCGCCGCCACGAGGTACGGAATACCGAGCGCACCGAACGCCACCGGCAGCACGGTCATCGGCAGCAGGATGAGCGTGTACCACAGCATGTTCCGCATCGTCTCCCGCTCGCCCCAGACCAACGGCGCCATCGGTACGCCGGCGCGGTTGTAATCACGCTGCTTGTTGAGCGCGAGCGCCCAGAAGTGCGGCGGCGTCCAGTAGAAAATGATGAGGAACAGGTAGATCGCGAGCAGGTCGATCCGGTTCGTCACAGCCGCCCATCCGACGAGCGGAGGAAACGCACCCGCCGCGCCGCCGATGACGATGTTCTGCGGCGAGCTGCGCTTGAGCCAGCGCGTGTAGATGAAGACGTACGTGTAGAACCCGCCCAGTGCGAGCGCCGCCGTCAGCACGTTGGCCACGTGGGCCAGCAGGAAGGTCGCCGTCGTCGCACACAGCACACCGAACGCGAGCACGGCCTCGGCATGCATGCGACCACTCGGGATCGGGCGCAGCTTCGTGCGCGCCATCTCGGTGTCGATGTCGCGATCCATGTACATGTTCACGGCATTCGCGCCGCCGGCCATCAGGTAGCCGCCGATGAAGACGGCGAGCGTCAGCGTCCATGGCGGCGAGCCCGCGACGTACATCGGCGCGATGGTGGTGACGAGCAGCAGCGAGATGATGCGCGGCTTCGTGAGTGCCACGAGGTCGCGGGCAAAGCTCTGCCGCACCGGCGTGTCGGAGATCACGTTGCTCAACGGCGGGCACCCTGCCAGGGTTCCTTCGGCTCCACGACGCCCGGTCGCTTCGACTCAGCGACGGCCGTTCCCGACTCGCCGCGCGCGTTCACGCTCGCGCGCACCATGCCGCTGTCGGACAGTCCAACTGGAGACGGAGCCACACGCGGCTCGCGCACGCCATCACCGTCGCCAGCGATGCGTGCGAGGTAGGCCAGGGCGAACGTCGCGATCCATATGCTCACCCCCGTGGCCTCGTGCAGGGACCGCAGCACCGGGGGGAGATGCATGCCGATCATTGCGCCGGCGACGAGGAGCTGCAACACGCCGAGCGAGAAGGCAATCAGCGCGACGCGCTGCATCAGCGATTCGCGCCGCTTGCGCTGGGCCATCACCATGCCGAAGAGGTGCAGGATGAGGAGCAGCGCGATGACGCGATGCGTCAGTTGCACGTGCACGGCGGAACGCTGCACGTCGGGGTTCGCGCCGCACAGCGGGAACTCGAGGCAGGCCATCGCGGCACCAGGATACTTCGCGGTGAGCCCGCCCATCACGACCGCGATGAGTGCCATCGCGGCGCCGATGACAGCTGCCCGTCGCGTCTTGCCCGACACGCCATGTTCGCGGGCATAGTCGCCCCCGAGCCCACCGGCGCGGATCACCGTTGCCACCACCGTAGCGACGAGACTCATCGCCACGGTCCAGTGCGCGAGCGTCGCCAGTGGTGCGTTGCCGAGCTTCACGGTCATGGCCCCGAGCAGCGCGGCAGAGACGCCGAGCGTGACAGCGAGTGCGGCGCTGCGAAGGACACCGCCGCGTCCGCCCACACCTGGCTCATCGCGACGGCGCCACGCGGCGACGAGCAACCCGATGAGCGTCAACAGCAGGATCGACGCGAGATACCGGTGCGAGACCTCGATGATGAGGTCGGGCCGATTCAGCGGCGGGAACCACGACCCATAGCACTTGGGCCAGTGGTCACCGCAGCCCATGCCGGAGCCCGAGATGCGGACGATGGCGCCGAACACCAGGTGCGTGCAGGCGACGAAGAACGCGATGTACGAGTAGCGCCGCAGCGTGCTCATTGCGGATGCACAGCGCGCCACGTGAAGTAGAGCAGCACGGCGAGACCGACGGCCGGCAGCACGGCCCACGCGACTTCCATCCTGTGTCCGGAGCGCGGCGCATGCGCCGTCGGCTCGGGGACGTAGCGGCTGCCACGCACTGAGCGGATGATGAAAAATTGCGCGATGGTACAGCACGCCACGGACAGCCAAAAGAGTCCGTCGGCGAAGGAGAGGCGCATGTGCAGCGTGAAGTTTGACAACTACTTGAGCGAACACGAAAGCTCACCTTGCGCCGGGCAGGGGTCAACCGGCAGAACCCTGACCCGAAAGAGGGGAGAGGTGAGAGATGAGAGGGGAGAGGGGAGAGATTCCCTGGTCCTGCTGTTGTATCTCCCCCCGGCTCATCCCGCGGCGTACCATTCCCGAATGGCGACCTCTTCATCCGCGCAACCGATCAACTCCTCACTGAAACGACAGCTCGGCCTCTGGAGCGCCGTCGCGGTGCTCATCGGCTCGACCATCGGATCGGGGATCTTCCGCTCTCCCGCCGGCATCGCCGACAAGCTGCCAGGCCCGCTTCCCCTCATGTCGGTGTGGATCGCCGGCGGGTTGTTCGCGCTCTGCGGCGCGCTCACGCTCGCCGAGCTGTCCGGCGCGTATCCGGAGACAGGTGGCGCGTACGTCTTCATCCGCGAAGGATTCGGACGGCTTCCCGCCTTTCTCTTCGGTTGGTCGGAACTGGTGCTCATCCGCGCAGCGTCGCTCGGCGCCATCAGTACGACATTCGCCGAGTATTTCCTGCGGGTACTGGGATTCGATCCGGCGGTGGCTCCGTACACCGACTACGTGCATTACGTCGCCGCAGTGGCGATCGCAATCACGGCGACGTTCAATTACGTGGGCGTTCGCTGGGGCTCGCTCGTGCAGAACCTGACGACGCTGGCGAAGTACGGCGGCCTGCTGTTCATCATCGCACTGGCCTTGTCGCTCGGCCTGCCGAAAACGGGTGGCTTCTACACGCCGGCGGTTCCCGAAGGCTCGTTCCATATTGCGGCGTTCGGGCTCGCGCTCGTGTCCGTGCTGTGGGCGTTCGACGGATGGGCCGACCTGAGCTTCGTCGCCGGCGAGGTGAAGGATCCACGCAAGACGCTGCCGCGCGCGATCATCATCGGCACCCTGGCCGTCATCTTCATCTACCTGCTGGCGAACCTCGCGTACATGGCAGTGCTGCCGGTGGAGGAGATCCGCCACTCGAAGCTCGTGGCGGCGGATGTCGCGCAGCGGCTGATGGGCGCGCCCGGTGTGATCCTCGTGGCCACCACGGTGATGCTGTCGACGTTCGGCACGCTGAATGGAACGCTGCTGACGTCTCCACGCGTCTTCTTCGCGATGGCGGAGGACGGCCTGTTCTTCAGGAAGGTGGCCGCGGTGCATCCGAAGTACGGCACGCCCTACGTGTCGATCGTGCTCGTCACGGTGCTCGGCGTGGTGTTCGTGATGCTGCGGACCTTCGAGCAATTGGCCGATACGTTCGTGACGGCGATCGTGCCCTTCTATGCGCTGGCGGTGGCGTCGATCTTCGTCCTGCGGAAGCGCGCCGCGTATGATCCACCATTCAAGGTGCCGCTCTATCCAATCGTGCCGTGGATGTTCATCCTGGCGACGATGTTCCTGTTGGGGAATGCGTTGCTCGACAAGACGTCGCGCTGGCCAACCGCCGCCGTGCTGGGAATCATTCTCGTCGGGATCCCCGTGTATTATCTCACCGTGGGTCGTGGAGAGCGGACGTGATACCTGCCTGACACGGATTGACACGGAGAAAACTGCACGGATTTTCACGGATACGGCCTCGTCCCGGCCCCAAGGGCGCAACAGTTTCCACGCGCAGCAAGAAAGCGAAGATTTCTTATAATCGAAGGGCTGGCCTCGGCGTTCGAGGCCAGCCCCTTTGCCGTATCCGTGTAAATCCGTCCGGTTCTCCGTGTCTATCCGTGTGCGCTGTAGCGGTTCCGCGTCCGCTCTTCCGCTCCTAGAAGATTCGCAGAGTGATGTACTTCTTCGGATTGGCCTTGAGATCCGCCAGCACTGAATCTGCCTGTGTCACGAGACCGCGAAGGTCGCGATAGAGCAGCGTATCCTTCAGGAACTTGCCGACCGTCCCATCGCCCCGCTCGACACCGGCCATTATCCCATTCACGCGCTTCGTCGTCGAGTCGAGGTTCGAGGCGATGCGCGTGAGGCTCTCACTCGACTTCTTGAAGTTCTTGAGCGTCGAATCGATCGACGCCGAGTCCACTGCATTGGCCGCGCGACGGAACGATGCCATCGTCGCCGAGAGGTTGCGGTTCTGCTCTGCGGCGATGGACGCCAGCTGGACGGACAACCGCGACGCATTGGCCGAGAGCTCCGCGGCGTTCGCGAGCGACTTGCGGATGTCCTTGATGCCGCCGGACGCGATGAGTTCCGCGTTGAGCGCCTTCGTCATCTGGCTCACCGTGGCGCCGATGGTGTCCACCCGATTCATGATCGCCTGGATGTCCGTGTCGCTCATGCCGACGGGCACCGTGTCGTTCGGCGCAAAGGAGATCGTGCTCGGTCCCTTGGGGGTGAGCGCGATGGCTGCGTCGCCGAAGATGCCGACCGGCTTCACGCTTGCCACGGAGTTCTTCGGCACCTTCACGTCGTCGTTGACCCGCAGCACCACGTCGAGGAAGCCGTCGTTGCGGAGCTTCACGTCGCGGACGTTGCCGACATTCACGCCGGCCAGCAGCACTGGCTGTCCCGGCTTGAGGTTCTGCCCCCACGCGAATTTCGCATACAGCGGATACCCCGACGACAGGCCGCCGCGTACCAGCCAGAGCGTCCCGAGCAGCGCAATGGCCACCGCGGTGATGAGGAAGATGCCAACCAGGACTTCGTCGCGGCGTTTCATGTCTGTAGGTAAGGGGCGAGGAGCGCCGCAGTCAACGTATCCAGCACGAGAATGGCCACCGACGTAATCACGACTGCCCTGGCGGTGGAGCGCCCGACCCCCTCAGCGCCCGCCTCGGTCACGAATCCCTCGTACGAACAGATGAACGAGATCGCCGCGCCGAACAGCGTGGCCTTCAACAGCGAATACACGACCTGGAAGGTACCGAAGCCGAGTCGCACGCCGGCGATGTAGTCTTCCTTCGTGACGTCCGTGGCGTACACCGCCACCCCGTACCCGCTCACCAATCCCGTGGCATCGGCGAGGATGACCAGGGCGGGCAGCATCACGAGGCAGGCGAGGAGGCGGGGAACGATGAGAAACGCCAGCGGATCGTACGACAGCGTCTCGAGCGCGTCGATCTGCTCGGTGACGCGCATGGTCCCGATCTCCGCCGTCATCCGCGCGCCGACGCGCCCTGTGAGCACGAGACCCGTGAGGAGCGGTCCCAGCTCGAGCACCTGCATCAGTCGGACGGACAGTCCAATGATCGTGAGCTGTACCCCCGGGAAGAGCTGATAGCGGGTCTGCAACGCGATGACGCCGCCAATGAATGCCGCGACGATCACTGTCAGCGGAATGGAGTCCACCCCGATTCGTCGCATCTGGCGGATCGTCTCGGGGACGAACGTCGCCGGATCGCCGAACGCTCGGCCGATGTCGCGCAGGAAGTAGCCGCGCTGGCCGATCTGTCGAAAGAAGGCGATGAAGCCCCTCGTCACGCGGCGCGTGAAGAGGATGCCTTGCCGCTGGACGATGGGGAACTGCTCGGTGGGTCGGCGTTCGACGAACCGTCGATCGAACTCGCTCACGTGCGTACGCGGTACAGGAGCACGAGGCCCATCACGGCAAAGATCGCGTTCGGCAGCCACGCCGCGATGTCCGGCGCGATGAGGTTCTTGCCGCCGATGGCTTTCGTGAGCTGGATCATCATGAGGAAAGTGACTGTCGTCGCGAGGCTGACGCCAATGCCGTAGGCGGTGCCGCCGCGCTGCGTGCTCGTGGCAAGTGGCGCGCCGAACAATGCTATGACGAGGCACGTGATGGGAATGGCGATCTTGAGCGCCCGTTCCACGCGCAGGAGGTTGGCGTCGCCCCCCGAGCGTTCCAGCGCCCTGATGAATCGCGTCAACTCGGCAAAGCGCATCTCCTGCGGATCGCGCGGCCTGGCCATGAGGTCCACGGGGCGGAGGTCGTCCATCCGCTTGTCCCGCATGGACGTAAAGCTCACGTTCAGGCCCGGCGTGGTGTCGCGCACGACATGCATCTCACCCTGCTGGAGCACCCAATGCCCCTTGGCCGTCGGGGCAGCGGCTGAATACTTGGCGGAGGACGATGAGATGAGCACGGTCGGGTAATCCGCACCGTTGCCCTTTCGTTCGATCTGGAGCCGGTCGAGCGATCCCTGCGACACGTCCAGGTTCAACGCCTTGTACACCCGGCCATATTCGCCGGCGTAGGCGAAGTTGGATCGCTGCGTGCCCGCGCTGATCTTGCTCTCGCCGAGCAGCACGTTGCGGCGCGCGTCGGTGACGGGGACCATCTCGCCGATCACGAGGTCGATGCCCGCGGCGATCGTCGCGCCGAGCAGGATGGGGGCGATGAGGCGATAGAAGCTGATGCCCGACGCCTTGGCCGCAGTGACCTCGGAGTAGCGGGTGAACGTCCCGATGGAGAACACGGTGGCGAACAGCACGGCGGCCGGCATGGCCAGGAACATCGACTGCGGCATCCAGTAGACGTAGCTCAGCGCGATGTCGGCGCGCGGGATGTTGCGATCGAGATAGCTCTGGAGGTGATCGGTGAGGTCGATGATCACCAGCAGGAGCGGGAGGCCGAGCGCCGTGGAGACGAAGATTTTCGTCCACTCGACGAAGACGTATCGGTCGAGCGGTCCGCCGATGCGCATCACGCTGCCCTCGCCAGTTCGGCGGCCCGCTTCTCTTCTCGCAGCAGGCGCCGTTCGTCCAGCCATTCGCGAATGCCGCCGCCGCGTCCGGAGCCCGAGTCGTTCCCCATGCGCAGCAGCAGTATCAGGCCCACGAGCGTCAGGATCACGTTGGTTCCCCACATCGCCCAGAACGGCGGAACGATGCCCTTGTTGGCGAGCGCCTCGCCGCCGATGAGACCAACATAGTACAGGGCGAACACCACGAGGCTGACCCCGATGACGAGCCCCACGCCGCCGCGCGGAAAGCGAAGGGCGATGGGCGGCGCGACGATGCAGAAGATCAGGCATGCCGCCGCGAGCGAGAACTTCTTGTGGATCTCGATCTCGTACCGGTCGCGCTGACGCTCCGCGATCTGGAGGCGCAGCTTCGCATCCTGGAGCCGGGGGTCGAGGGAGATGCCCGCCGAGGGGGCCACGGCCGGGACATTCATGATGCCGGCGGCCGCTTCCGCGGCGAGCTGCGCCTGTGTCTTGGTGCTGTCTGGCTGTCCCGCCGAATTCTGTGGGACCTGGACCACTGGCCCGGGCGGCAAGGCGCCGGGCGTGGCAGGCACGAGGCCCTGTGCGGGCGCACCTGTCGCGGGGGGAGTCGCTGGAGGCGTGAGAGGCTTCTGGATGGCGCTCGTGACTGGCGTCGCCTGGCCGGCTGGCGCTTCGCCCACAAGCTTGCCGTTGTCGAACTGGAGCACGGTGCCGGTCTTCTTCTTCGTCGCGGTATCCTGCGCGGGGCGCTTCGCCGGCTCCTGTGGCGTG
>JBBQDT010000150.1:0-10849 GCA_038319955.1 Gemmatimonadales bacterium | reverse complement strand
TGCGCCGTTGCAGTGCCGACCGCTTGTTCACAAGCTCACTCTCGGCTTTCACAAGCCCCGAGCCCGCCTTTACGACTTCGGTGTTGATGGTCTCGAGCTGCTGGTCGAGCGCACCCACGAGTCGCGCCGTCGCTTTGCGCTGCGCTTCGAGGTTGCTCACTTCGTCAGCCAACGTGCGCGCGCTTCGCTGCAACGAGGCCATCTTCGACTCGAGATCGGCGCGCTCTTTCCGCAGCTTGTCGAGCTCGTCCTGTTGCTGGCGCAGACGCTGCTCGGGCACACCGGTAGCCTGGGCCAACGCGATCGTCGGTCGCGCGAACACTGCCGCGACACTGGCCACCGTCATCACGCCGACGAGCAGCGCCCGGCGCACAATGTGCGCCATCGTGTGCGCCATCGTGTGCGCCATCGTGTGCGCGGCGGCACGCATTCGTGCTGCGCGCACTAGGCGTCGCGCCACACGCGGCGCAGGTGACGACCCACCGAAAGCCAGCTGCCCACGAGACCCAGCACGCCGCCGGCCGCGATGCCGAGCATCACCTGATCGGCATTGAAGAACTGTGCGGTCATGAGATTCTTCGAAACCAGCTGCACGGTGGCCCACGACAGCAGCGCGGCAATCGCGCCGCCGGCGAGTCCCTTGAGGGTGCCATCGATCAGGTACGGCAGGCGTACGAAAGTGTTCGTGGCGCCCACCAGACGCATGATCTCGATTTCCTTGGTGCGGGCGAGGATCGCCATCCGGATCGTGGACCCGATGATGATGATCGCAACGAGCGCGAACACGGTGCCAAGCACCGAGCCGGCGATACCGGCGATGTTGCGGATGCGATAGAGCTTCTCCACCCACTCGCGTCCGTAGCGCACTTCTTCCACCACGGGGTACGTCTGCAGGCGACGCGAAATGGCCTGTACGGTTTCGGGATCGCGTGCCCCTTCCTTGAGACGCAGTTCCACCGATCCGGGCAGCATCGCACCCTCCATCACGTCACGAAACTCTTCCAGTTCTGCGCGCGCCCGTTGCAGGGCCGAATCGGGACTCACGTAGCCGACGTCGGCGACTTGCGGGATCTTGTTGATGCCCTGCATCAACTCTTCGACTTGTGCATCCTTCGCCCCTTCGATCAGGAACGCACGGATCTCTACGCGATCTTCGATTTCGAGCAGCGCCGACTTGATGTTGATCGCGACTAGGCCGAACAGGCCGAACGCGAACAGCGAGAAGGCGATCGTCGTGATGCCGAGCATGGCCAACAACGGCGCGCGCTTGAACGCGAGGAACACTTCACGGAGGGCCAGTCTCATCGGCGGCCTCGCATATCGGCCAGCAGGCGCGCCACATCGGTGCCATCGTGTACGAGCTCGCCGTGGTCGAGTTCGAGGAAACGCAGATTTGAGCGTTGAATCATCGCCACATCGTGTGTGGCCATCAGCACCGCGGTTCCCTGGGCGTTAATCTCGCGCAGCAAAAGAAAGATCGCGTGTGTGGCGCGGTCGTCGAGATTACCCGTTGGCTCGTCGGCCAGCAGCACGAAGGGATCGTTGGCCAGTGCGCGCGCAATGCCCACGCGCTGCTGCTCGCCACCGGACAGTTCGTGCGGAAACGCCGTAGCCTTCGAGGCGAGGCCGACTTGCGTGAGCAACCGGGCTACCTTCGGGCGGATCTGCGCATGCGGTGCCCCGGTCACTTCCAGGGCGAACGCCACGTTCTGCTCCGCCGTTCGATCGGGAAGCAATCGAAAGTCCTGAAACACGATGCCCAGGCGACGACGCAGTATGGGAATCTCGCGCGGCTTGATCGACTGGCTGGAAAAGCCGGAGATGCGCAGTTCACCCGTGGTGGGGCGCTCGGCCATCGACAATAGCTTCAGCAGCGTACTCTTGCCCGCCCCACTATGTCCCACGAGAAACACGAACTCACCTTTGCGCATCTCGAACGAGATGTCGCGCAGGGCAGCGCCTGAGCGGGGGTACTCTTTGCTGACGTTCGTCAGGCGTAGAATGCCGGACACCAACTACTCCAATGCCTGAGTGAGATCGCCGATCAATGTTGTCGCATCGTCGAGACCGATGTTGAGACGGACCGAGCCTTCGGAGAGTGCACTCGCCACCGACTCCACGCCGCCGAGCCGGGCGGCGGTCGCTGCGTCGCGCACGCGAAACTGTTGCAGGCGGCCAAGGAGCTCACCAACGGCCGCCTCGCCACCACGCATGACCATCGAGATGAGGTTGCCGTACCCCGAAAAACACTCCGTGGCCACCGCGTGATCGGGATGGGTAGTGAGACCGGGGTAGTACACCGCGCGCACGGCACTGTCGGCGGTCGCCTGCGCAGCGGCCCACTGTGCCACGATCATGGCGGTGGTGTTCTGCTTGGCAACGCGCACACCGAGCGTCTTGAGTCCACGAGCCAGCTGCTCCACCGCCGCGGGGTGCGGCTCGGCGCCCCACGAGCGCATTTTCGCGCGGACCTCGTCCACGACGGCTTCGCTACCGCACACGACGCCGGCAAAGCCGTGGTCATGGCCGTCCAGAAACACGCTGGCCGTGTGGAGCACCACATCGGCGCCGTGTTCGACCGGACGGAAGTTGATCGGACTGGCAAGCGTGGCGTCGACCACCAGCGCGATCCCAAGCTCCTGCGCGAGCGTACGCACGGGGCGCATGTCGACGACACGGGTTGTGGGATCGACCGGAGACTCAAGGTACACCAGCCGCGTGGTGCGCGTCAGCGCGCGACGCCAGCCTCGCGTTTCGGTGGGATCGACAAAACTTACCTGCACGCCCAGCGCGGGAAGCTCGTGTTCGAAGAACCGGCGCGTTTCCGGGCGCAGCCAGCGGCTTACGAGCAGATGATCGCCCGGGCGGAGCAGCGAGACCATGGTGCAGGCCACCGCGGCCATCCCGCTGGCCAGCACGAGTGCGGATTCGGTGCGATCCAGCTGCGCCAACTGCCGCACCACGGAGCGCTGGGCGCGCCCGGGAGCCAGCGCGGAGGGAATCCCGATGGGCTGGCCGTCAGGGAGACCGGCAGGCAGCCCGTCTGACGGCATGGGGGGCATCGCGTCGATGTCACTCATGTCAGGCACGGCGGTTGGGATGCAGAGTTGGCCGGCGTGGGGCCGGACGAGGTCAGACGCGCGTCCGGGAGTCGGTGTCCAACTTCACCACGCGCACGAGTTCAGACGGAGCAGCCCCGATGACGTCCCGCAGCACGCAGCCGCCGCGAGGCAACGTGTCGTCGATCTGCAGCTCGGCCAGTTCAGAACGTCGGTCAGATACCACACGCACCAGCTCGTGTCCCGTCACGAGACGCACCAGCGCGTCATCCGAGCGTAGTCGGATCATCGGCCCACGCTCGGCGTCCCCGGGACGGCTACTGATGAACCCAACCACCTGCAGGACTGGGGAGAATCCGCTGAACAACCCCAGTTTCCGTGCTTTGGCCTTCTCTTCTTCGTTCATGTTCCCCTCGCCACGGTGCCGGGCACCGTGAAGCCGTCGTCCCGACGCATGATCAACCGGCGACGTCGAAGCCGGTCCAGTTGATGGGCAGCGAACGACTCGCTCACGGCCAAGATCGGCGCCAGCGAATCAGCCCAGACGGGTCCGTGGTCGCGCACCGCTTCCCAATGCAACCGTTCGTCGTCGTCCACATAACCGAATAGTTCGGCCGCCCCCTCATGCCATGATACCAACGCCAGCGCATGACGTTCGAGGACCGTCTCGATCGGATCGATATGGCCTTCGTGAATGCCGCGGAACGTGAGAAAACCCGGGAGGCCGTCGTCGCTTGCATAGCGCAGCAGCAACTTGGCCACGATCTCGTCGGCGCACGAAAAATCCAACAGGTTGACTTGCGAAAAGTCGATCGTGGTCACGACCGAGGCGCCGAGTTCGATCACCTGCTGTTCAATGGCGGTGCGTACGGCTGCGCCGGTGGGTCGCGTCACGAGATTCGAATACAGGTCGCACACGGTGCCGCGTAACACGGTCCCGACGTCGATGTTTATCGTCATCGCGACCTCACCAGGGGGGCGGTCACAGCGCACTCCGTGGACGCGCACGCGACGCGCCGGCACTGCGCGCACGCACGGGGGCGTCGCCGAGCCGTTCGGGAATCGTGACCTGCATCTGCGCACCGGGAAAGAAGGGGAGCCCCTCGGTCATCGGCACGTCCTCATCCCACTCGGGCGTGATCGCAATGCGGGCCGTCCCACTGCGTACGGACAGCTTGCCATCCCAGCGTCCGACGAATCGACGGATGCCCGCCAACCCTTGGCCCCGTCCTTTGTCGCCATGACGGAAACGGCTCATGGCGCGGAGCACGGCATCTTCAAGCGCCATCGCATCGTCCCACCGATCACTGCGTCGATGCCCCGGCGAACTCTCGAGGGATTTTCGGAAGCCCACGCCAGCGTCGCACACGGCGATCACCACCACACGACGACCGAGACGGCGTGCGTACTTGTACGTCTGCACCGCCACCCATCCGCCGAGTCCCGCGTGCTCCACGATGTTCTGACACGATTCGCTCAGCGTCATGCCGAACGCGCCGGTAATCGCCGTGTCGAGATTGAGCTGGCCATGCAGAATATCGGCCGCCTTCTGCTGGATGCGGCCCACCACACCGTGCACGTCGTCGCTTTTCGTAATGGGTGTGATCTCGAGCAGCACGTCTGATTCGTGCGTGTCACGCGCGCGCGGCACCGTACCGTGCATGTCGTACAGCTCGGCCGCATGCCGGAAGAATCCCGTGCGTGACCAGTACGACACCGTGTCCGCATGCTCCGGTACCGCGAAGCCCATCCGATCGGGGCGCGACTGCGCGACGCACAATAGTGCGGTGAGCCCGTAGGGCGACGCCCAGCGCGCATGACGCGCGTCGACGAGGATCTTTTCGCCTTCCGGTACCAACGCCAACTGCTCGAAGACCTGCTCGAAGCTGTGCTCATCGAGTGATGGCGGCACGCTGATGACAGACGTCACGAAAGGCTCAGCTCTCCGCGGAGATGATTCGCAAGGCCGGAGGCCCCGCGATGCTCGACGTTGCGCGACGCGGCTTGGTTTGCCGTCGCAATCGCATCCGTCAACATATCACCGGCAAGCAGTCGCGAGAAATGGGTAGCGCCCCAGACGTCGCCACATCCGGTGGGATCGCCGGGGCCATCGACCCGCGGCGGAACACTTGGCACCAGCCCCGTACGCAGTGCACCGAGCGCGCCACTCCCGCCGCGCGGCGATGTGGATAGCGCAGATGTGTGACCTCTCGCCGGCGGCAAGTCCCGAAGCCGCTCGAAACCCGGTGCGGCCACGTACACCGCCCCGCGCTTGCCGAGCGTCACACAGAGGCACGAGACGCCCGCGGCCATGGCCGTCGCAGCCAGCGCCATCGAGTCGGGCGCCATCATCTGCATCTCGTCTTCGTTCACCTGCAGCACGTCGAAACACTCGCACCACGCGGCCACGTTCGGCAGCGGTTGCGCCACGCGCAGGCCGTCGGGCAGCACGGCCATGATCTTCATGTGCAAGTCGCAGTAAATCGGGCCGCTGAAATGCGACCGCACGAGCTGCGTGGTCTCGAGGTCGAGCTCCCAACCACTCAGAAAGTTGATATACAGCGCGTCGAGCCGAGCCGCATCGAGCACTGGCTTGAGGCCCATCCAGGTCCACGCCGGTACGCCACCCGACAAATGCTCGGTGCGCCGTTCGTCATTGAGATAGCGCAGCTCTACCCGGTTGTTCGGATAGGGGACGCCGATGATCTCGGCATCGGACGCCATATGCCGCAGCGAATGGCAGAACAGTCGTGCGCGATCCACCAGGTCGTCGCCGACGCGCGCCAGCGGGACGATCTCCCAGTCATCGGGCAACGCCGCGTCGAGGGCCGACAGCGAGTAGGTGATGCCCCCCCATTCTTCGACTGGTACACTGCGTTTGTCGCGACCATGCAGCACGTCCCATACAAACGAGCCGATCACGCCGACGCGCTGCTTGCGCGACGCGGTTGGCGTGGCCCCCGCCGGAGTCGTACCCGCCGGAGTCGTACCCGCCGGAGTCGTACCCGAGGGAGACATCACGCGGGTGGCCGACCGGTGTGCTGCGCAATGAACGTGGCCACCGCGCCGACGACGCCGGCGGTGCCGGGCAGCGTACCGGGTACGATCCGGCAAGCATCGACGGCGGGCTTGAACGCACGTCGACGCACTTCCTGACGAAGCGGCGTGAACAACGCTTCTCCCGCCTGTGTGACGCCACCGGCGATCACCACGCAATCGGGGTTGAACACGTTCAGCAGATTCGCGATGCCCGTTCCCAAAAAGCGCGCCGTGTCCCGCACGATCTCGAGAGCCACGGCGTCGCTCTGCGCGGCCGCGGCATACACGGTGGCCGCCGTAATCTTCGAGACGTCGCCCTCGACCATGTCGGGAAGAATCGACGGCTGGTCGAACGACAGCGCTTCCCGCGCACGCTCGGCGATCGCCGTACCAGAGGCATAGGCCTCGAGGCAGCCGTAGTTGCCGCAGCCGCAGCGACGGCCCGTCTGGTTGATCGTCGTGTGGCCGATCTCTCCGGCGACGTCACTCGAGCCGTGATACAGCTGGCCGTTGAGAATGATGCCGCCACCGATCCCCGTACCGATGGTCATGCCGATCACGTTCGTCGCGCCCTTGGCCGCGCCCACCCACCACTCGCCGTACGTGGCGCAGTTGGCGTCGTTGTCGAGCGCCGCCGGCAAGCCGGTGAGCGCCGTCATGCGATCGCGCAGCGGAATGTTGTGCCAGTTCAGATTCGGCGCCACGAGCACGATCCCCTGCGCGCGATCGAGCGGCCCCGGTGCGCCCACGCCCACGCCAAGAAATGCATCGCGCGCCACGCCGGCTTCGCGCATCGTGTCGGACACCGCGTCGTTGACCATGCGCGCCATGCGCCCGATCACGCCGTCGGCACCTTCATGCGCCGCCGTGGGTTCTGAGCGGAGTCCGTATTGGCGCGATCCATCGGCGGACATCGCGCAGACGACAATGTTGGTGCCGCCAAGGTCGACACCGACAATGAACTGGTTGGCTGGAAGGGCAGTCATAAGCCGAAAAGATAATGCTGCCACCTAGTGAAGGCGTGTCCTGCGGTGCAACGCGTCGCCCCGTTCTCAGGTCGGTCGGGACATCCCCACAACCGCCTCGCCCACCGCATTGGCGCTCAGATCCCGCATGCAGCGCCAATGCCCCAGCGGACAGGCTTGGCCGCCGTGCGCGCTGCACGGGCGACAGGTGAGCGACGCCATCTCCAACACCGCGCGCCGGTCGGCCAGTGGTCCGAATCCCATGGCGGGAACCGTGGGGCCGAACAGCGCGATCGTGGGCGTGTTCATCGCCGAGGCCAGATGCAACGGCGCGGAGTCGTTGGTGACGAGTGCGGCGCAGCGGGAGAGCAGGGCCGCCGACCCGAGCAGCGACAGCTTGCCTGTGGCATCGACAACCGGGGGACCGCCGCGCTGTTTCACGGCCTCGCCAATAGCGGCGGCGAGTGGCGCGTCGCCCGCAGCACCCAGCACCACCACGCGGCAATTCGGGATACGCGCCACGAGCTCACCCGCCAGCGCATTGTACGACGGCCAGCGTTTGGTGGCCCACACACTGCCCGGTGCCAACGCAATGAGCGGTTCGCCGACTCCCACGCCGGCTGCTTCGAGCAGCGCGGTCACTCTCGCGACGTGGTCGGCTCCCGGATACAGCGACGGTCGCAACTGCTCCGGCACCGCGGGCTCGGCACGGCGCGGATCGTTCGCCAGCGCCCACAGCCGCTGCGCGTGATGCCAGTCTGACCGGTACTGCACGCGGCGCGAGTACAACCACCGACCCGCCGAGCGGTCGAAGCCCACGCTCGGTACACCTGCGAGTCGCGCCAGCACCGCCGTACGCCACGACCCCTGCGCCATATACGCTGTCGTCGCGCCGGTCGCGCGCAAGACCGCCGCCACGCGGCGCAGGCCGGCGACTCCCGCATCGGCCTGGCGCTTGTCGTACACAATCACCGACGACACCGCCGGATGATTCGCCAGCACCGCCGCGTTTGCCGGCGTTGCCACGACATGCACCGGCCCCGCAGCACCGAGTCGCGAGATCAGCGGCGTGGTGAGGATCATGTCGCCGAGAAATGAAGTTTGGAGGACGGCGGAAATCATAGAACAAAGTAAGGAGTATGGAGTCGGGGGTAAGGAGGCGTACTCCCTACCCCCGACTTCATACTCCGTACTTTCGAGCCATCAATCCACTTGGAGCACGGCCAGGAACGCTTCCTGTGGAATCTCCACGCTGCCGACCTGCTTCATGCGCTTCTTGCCTTCCTTCTGCTTCTCCAAAAGCTTGCGCTTTCGCGAAATGTCACCGCCGTAGCACTTGGCCGTCACGTCCTTGCGGAGTGGCTTTACGGTCTCACGTGCAATGACCTTCTGGCCGATCGTGGCCTGGATGACCACTTCGAACATCTGCCGCGGGATGAGTTCCTTCAGCTTTTCCGCGACCTTGCGGCCCCATTCGTACGCCTTGTCCTTGTGCACGATCACGGAGAACGCGTCGATCGCGTCGCCATTGATCAGCATGTCGAGGCGCACGAGGTCGCTCTCGCGGTACTCCAGAATCTCGTAGTCGAGCGAGGCGTATCCGCGGCTCACCGTCTTCATCTTGTCGAAGAAGTCGAGAATGATTTCGCCAAGCGGGAATTCCCAATCCAGCTCGACACGCACGGTGTCCAGGAAACGCGTGTTCTTGTATACGCCGCGACGCTCCATGCCCAGCGTCATAATCGGACCGATGTAGTCCGAGGGACACATGATGCGCGCACGCACGTACGGCTCTTTCACCCGCGTGATCACCACGGCCGGTGGCATGAGCGCCGGATTCTCGACCATCATCTCGCTGCCATCGGTCTTCGTGACGTGATACTCCACGCTCGGCACTGTGGTCACGAGATCGAGGTTGTACTCGCGCTCGAGACGCTCCTGCACGATTTCCATGTGTAGCAGTCCGAGAAATCCGCACCGGAAGCCGAAGCCAAGCGCGGTGGACGTTTCCGGCTCGTACGCCAGCGACGCGTCGTTCAGCTTCATCTTCTCGAGCGCATCACGCAGCGTTTCGTACTGCGTGGTGTCGGTCGGATAGATGCCCGCGAACACGAACGATTTCACTTCCTGATAGCCGGGCAGCGCTTCGGCCGCGCGATTGTCCTGATCGAAAATCGTGTCGCCGGCGCGCGTCTCGCGCACCGAACGCACGGCGGCGAGCACGTAGCCCACTTCGCCGGCATGCAACACGTCGGTGGGCACTTGCCGCAGCTGCAGGTAGCCCACTTCGGCCACTTCATACACGTTGTCCGACGCGCCGAACGTGATCTTGGTGCCCTTCCGCATCTCGCCATCGACCACGCGAATGCTGGGAATGGCGCCGCGATACTTGTCGTAGTACGAATCGAAAATGAGCGCGCGCAGCGGACCCTTCACGTCGCCGGTTGGCGGCGGCACGCGCCGTACGATCTCTTCCAGCAGCTCCGGCACGCCAGTCCCTTCCTTGCCGCTCACCTGCAGCACGTCTTCCGGCCGGCAGCCGATCAAGTCGACCACTTCCTGACGACGACGCTCCGGCTCGGCGCCCGGCAAATCGATCTTGTTGAGCACCGGAATGATCTCGAGCCCGGCGTCCATCGCGAGAAACAGATTCGACAACGTCTGCGCCTGAATGCCCTGCGAGGCGTCGACCACCAGGATCGCGCCTTCGCAGGCGGCGAGCGAGCGCGAGACCTCGTAGGTGAAGTCCACGTGGCCCGGCGTGTCGATCAGGTTAAGCTCGTAATTCTGCCCATCGCCCGCTTTGTAGCTCATGCGCACGGCATTGAGCTTGATCGTGATGCCGCGTTCGCGCTCGAGGTCGAGCGTGTCGAGCACCTGAGACTTCATTTCGCGCTTTTGCAACGTGCCGGTTTTCTCGATCAGGCGGTCCGCGAGGGTGGACTTGCCGTGATCGATGTGCGCGACGATGCAGAAGTTGCGGATGTGACTGAGTTCCAACGGAATGCCTTGCTAGAAGGGGCGATGCGTGGACAGCCCTTCAAGATAACCGATTGGCCTCCCGATCTGGTGACCGGGTACGCGAACGGAGGACGTCCCAAGCTGGCGGTCATCGCGTAACGCATTGATACAGAATGGGTTACCCTGAAGGCGGCGGAGTGATCTGATCGCCGCACCCGTCCTCCTCGCCGAACCGGATGGGCCCTACCGCACCGGCTGATAGCGGGGATCACCGGTTTGCCAGAGCATGAACGAGATCGTCGTCGCCGCCCACTGAGGTGACACGCCGAACAGCGTCGTGTGACCTCCAGCCGAGGGAACCCACAGCACCGGTCGAGTTGACGTGTTCGCCCGCTGCAATCGCGCGACATACTTCGCCGCCAGCATGCCGGTGCTGAAGTTGTAGTCGTCCGACGCCGAGTGCCCGATCACGGCGGGAAGTGCAATCGTGTCGGGTACTTGATGGTATGGAGACGTTCGCATCAGCATACGAATGCCTTCGGGCGTGTCCACGTCGCCGATCTCGGCGATGTTGCGGGCCGCAGTGGGGTCGGTGCTCGCTCCGCGAACTTCGTCTGGCTCGCCCACCTCATACAGCACCGCCCCGAGCAGATCGGGACGCTGCGCCATCACCATGCCGGGAACGGTGGCGCCGAACGACATCCCGGAAAGGGTGACGCGCTTCGCTGAGGTGTACCGTTTGGCGATGAGGTGCTCGATGGCACCGATCATATCATCGAAGGTGTTCTGCTTTCGTTCGCGGGTGGCCGCCATATGCCAGGCATC
>JBBQDT010000149.1:0-10892 GCA_038319955.1 Gemmatimonadales bacterium | reverse complement strand
GCTGTCGACAACAGGCAGATATCGGACAGTGGCGTCGCTGGTGACTCCGTGGGTCGCGACTATGGTTTGCGCTGGCGACCGGAGCCGGCAATGCTCGCACGTTTCGCTGGGCGCGAGGTCGGCTTTTCACTCGGCACTCCGCGACTCGCAGCCGTCGACCTGTTTGCGCGACTCAGCATCGTGCAGCCCGCGAGCAGGTCTTTTCTGCAGCTGGCGTTGTCGGATCCCGATCCGCAGCGCGCGGCTCGTACGTTGAATGCGCTGACTTCCGCCTATGTCGAGGAGATGCACCGAAGAGGAATGACCCGCAGCGTGCTGGACTCTGCCGTCGCACCGGCCCTTCCATACAAGAACTCGTCCGCGCAGGTGCTCAGCACGTGGCTCGTCGCCGGCGTAGTTGTCTCCATCGGGCTGGCGTTTGCGGCGAGTGCGCTCGAGGAGCGAATGCAACACGCCTGATCTTCCCGTCGTCCCGTCTTCCCGTCACTGTCAGGCGGTGAACCAGATCCGTGCGGAGACCAATAGCAGGAAGACCGCAAACGACTTCTTGGCCGTCGTCGGGTTGAGCTGAAGCCCCACTCGCGCGCCGAAGTACGCACCGAAGAAGAGGCCGAGCGCGATCAGCAGCGACGCCGCGACGTTGACGTGGCCGTTCCGGTAATACTGCCAGGCGCCGAGCGCACCCACCGGCAGCAGCAACGCGCCGAGCGACGTGCCAGTGGCCGTGGACGGCTCCATCTTCGCGAAGAAGAGCAGCGCGGGGACGATCACGATTCCGCCGCCGATGCCGAAGAGCCCGGAGAGCAGTCCGGCCGCCAGCCCGATGGCGAGAAAGACAAAAAGCATTGAAAGTCTCTGACTGAATGAGGGGACTCGATCCGGCCCGAAAGGTAACCGCTCCGCGTGCGGTGATTTGGACTTCCTTGATGGAGCGGCACCGGATAGGATTCGTGCTCACCTCCCAATACCACGCCCGATGATCAGTCCGTCCTCGCTCAGCTTTCTCAAGCGCCTGCTCGATGCCCCAGCCCCGTCCGGGTTCGAGACGGCCGCGGCGCGCATCTGGCGAACGGAGGCGGAATCCTTTGCCGCCAAGGTGACGGTGGACGTGGCGGGCAACAGCATGGCCGAGGTGAACCCGGGGGGCTTTCCCACGATCATGCTCGATGGGCACATCGATGAGATCGGGGTGATCGTCCAGTACATCGACGACGATGGGTACATCTACATCGCGCCTATCGGCGGCTGGGATCCGCAGGTCCTCATTGGACAGCGCATCCGCTTCCTCGGCAACGATGGCGACGTGCTTGGCGTGGTGGGCAAGAAGCCCATCCACCTGATGAAGTCGGAAGATCGCGAGCACGCCAGCAAGTTCAGCGACCTGTGGGTGGACATCGGGGCGTCCAAGCGCGACGAGGCAGAACACCGGCTCAGCATCGGCGATCCCGGGGTGATCGACTCTCGCTCGATCGACTTCCCCAACGACCGGCTCGTGTCGCGCTCGATCGACGACCGGATCGGTGCGTTCATCGTGCTGGAGGCCCTGCGGCGCTATGCGGAGACGCCCGGCGCGGCGCGCGTCGTGGCAGCGGCCACCACCCAGGAGGAGATCGCATGGCACGGCGGCGGTGCGCTCGTCTGCGCGCACTGCATCAACCCGCAGGTCGCGCTCGTGGTGGACGTCACCTTCGCCACCGATCATCCGAACATCGAGAAGAAGGAGATCGGCGAGCACAAGATGGGCGGCGGGCCGATCATCAGCCGCGGAGCGCTCATCTCGCCGGTGGTGCATCGCATCCTGCGCGAGACGGCGAAGGCGCAAGGCATCGCCCACGCCGTGCACGCCGTCGGGCGCGACACGTCGACGAACGCCGACGCTATCCACATTGCGCGCGAAGGCGTGGCCACAGGTCTCGTGTCCATCCCGAACCGCTACATGCATTCGCCAAACGAGATGGTGTCGCTGGTGGACGTCGATAACGCAGCGACGCTCATCGCCGAATTCTGCCGGGTGATCACGCGAGAGACGGACTTCACGGCGCGATAACATCGCCGTCGCTAAGGCGTGCCCGCAACAGTAGGTGCGTTGCCCGCGCAACACCGCACACCCGGCGGGCCTGAGCACTGCGTCGCTCGACACCTGGGCATATGCGGCGGCGACCGCTCTAAGCTCAGCGCTGACAAGTGATTGCGCGTCCTTGACGCCCTGTGTCGCCTGATCGTCGCGCGTCGCACGCGGATTGCCTGTAGCACTTATGTGCCCCCCCTACAGACGAGGTTCGAATGAAGATCTTGTGGAAAGCCGTCAGTCTCCTCGCGGTTCTCGCGACACTCACGCCAAGCGCGGCGGGCGCTCAGACAGCCCCCGCGAATACCGGCGCTGCCGGAAACGTCAACGGCGTGTTCCAGGATGCGCTCTGGCAGGTGTCCACCAATGGCGGGACGACGTGGAGCGCTGCGTACCAGGTACAAGGCCCACCGGGAGCCTGGCTCCCCGGCACCGCCGCGTACTCCTGGATCTCGGCAACGACCAGCGGCAGCGGCGGCGGCGGCGACTACTACTTCCGCACGCTGTTCGACCTGACCGGCTACAATGCCGCCACCGCGGTGATGACCTTCCAGTGCGCCGTGGACAACTATCCCACCCCGCCAAACAGCTATTACAGCCTCAATGGCGGCGCGTACGCTGGCAACTGTGGCAGCACCAACAATGGCTATCAGTTCAGCGGCGTCAACACGGTGAACAGTGGGTTCAACGGCGGTAGCAACACGCTCGTCTTCCACTTCATCGGCGACAGCGTCACCGACGGTCTCGTGGTGGGCGACATGACGTTGCGTGCCCTGCCGGTGACCGCGACACCGGAGCCGGCGAGCCTCGCCCTCGTCGCGACGGGTCTGCTTGGCATGGCCGGCGCAGCGCGGCGGCGGCGCACCACCTAGCTACGAGATCGCGGGGCGCTCCCCAGTGGGGCGCCTCGCGATGCGGGCCACCGCTTGCTTCGCCGCTTCGCGAACCTCGGCGTCCTTGTCCGACTGCAGCGCGCGGATTGCATCCGTCGCCTCGAGCGTCCGTGCCTCCGACAGCCCGTGCACGGACGCCACGCGATACGCCGTTGTCTTCCGCTTGAACAGCCCGCGCTCCACTTCGGCGCCCTTGATCAGGCGCTGGACGGCCTCCGGCGACCCCAACTTCCCGAGTGCGAGCAGGAAGGCCGCCTGGACTTGCTCGTCCTTTTCCGCGTCGAGTGCCTGAAGCAGCGTGGGCGTGGAGCGCGCGTCCTTTCGCGCGACCAGTGCGGACGCCGCATCCACGCGCATGTCCGGGGCGCTATCAGCCAGACCAGCCTGGATTGCCTGCATGGCGCGCGCGGTTCCCAGACGCATCAGCGCTCCCGTCGCGGCGCGACGCACGCGGTCGTCGTCATGCCTGAGCAGGTCGGTGAGCGGCCTCTCCGCCTCGCGCACCTGCAACTCGCCGAGCATCTCCGCGGCATTCCGCACGACGAACCATTGGGGGTCGTCCAGCATGTGGAGCAGCGACGAAACCCCCGCCTTGTGCTGCAGGAGCGCGCCGAAATAGAGGTGCCGATCGCGCTGGTGCGCCGCCGCGCCGATCTGCGCGATCAGTGCGTCGGCACCATTCTCACCAGCGCGGCCGAGGATCGCGACGAATTCATCGCGGCGAGCGGGAAACAGTGCCAGCTGTGATGCCACGCAGCGAAGCGGCTCCGGCTTCGACAGCCGTCGCAACGACGTCCCAATGATGCGCCGGGATTCCGGATCCGCCACGACAGCCTCACGTCGCAGCATGCGACACATGATCTCACTCACCACTGCCGACCTCCGCTCCTTCGCCGCCGCCTCGGCCAATATCACGAGGTCGTCCAGCAGGTCGGCGATGGCCGGAGCGTCATTCGCCAAGTCGAGCTTCTCGAGCAACGCCTCCGACGACTCCGTAGGCATACGGGGAGCGGCAAACTGCGCGAACAAACCCGAGCCGTCATGCGACTTGCTTGGCGTGGGGATACTCGGCACGGATCGCGGCGTCGCCTTCGCGCGCGCTTCGGCGAGCGGATCGTCCAGCACGTCGCCGAATTCCATGTCCGGCAACGCCAGCACCTGCGACATCCGGGGCTTGGCGGCAAAACGCACAGTCGTGGCGCCGAGCGCAACACGCTGTGCCTCGGCCGCCGCGCCGCCGTCGTCGAGCGTCGGCATGCCCGCGATGATCCGTGCCACACCGAGCAGATGCGCCGCAGCAGCGTTGGCGTCAACCGAAATCATCGCCAGCCCGTGCAGCTTCATCTGGTTCGCGACGTCCGCCACTCCCGTGAGCGCGAACGCCACCATTTCACCGTTGGCCTGCAGCGAGTCCGAGTGCAACGCAAGGTTGACCGAGCCATCCTTCGCGAGCGCGACCAGCGCGCGCAGCGCGACCTTCTGCTCGTCGGTATTGGCGGGCTCGTGGAGCAACAGCCAGACGAGCTGCGCGAAGTGGCGTGCGAAGATGAGCGAGTGTCCCATGACTCCGTGTCCAATTAGCATTCGACATCACCTACAACGTACGACGATGCGCCTTTCCCGGTTCGTGTTTCGCAGAGGCCCCAGCAGATCGCATCCAGCACGCCATGGCCTGGCTGGCAGACGATCGGCGCGACGCGGGGGGCACGGGGACGGCCGGAACGACAGCGCCGCCGCCTACCTCGGGACCGTCGTCGTGACGCTGGGCAAGCGGGGGCAGTAGACGACAGCCTTGGCGCTCACCGTCTGGTCGTCCGCGCGCTATACGTTTCCGCTCCCACCGGGGCATCGTTTTCCCGTGGAGAAGTACGCGATGCTGCGCGACCGCGTCGTCGAGGAGGAGATCGTGTCGCCGGGGCGCTTGCTCGTTCCACCGGCGGCGAGCGATGACGAGTTGCTGCTGGTACACACTGCGGACTATGTCTGCCGCTTCAATGCCGGACGACTGACGCCGCAGGAGGAGCGACTCATCGGCCTTCCGTGGTCGCCCGAGCTCGTCGAGCGCTCGCGGCGAGCGGCAGGCGGCACGCTCGCCGCCGCGCGGCATGCGCTTGAGTATGGCGTGGCCATGAACCTCGCCGGCGGAACGCATCACGCCTTCGCCGATCGCGGTGAGGGCTTCTGCGTCTACAACGATGTCGCCGTCGCCATTCGCGTGTTGCAGCGCGAGAAGCGCATCCGACGCGCCGCGGTGGTGGACCTCGACGTCCATCAGGGCAACGGCACGCACTCGATCTTCGCTGGCGACGACTCGGTGTTTACCTTCAGCATGCACGGCGGGAAGAACTATCCCTTCCACAAGGTCGCGGGCACGCTCGACGTGGAGCTCGACGACCACACGGGCGACGAGGTGTATCTCGCGTTGCTGATGTCCTCGCTGCCGGGCGTGCTGGCGACGGCGGCGCCCGACGTGGTCTTCTTTATCGCCGGCGCCGATCCGCACGAGGGCGACGCACTCGGCCGCCTTTCACTGACGTTCGAGGGACTCGCGCGCCGCGATGCGTACGTGATCTCGCAATGCCGCGAGGTTGGCCTGCCAGTCGTCATCGTCATCGGCGGCGGGTACGGCAAACGCATCGAGGACACGGTGACCATTCACGCGGCGACGGCTCGGATTGCGGCGACGTTTTCATAGGAAGACGGGAAGACGGGAAGACGGGAAGACGGAAGACGGGAAGACGGGATCAGAGGTCAGAGGCAAGAGAAGGAAGGAGCGACAGGCCTCGCTCATTCCGGATTGGCGCTGCGCTGTACCTCGGCCATTCGTCGCTCGAGATATCGACGCTGTGACCCTTGCGACGTCAGCGACAGCGCAGCGTCATAGGCCTCCAGCGATTCATCCCAGCGCGCGAGCCGTCGCAGCAGGTCGGCACGCGCCGAATGGGCCAGTTGATAATTCTCCAGCTCTCCTCGCCCGAGCAACTCGTCGATCAACGCCAATCCGCGCTCGGCGCCGTCGCACATGGCGATGGCTGCCGCGCGATTGAGCTCCACCACCGGCGACGGTCGTGCGCGAAGCAGCACGTCGTACACGCCGGCGATCTGTCGCCAGTCCGTTTCATCAGCGTGCCTCGCCTCCGCATGCACGGCGGCAATGGCGGCCTGCAATGTGTACGGCCCGAAGCGACCAGAGCGCAGCGCGCGCTCCGTGAGCGCGATGCCCTCGCGGATCTGTTCGGCATTCCACAGCGAACGATCCTGTTGCTCCAACACGAGCATCACGCCATCGGCATCGCTGCGCGCGGCACGCCGCGAATCGTGCAACAGCATCATCGCCAGCAGTCCCTCCGCCTCCGGCTCCGGGATCAGCTCCACGAGCAGCCGGCCGAGCCGGATCGCTTCGCTGCACAGATCTCCACGCGTGAGCGTTTCGCCGAAGCTCGCGGCGTATCCTTCGTTGAAGATGAGATACAGCACGGCGAGCACGGCATCGAGCCGTGCCGGCAAGTCGTTCGTCGAGGGAATCTCGTAGGGAATCCCCGCGTCGCGGATCTTGTTCTTCGCGCGAACGATGCGCTGCGCGAGCGTCGGCGCAGGAAGGAGAAACGCACGGGCGATCTCTTCGGTCGTCAGGTTGCCCACCGTGCGCAGGGTGAGCGCCACCTGCGCATCCGGCGCGAGCGCGGGATGGCAACAGGTGAAGATCAGCCGGAGGCGATCGTCGCCGATTTCGTGATCGAGGAAATCCGTTGCGCTTCCGTCATCGGAAATCTCTCGTGCCAGCTCATCGCGGCGAGACTCGAAGATCGACTGGCGGCGCCGCCTGTCGATCGCCTTGAAGCGTCCCGTGCTCACCAGCCAGGGCACCGGATTGGCCGGCACGCCGTCCGTGGGCCACCGCTCCATGGCCACGACGAACGCGTCGTGCAGCGCCTCTTCCGCTGCGTCGAAATCGCCGAGCAGACGGATGAGGGTCGCGAGAACGCGGCGCGAGTCGGTCCGGTAGATGTCCCCCACCAGGGCCTTCACGTCCATTGGCGTGTCGGGCACCGTTGCCCTCGCGCGCGCGTCGCGAACGACTACGCGCCGGCGGTGTGCATGATCGGCCGCACCTCGATGGACCCGGTCAACGCACCCGGAATGCGCGAGGCCACCTGGATGGCGTCGTTGAGGTCCTTGGCCTCGATGAGATAGAAGCCGCCAAGCTGCTCCTTCGTCTCCGCAAACGGACCGTCAGTCGTGGAAACCGTGCCGTTGCGTACGCGGACCGTGGTGGCGGTCTGCGTTGGCTGGAGCGCATCACCGCCGACCATGTGACCGCTGGCCTGGATGTCCTTGGTGTACGTGCCGTACGCGGCAGACACCTTGCCATTCTCCTCCTGGCTTCGCTTGGTCCAGTTGCTCTCGTCTTCGTAGATCAGGCAGAGGTATTTCATCGGTTCCTCCTGAGGGTGTGTACTGCTCTGACCAGTAGTCGAACGGAGCTGGTGGAAATCGACAAGCGCGCCGATAGCCGCGCAACTCGTGTTAGTGTTCACACGTAGCGCTCACCGCACACTTCATAGATGCTTTCGATACCGCCGCCGCGCGTACACGGCTTCACCACGACCACACCCGTCCCGCTGTATTGGGCCGAGTACGGCGAGCCGGGCGCGCCTCCTCTTTTGCTGCTGCACGGCGGGCCGGGCGCGAGCCACGACTATCTCCTGCCGCAGATGCTCGAGCTGGCGAAGGAGCATCGACTGGTGACGTACGACCAGCGCGGCGGTGGCCGGTCGCGCCACGACGACGACCGCGCACCCATCGGTTGGCGAGAGCAGGTGAGCGACGTGGCGCTCGTGATCGCGGAGCTCGGCGTGGATCCGCTGGCGATCGTTGGCTATTCGTGGGGTGGCCTGTTGGCGATGCTGTACGCCATAGAGTCGGATGCTGGGCGCGCTGGGCCGACGCCACATCGGCTGGCCCTCATCGACCCTGCGCCAGTGACCCGCGCGTATCGCGACGACTTCGAGCAGGAGTTCGCACGCCGGCAGGCGAGTCCGGAGATCGCCGCCCTTCGCGCCGAGCTGGCGGAGTCGGGTCTCCGCGAGCGCGATCCGGAGGCGTTCAGGCAGCGGCAGTTCGAGTTGAGCGTGGCCGGATACTTCGCCGACCCCCGCCGCGCGCACGACCTCACGCCATTTCGGGTCACCGGCAGGGTCCAGCAGTCCATCTGGGCTTCCCTGGGCGACTTCGACCTGTTGCCCTCGCTCCGGTCGTTGCACCTTTCGTCGTTCGTGGCGCACGGACGGCAGGATCCGATCCCGCTGGCATCGTCCGAGGCGGTAGCGAGTGCCCTCGGTACTTCTTGCGTCGTCATGGAAGATTGCGGGCACGTGCCGTATGTTGAGCAGCCAGCACAGCTCTTCCCTCCTTTGCTCGCTTTTCTACACGAGAACGTGACATCCCATCCCCTGGTCAACTAAGGGAGCCGTGGCAGACGAGACCGTTCAACCGCATATCGCGACGCTGGAATACGATGGCCGACGCTTCAACGTGAGCTGTCGCGTCGCATTCGACGGTATTGAGTATGTCGGCCGGCTCTGGTTCGCCGATGAATCATGGGATGACGCGGGCCTTCCCGACCGTGGTGCGCTGCCAGGCCGCACACGCGAAGAAGCACTCGCGCTCGCCCGACGCCTCACCTCGCAGGACATCCTGCTTCGGTACCGTCGCGCGCTGGCGGAGAAGCGCCGGTTCGTCGGGCTGCGCAGGGCCACCGATGAAATTCTCGGAAAGATTCGCTACCTGAACCAGGTGGCGATCTCGATGCGGGCCGGCCTGCTCGATTCGGAAGGCGCAGCAGCGGAGATCGACCTCACGGAGCGGCAGCTCCACGAGATCATCGAGAAGCTGAAGGCATTCGCGGGCATCGAGGCGTAGTCTCGCATCGAGTCACCAGCGATTGCGCTGTCCCAATGGATCCAAGAACGGCTGCACACGTCCTCACCCAGATATCCGCGTTCCTCCAGCTGCGCGGTGACAGCCCTTACAAGGCACGCGCCTACGAGCAGGCCGCGCGCGCCGTCCTTACCCTCGACACCGACGATCTGGGCGCCCTCGATCGCAAGGGTGAGCTCGCCGGCACGCGCGGTCTCGGGCCTGCCACACTGGCCGTCGTGCGCGACCTCGTCGAAACCGGGGAATCGCGCTACCTCGAGCAGCTGCGCTCCGAGATTCCAGCTGGCCTCATCGATCTCCTGAGCGTCCCCGGCCTCGCGACGGCGAAGATCCACGTGCTGCACGAGTCGCTGGGCATCGATTCCATTGCGTCGCTCGAGGCGGCTACCCGCGACGGACGCGTCGCCGGCATCAAGGGGTTCGGGCCCAGGACGGCGGAGAAGATCCTCCGCGGCATCGAGCTCTTTCGCACCGCCGGTTCACTCTCGCTCTATCATCGCGCGGCCATTGGCGCTCGCGCGCTGCTCGCCGCCGTGCGCTCGCATCCCGACATCGAGCGGGCCGAAGTGGCTGGCTCGGTGCGCCGGCATCGCGAGACGATCGGTGACGTGGACGTCGTCGCTGCATGCACTCATGATCCGCGCGCGGTCGCGGCGGCGTTCGTCCGCGCGCCCGGCGTCCGCGAGGTGACAGGAAAAGACACCGCGTCGCCGAGCATCACGTTCGTGGATGGCACACACCTCGACCTCCACTGCGTGCTCCCGGGCGACTTCGCCGTGGCGCTGTGGCGCGCGACAGGATCGGCCGAGCATGTGCGAGCGGTCGTCGCGATGCTCGAGAAGTGCGCTGTCGCGCTCGAGGGCGACGAGCTTCGCGACGACCGCGGCGTGCGCATCGACGTCAGCGACGAGGCGCAGATCTACACGCGCGCCGGCCTGCCCTTCATTCCGCCGGAGATGCGCGAGGAGGGTCACGAGTTCGCCGTCGCCGCATCGGGCCGCATGCCGACGCTCGTCACACTCGGTGACATCCGCGGCGCCCTGCACTGCCACACCGATTACTCGGACGGCAAGGCGACGATCGCCGAGATGGCGGAGGCGGCACGCGAGCGCGGATGGAGCTATGTCGGGATCACGGACCACTCGCAAGCGGCTTTCTATGCGGGCGGCCTTGCACCAGAGAAGCTGATCGCGCAGCACGAGGAAATCGATGCGCTCAACGCGACGTTCACCGATGTTCGCATCCTCAAGGGCATCGAGGCCGATATCCTCGCCGATGGTGCGCTCGACTACAGCGCCACGGTGCTCGACCGGTTCGACTTCGTCGTGGGGTCGATCCACTCACGGTTCTCGATGGATCGCGCCACGATGACCGCCCGCGTCCTTCGCGCACTGGACGATCCGCACCTCACGATACTCGGCCACCCGACAGGGCGATTGCTGCTTTCTCGCGAGCCGTACGCGATCGACATGGATGCGGTGCTCGAAAAGGCTGGCGCGTTGGGGGTGGCCATCGAGCTCAACGCGGATCCCAAGCGGCTCGATCTCGATTGGCGTCTCATCCCCCGCGCGCTGGAATTGGGCTGCACCATCGCCATCGGTCCCGATGCGCACTCGACGGCGGGCCTCAACGTGATGGCGCTCGGCGTGGGCATGGCACGCAAGGCTGGCCTCGAGGCGAAGGATGTGCTGAACGCGCGCAGCATGGATGAAGTGCTCGCGTTTGCGACCGCGCGCCGCACGAAGTGAGACGATGGTCGCGAAAAGCGTCGAGGCTGCTTTGGTGTATTGAATGCGTTGCATGCTCAGCTTGGGGCTCAACTCTCGGCATTCGACGATCAGCACTGAGCCTGACGCCCTCCGCCTGATTGCTGATTGCTGATTGCTGATTGCTGATTGCTGATTGCTGATTGCTGATTGCTGATTGCTGATTGCTGATTGCTGATTGCTGATTGCTGATTGCTGATTGCTGATTGCTGATTGCTGATTGCT
>JBBQDT010000148.1:0-10916 GCA_038319955.1 Gemmatimonadales bacterium | reverse complement strand
GACGATCACCATACGCAATCATCCCGAATTCGGCGCCACGAAGAGCCGTGCCGATGGATGGTACGATCTCGTCGTGAACGGCGGCGGCAAAGTAGCGCTCGTCTTCGGCAAGGACGGTTACATCGGATCGCAGCGCGTCGTTCGCGCGCCGCGGCAGGATTACGGCAAGGTCGATGACGTCGTGTTGGTCAGGCCCGACAGCGTCGTCACCGTCGTTCAACTGGGCGGCACCGCGGCACAAGTCGCCCAGGGCAGCATCAGTTCCGATGTCGACGGCCCACGTCACGCGGCCGTCATGATCGACACCGGCACGGTGGCGACAATGAGGCTGCCCGACGGCACCACACAGCCGCTGAGCACCCTCTCCGTTCGTCTCACCGAGTTTACCGCGGGTACGGGCGGCCGAGCCGCCATGCCGGCGCCGCTCCCGCCGTCGAGCGCATACACGTATGCCGTCGAGCTCACTGCGGACGAGGCGGTGGCCGTCAACGGTCGCGTGACCTTCAACAAGCCAATCTTCACGTACGTCGAAAACTTTCTCGGCTTTCCCGTCGGTACTGCCGTCCCGCTCGGCGTCTACAATCGCCCCGCGGACATCTTCGATCCCGCCACCGACACGTGGCAGGCGCAGCCCGACGGTCGCGTCATCAAGATTCTCAGCGTGACCGGTGGTATCGCGAGCGTCGATGGCAACGGCGATGGCCTCGTCGATTCGCCCGCGCAGCTCACCGCGCTCGAGTTCACACCGACCGAACTGGCCAAGCTCGCGATTACGTATCCGGTCGGGACGTCGCTGATGCGCATGCGGCTCCTCGGCTTCTATCCGTACGACGCCAACTTCCCGGCCAAGTTCCTCGGCGCCGACCCCGTCGTGACACCGACCCCCGGCTGCGCCTCGGCGACGCGCGACGTCATCAAGTGCGATGTCCGCAATGCGTTGCAGGCCGTCAGCATTCCGGGCACACCGCTCTCGCTCGCGTACACGAGTGCGCGCGCCGAGGGCGCGGCGGATCGCACGATTCGGGTGCCGCTGACCGGCGCGGTGGTGCCGGCGAATCTGTACGGCATTCGCGTCCGCGTCACCGTGGCGGGGCAGTTCAAGGAAGTCGCGCTCACACCCGCGCCGAATCTCACGTACGACTACACGTGGGACGGGCTCGACGCCTATGGCCGACCCGTGCAGGGAAGTCCCACCGCATTCGTCGAAGTGGGCTTCCGGTTCCCGATCGAGTATCAGGTGCCCGCAGCGGTTGCGCAGAGCTTCGGGCTCCCGTGCAGTGGCACGACGACGGGTGGCGCGCAGAGCTGTTTCCTCGATCAGGCGAACGTGGCGTCGCCGGGCGCGACGGAGCGGCATTCATGGTGGCGCGAGTCGAGTGCGTTCGTGAAGATGGGCAGCTATGACGCGAAGGCGCAGGGATTGGGCGGCTTCGATTTCAACGTGCACCACATGTACGATCCCGTGGGCGGCGTGCTGTATCTCGGCGATGGCTCGAGCCGCGTGGCGGATGCGATCACGCCGGTCATCACGACTGTTGCGGGCCGCGGACTGTGCGGACTGCTGACCGACAATGTGAAGGCGACGACGTCGTGTCTCGTCTATCCGGCCGGTGCGGCGAGTGTGTTGGCCATGCCAGACGGCAGCTTCCTGGAATCGGACCAAGCGGAGGTCCGTCGGGTCCGCGCTGATGGCATCATCGAGCGCTTCGCAGGGAACGGCCTGTCGCCGAGTGATTTCCAGACAGGCAACGATCGTTCGCACAATCCCGATGGGACGATCGTGGGCGAAGGCGGTCCGGCAACGGGGAGTTATCTCGTCTCGCCAGGAGTGCTCGCGGTGGGACCGGATGGTTCCGTGTATGTCGCCGACAACTTCCCGCTGTCACGGATCGAACGTATCTCGCCGAGTGGGATTATCACGCGGGTGATCGGCGCGCCGACGGGGCCGCAGGCGGCGGAGGGCATGCTCGCGCATACGCCGATGATCGACGTCGTGCAGGCGATGACGGTGGGCCTGGATGGCGCGCTGTACTTCGCGCTCCGGAATGATGCGAGTCGCGTGTACCGGCTCGGCGCGGACAGTGTGGTGCACGTGTTCGCGGGCACGGGCATCGAGGGCGACTTGGGCGACGGCGGCCCGGCGCGGCAGGCGCGTCTCGGGAATGTGCAGAGCCTCGCAGTGGGCGCGGACGGGAGTGTGTATGTCGGCCATGACGGGAGCTACCGGCGTGTACGTCGCATCGCTCCGGATGGCGTGATCAGCACGGTCGTTGGCGGTGGTGGACAGGGAGCGGATCAGGCGACACCGGCGCTGGACTTCGGCTTCCAATCGGTGAAGGCGATTGCGGTGAGCGCAGATGGGATCGTGTACGTCAGCAATGGCGATCAGATCGAGCAGGTCGGTACGGATGGGATCGTGCGCCGGTTTGCGGGCGAGAACCTGTTCCAGCAGGGCGAGAAGGCGAACCGGTTTGGCGGCGATGGTGGGCCGTCGCGGCGCTCTTATCTGAACACCGTGACGAGCTTGTCGGTGACGGCGGATGGAAAAGTGCTGATTGCGGATTATCGCAACGGGCGGATTCGGAAGGTCGCGGCGCCGATGCCAGGGTTTTCGGGCACGGCGATCGTGGTGGCTAGCGAGAGTGGAACCTCGCTCTACGCGTTCGATGCCAGTGGCCGACACTTGAAAACGGTGGATAGACAGAGCGGGAAACCAATCTACTCGTTCGAGTACGACAACTCTGGGTATCTCAGCGGCGTGCGTGACCGAGAGGGTGATCTTGTCAGTGTGGAGCGCAATGCTGCTGGCGCCGCAGTGGCAATCCTCGCTTCCACCGGTCAGCGCACCGCGATAACGATCGATGCTTTTGGCCAACTTCTCTCAGTTGTGGGACCAGATGGTGCCGTTTCTCAATATGGGGCCAGCGGCACGGGTCTCATTTCAAGCGCGACTGGTGCCACAGGCCATACTGCTATTCTTGCTTATGACGTGAGCGGTCGACTATCGTCCAGCACCTCCGAGGATGGTGGTGCGACGACTATCTCTCTCGTACCGCTACCGGTTGGTCAACGGCTCGATGTAGTGTCCGGCGCTGGATCACGCACGAGCATCAATGTCGATCAGCTTCAGACGGGAGAACAGCGCTCCATTGCAACAATGCCAGACGGGCGCCAGGCATCAGTAGTTGCCAGTCCGGACGGCTCGGCTGTTGCACGATTCCCGGATGGATCGGTGATCAACATCGCCATCCGGAAAGACCCCGACGTGGATGCCGGAACGACACTGTTCGACGCTGCGATTAGCATACCAACGACCTCCGGCACCAGGACCAAGACCGTGAGGTCCGGCGTCGCCCTTCTGTACGATGTCGACGGCGAGGTTGCGGTCGAAACCGATTCTCTGGTTGTGAACGGCCGTAGTTCAACGACAGCATTTGACCATCGCGCTAGGACTGTAACGTCGCAAAGTGCGGTGGGCCGCACGTCGACCGCATGGCTCGACGCACTCGGCAGAGTGACCAAGGACAGCGCCGCCGGGCGAGTGGCCACCGAGTTCACATACGACGCGAGCGGGCACGTGACGCTCGAACGCCGTGCCGGCCGGACGTGGAGCTTCGCGTATGACAACGCCGGCCGTGTTGCGTCGCAGACCGCGCCAGACGGCCGCGTAACACGGTTCGGTTACGATCTAGCCGACCGCGTCACGGCAAAAATCGGTGCTTCAGGAGATTCGGTCGTGGTCTCATATGACGGCACGGGTGCCGTCACTGGGGTCACGCCGCCGGGACGTCCGATCCATACAATCGCGCGGACCGCGACGGGACTGACTGCGACCTACACACCTCCACTAGTACCGGGGGGCGGTTCACCGACGACGTTCACCTACGACGTTGACGGAAATCCTCTCGTCACGGTCCGAGCATCGGGAGACACGATCTCCGTGGGCTACGACTCGTCCGGAAAGGCGACCACTGTCCGCACGATCGATGGCACGTATCGATACGCCTACGATGCCGGCGGGAGACTTAAGCTGGTGACTTCGCCCCTTGGCGACTCGCTTCGCCACGAGTACGCTGGTCCGATGCTCGCACGAACCGTGTGGAGCGGATCAGTGACCGGCGATGTGTCGTCAACGTTCGACAACAGCTTCTTTCCTGCGACGCAGTCGGTCAACGGCGGGTCGACCATCGCATTCAGCTTCGATGCGGATGGAGCACTGACGAACGCTGGAGCGCTTATGCTTACCCGCGACGCGCAAACCGGCTTTGTCAGGACGTCGTTCCTCGGAGCAGTCACAGGCGGTAGTTCATACGATGCGTTCGGCGCCCTGGCTAGCGATTCAATGGCGTTCAGTGGAACGACGCTCTACGCCATCCAATTAATTCGCGACTCACTAGGGCGGATTGCGACAAAACGGGAAGCCATACAGGGTACAACCGGCGTCTCGGAGTTTTTGTACGATTCGCTATCGCGACTAAGCAGTGTACGCCAGGACGGCGTAATTGTTCGAACGTACGAGTACGATGCGAACGGCAACCGTAGCCGTGTAACGAGTGCAGGTGGCCTGATCACAGCCAGTGTCGATGCTCAGGACCGCCTGCGTACGTACGGGGCACTCGCATACGGCCACACTGCCAACGGCGACCGTGCCTACAAGGCGAATGGTGCGGATACAACCTGGTATCGATACGCTGCAACGGGTGAGTTGATCGGGGTGGATTTGCCCGATGGGCGACACATCGAGTACATCATCGATGCTGCCGGCAGGCGTATCGGCAGGAAAGTGAATGGTTCGTTCGTGGCAGGGTGGCTGTACGACGGTGACTTGGCCATTGTGGCCCAGGTCGGAGCGCCGGTGAATGGAGCGGCAAGCCCTGTCGACCAACGCTTTGTATTCGTCGATGGCGAAAATGTCCCGGCATACATCGTCCGTGGATCTCAGACCTACCGAATCGTCACCGATGAACGTCGCAGTGTGAGACTCGTCGTGAACATCGCCGACGGAGTGGTAGCACAGCGAATCGACTACGACGAGTACGGCGTAGTGCTGCAGAACACGAACCCCGGCTTCCAACCATTCGGGTACGCGGGCGGACTGTACGATGACATTACTGGGCTCGTGCACTTCGGTGCTCGCGACTACGATGCGGCGACCGGACGTTGGATCTCGAAGGATCCCATCGGTTTCCGAAGCGGCAGCACGAACCACTATGCATACGTCTCCAACGATCCTGTCAACTGGGTTGATGCCGACGGCTTGGATGGAAGCTTGGTTGAAGCTGAAGCGACATCGACTGGTACGGCCGCGGGTACGGCCAGGGCGGTCCCCATCCAGCTTTATCACCGGTTGGTCCAGCAGGGATCGTGTTTCGTGATCCAGGCAGTTGTGATGGACGCCGCGCTGGAAGCATTGTTCGCCGTCGGCGGCGTCGTGGTTGGCAGTGTGACGGAAGCGTCGATCTATGAGGTCGAACTCCAAAGCGGAGCCAGTTACGTGGGAAGGACTGGTCGTCCGCTTTTCAAGCGAATCGCGGAACATCTGCTCGCCAACAAGCAGATCGTGAAGGCCACGAGGGTGTTCATCGACTGGGGTGGCCTCACTAAGGCTGATGCCGAGGCGACGGTGTTGGCCGACGTCATGCGCAGGCTTGGCATTGACAAGCTGGGCGGGAGTGCACTAGGAAAAATTGCCAACAAGATCAATCCTGCAAAGGGCATCTCGAAACTCTGTCCATGATCTATTTCCCTCCAATCGGTTGGGGTCTCTCCGGAAAAGAGCCGGTTCTAACGCGCGGGGACGGTTATAGTCACTACGCGCATCCCGACGGCAGCTCCTGGGTGTACCTCAATCATTGGTCGGTGGCGGTGGACCGCATGCTGAATGAGTCTCATCTGCCTCGACTCATCATCAGTGAGCATTGGACCGCACCATCGCTCACCGCGTTACGCTCGTACTTTGCCAAGATCGAGGACCTTTCGATCCTCTCCACTGCGGTGACGGAGCTTGCGGACCTCGGCGAGATGGCGACCCTTCGAAAGCTAGCATTACATCATTCGTCAGCTGGCGTTCCGTTCGCGCGTCTTGGAAATCTGAAGGACTGCACCCTATCGCACCCGGCAACGCTAGGGTCCGTGCACGAGACACCGGCGCTCGAGCGCCTGTTGCTTGATGAGTTGCCACTTCGCGACCTGCGCGCGCTGGAGGAGATGACGACGCTCCGGTCGTTGATGGTCTCCGGAAAGCACAAAGCGAGCCTGAGCGGCATTGAATCGTTGCGCCTGGAAGCGCTGGAACTGCGCCTTCGCCGCTTGGAATCGCTCGAGCCGATCACGGGCCTTCCGCTACGGCGGCTAGGGATTCACGAAGCGCGAAAGGTAGCGGACCTCGAAGCAGTCGGAGGCATGAAGAGTCTCGAGTCGCTCGAACTCGAGCAAACAGCGGCGCCGCGATCGTTGAGCTTCCTGACGGAGCTGTCTGCGCTGCAACGGTTCTATCTTGAAGAAGTCACTCCCACCGACGAGACCGTATCGCTGGGGAGCTTGCGCAGCCTGACGCACCTTCGTGAGCTCGAGCTGCTCGGCGGCAAGCACAGCCTGCACAACCTTCGTGATATCGAAATGCTCGGCGAGATCGAGTCGCTGGAGATGGTTCATCTACACCATGGCCCGAAGGAAATCGATTCAATCAAATGGGTACGCGAGCTTCCGGGGCTACGCAGCTTCAGACTCCAAGGCACCCTGATCCGAGATGGCGATATATCGCCATTGCTGGAGTTGCCGCACATCAAACATGTCGCGGTCATGCCGACGGCGAAACACTATTCGCACACCGACGCATCGTTTCGGGCGGCGCTACAAGCAGTGATGACGCGTCGTAGCGCTAGCTCCCCTGAATGAGCTCGAACACGGGGATGTCATCGCGCAGTCGAACAAACGTCAGACCTTCGTAAAACACGTGATCAGCGTCAACAAGGTACGGATGGACTTGAGTGTGAAGGCTATACATGAATTCCAGAAAGCGGAGCGGCTCGCCGCTCTCTGAACGGACGGCCACCTCGAGATTCTCGTACTCACTGGCGTCCTTTGGCACGCCGTCGAACGTGATGAACACCGATGAGGACGGGAGCAGCACGAAGTCCTCGACGGGAGGCTGCTCGCCGATATCCTCGTTGTACGCGACAAATGCCGCGACGAACTCTGCCAAGGTCGGATAGAGCTCTTCGGTGAACGACCATGCATACAGCCTGTGTCGGTCGTCGAGCCAGATCTGATCAGCCATGAAGTTTGGGATTGAGATGAACGGACAGCGGCAACGTACAGATCGCGCCTAGGTGAGGACAAGTCGATGAGCGAGACCGGGCAGCAGTTGGTCACCACCATCTTCCTCGATACGGCACGTGTGCAATTGACATGGACGGCACACCCGACGCCGGGTGAAGTCGTCGTGAAGATGAGGACGCGATGGGGAGCAACATCGCCATCGCGCCGGTACGGCTCGTCCGTGTGCGTCATCCCGGCGTATGTCCCGCAGCTCGTGTCGGCACTTTCGCGCTACTTCAGGACCGAGGAGAATCACATTCCGGTCACCTGCGTCCCGCTGCCGCGAATCGAGGTGCGTCCGGCGCTGGTCGAATGCACTGGCGCAGTGTCCGACGATACGGGTGGCTTGCTCATGGCCGCGTGGCCGATGGGCGCGCTTGCGACCAAAGTTGCGCACATGGACAACGCGATTGTCCTGGCTGGCTCAGGCTTCGAAGAGCTGGATAGCAACACCTGTGACGCGTTCAAGGCGAGGATGCACGAGATCCACGACTTCCTGGATCAGCAGTTCGGGCGAGCCGCCAATGTCCGCGCCCTGCTAGTCGCCGAAGTGGGCGCCAACGCGCACACGGGTGGGAGCGGCCAGTTCGTCGCGATCGAGAAGAAATGGATTGTGAGAGATTCGACCAACGACGGTGGGTTCATCGGCGAACAGATCCTCGTGCGTCAGATGTCGTTGATCTGGTGGACATTTGGCGTCAGTCTCGTGGGAGCGATGGGGCAGAGTGTCACTTTTGGGATCGCGATCTATGCGAGCCTGCGCTGGTTACAGGTCACGGGACGGGAGGACGATCTGAACGTGAGTCTCCGGGGCTGGCGTGGCCACCTAGACCAGATCGCCATCGACGGCATCGAGTCGAATCCGTTCACCTGGTATTCCGTGAACACGGGCTTGGGTCTGTTCGAGCATTCCGCGTCGGCAAGCCCGGTGCTTAAAGCGTTTTGCGACGAGTACTGGGGAGTTGCCGTCCCGGTCACAACGCTGACCGAACGACTCGCGAACGCCATTGCACTGGGATTCTAGCGGCGTGGTCGACTGGGCCCACTCCGCTAAGCTTCTTGCTCGGTCACGGTGTTGACTCGGGGATGCGTGAACATCTCACGTGGGGAACTTGAGAGCGCGTGAGCCGCGGTCATGTGTGACACAATCACGCTCGTCGCCGAACGTAGCGGCTACATCGCTGCGCGTATTGCTGGCCGCCGCGACAGGACTACGGAAAGGCCGATGACTTTGTTCTGCTCGAGCCGGACAGCGCGGTGACTGTCGTGGAGCTCGCCGACAACGACCGCCCAAATCGCGCAGGCAGCACGAGCCCGGATGTCGACAGGCGCGCTACGCGACCGTCGTCGCTGGGCGACTTGCCATTGCTGTCATCGCGACGGGCTCGGTCGGGAACAACACGACGGTGACGCGCAGCGCGACCAGGCAGTTGCGTGGTGCTGATTCTAGAGTGTTTCCGATATAGGTCAGAGTAATCTCTACCTTCTTCTCTAAATGGAATGGAGTCTTTCATCGGGCTAGAGATGCGCTGGCTGTTGTTTGAAATCACTACTATTCAATCTCAGCATTGGTTTAGTTTAGGTTGATCCGGGCTTACCGGCTCATAGCGGCGGCCGCCGCCGCCAACACCATGATCGCGTCGCTGACCGGACCCGCGAATGCCGCGATCAGCCTGTCGCTGCTTACGGTTCCCGATCCCACGTTCACCGTGTTCGGGCCGCGGACCTACGAGCGCGACAACGGCAAACCCGTCCTCGTGACGTCGACCTTCACACTGCCCGCCGGGGCCCGCCCGCCGAGCTTTCTCTGCATTCGGAACGGAGAGCTCGATGGCTCGCGCCGCAACTCCAGCTCGCGCGTCATCCTGAACGGCGTGGAGATCATCGGGCCCTCGGACCTGAACCAGCAGGTGTCCGGCTTCCTCAAGCCGGTCACGTTCCAGCCGAGCAACGTGCTGCAGGTCGAGATGCGCGAATCGCCCGGCTCGCGCCTGACCATCTGCGGCATGGCGACCGACTCGCTCAAGCCGCAACTCACGATCACCGCGCCCACCCCGTCCTTTATCACGCGACAGACGCAGATCGACGCCGTCGGTGTCGTGGTCGAGCAGACTGCGGTGAAGATCACCGTAAATGGCCAGCCCGCGTCGGTGACGCCAGGGACGGCCGGGCAGACCAGCTTCATCGCGCATGTGCCGCTCACCACCGAGGGCCCCAACACGCTCGCGTTCAGCGCGGTGGATGCGGCGGGCAATCGGACGGATTCGACGCGCACGGTCATTCGTGACACGCAGGCGCCGACGGTCACCCTCAATTCGCTGCCGGACAGCGCCACCGTCCGCGCCGATTCGTCGCTCACGGTGAGCGGCACGATCGTCGACGCCACCGCCGTCACCGCCAACGTCAACGGCCAGCCGCTGGCGATCGACTCGGCGACGCACACCTTCTCGCGCAGCATCACGCTGGCGAGCGGGATGAACTTTGTGACGATCACGGCGACGGATGCCGCGGGGAATGCCACGAGCGTCGTGCGACAGATTACGGTGGACCATACGCCGCCGACGCTCACCGTGACCGGCCCCGCCGAGTAGTTGATCACGAAGGAATTGGTCGCGCACGTCACGGGCACGGCGGTCGGCAGCAGTGCCGTCTCGCTCACCGTGAATGGCACTGCGGTCACGCTCGGAAGTGGTGGCGCGTTTACCACGGATGTCGCGATCACCGAAGGCGCGAACACGCTGACCATCGTGGCGACGAACGCCGCCGGTCTCAGTGTGACCGCCACGCGCCATGTCGTCCGCGACACACAGGCTCCCGCGCTCGGCTGGAGCGCGCCCGCCGATTCCGCGATCACGACTGCGAGCACAATCAATGTCGCCGGCACGATCACCGATGCGACGGCGACAACGCTCACCGTGAATGGTGCCGCCGTGGCGGTGGACGCCACGACCAAGGCGTATCAGAGCGCGGTGCCGCTTGCTACGGATGGATCTGCGTCGATCACGCTCGTCGCGACTGACGCTGCTGGCAACACAACGACGACGACGCGCACGGTGACGCGTGATGCCACGGCGCCGGTGATCACGGTACTTGCGCCGGATTCGGGCGGCGTCACGCAGGCGGCCACCATCCCGGTGAGCGGCTCGGTGAGTGATCTCACGCGCTCGACGCTCACGGTGAACGGCACGACGCTGGTGCTCGCTGCAGATGGTGGATTCAACGGCATCGTGGCGCTGACACCAGGAGCGAACACGCTCTCGTTCATCGCGACGGATGCGGCGGGGAATCACACGCAGGTCGATCGCCCACTGGTGCGCGACAACGATGCGCCGGCGGTGGCGATGGCCAGTCCGAGTGATCAGGTGCTGGTGAAGACGACCACGGTGACGGTGCGCGGCACGATCACGGATGCGTCGACGGTGACGGCGACGCTGAATGGGGTGTCGCTCGTGATTGCGGCGGACCGGAGCTACCAGTCGACGATCGCGCTGTCGGAGGGCGTGAATACGATCACCCTCGTGGCGACGGATGCGGCGGGGAACGCGGCGACGGTGGTGCGGTCGGTGACGTTGGACACGACGGCGCCGGTGCTCGCG
>JBBQDT010000147.1:0-10929 GCA_038319955.1 Gemmatimonadales bacterium | reverse complement strand
CCAACAGCGACGCGCGCTGTGCGGCGCATCTCGTGTCAGCGCCCGAATGGCACGCGGAACTCGAGGCCGACGCGCACAGCGGCGACGTCGCACATGTGCGCGCGAGTGCATACGGATGCGATACGCGCGCAACACTCCTCGTGTCACGCGGGTCCGCGCATGGCGGCGAGCGCGTGCGGGTGCGCGGCCATGCCACTGCCGATGCGCGCGGCTTGTTCATCGAAGACGCCGAGGTGGATGCCGCTGGACCGGGATCCCTGCTGCTTCGCGCGCGCGCCGCGGCAGGCGCACGAATCGACCGCGTCTTCGGCGACGACGCGCCGATGGTGCGCGCGCTCGTCATCGGCGACATGAGCGCCATCTCCGCGGAGCAGCGCGATCGCTATGCGCGCGCCGGCCTCGTACACATGCTCAGTGTGTCGGGCCTCCACGTGGGCATCGTGGCACTGGCGCTCGAACTCGTCGCCTCCGTGTTGCATCTGCCGCGCACGCGCGCTCGCATCGCGACATTGGGCCTCCTCGCTGCGTATGTCGCCACGATCGGCGCGCCGCCTCCCGCCGTGCGCGCAGCGGTCATGCTCGGCGCGCTGCTCGTTGCGCGGCTCATGCAGCGACCCACGTCGCCATGGGCGATTCTCGCACTCGGTGCCGCGGCGCCGCTCTGGAATCCGCGCACGACGCTCGACCTGGGATGGCAGCTCAGCGTGGCCGGCACCGCGGCACTCATCGCCGGCGCGGCCCTCGCGCATCGCGTCATTCCGAAGACGTGGGATGGCAAACGGCGCACGCTCGCGACGGGAGGGATCGTCAGCATCATCGCAACGGCCGTGACGGCGCCGCTGGTGGCGTGGGCCTTCGGCCGGGTGGCACTCCTTGGACCAATTACGAACCTCCTCGCCGACCCGGTGATGGGCGTCCTCCAGCCGCTCCTGTTCGTCGCCATGGCCATCCCAATCCACGGCGTGGAATCGTTCGTCGCCGACGCTGCGCACGCCTTGCTTGCCATGTTCGATGGCATCGCACGCGTGGCGGCGAACGTTCCCGGCGGCGCACCACTGGTGCTTCCGACAGCGCTCGGCGCGGTCGCCGCCGGCGCGATCGCCGTGGCCCTGGTCGTTGTCTGTATCGCGCGCCGGCCGTTGCGTGCAGCGATCGTCGCTGCATCGTGCGTCGCCGTGCTCGTCCTCGAGCCAGTGCTGCCGACGCGGCGTGCTCCGGCCGAGTTGCACATGATCGATGTAGGGCAGGGAGACGCGCTGGCGATGCGCAGCTCACGCGGGCGATGGATCGTCGTGGACGCCGGTCGCAGCTGGCTGGGCGGTGATGCAGGGCGCAACACCGTGGCGCCCTATCTCGCGCACCGCGGCGGCGACGTCGCGCTGTTCGTGCTCTCGCATCCGCACTCGGATCACGTCGGCGGTGCGGCGTCGCTGTTCACGATGCTGCATCCCCGGCGCTTCGTCGACCCGGGCTATGCGGGCGGTTCCCAGCCATATCGCGACGCGCTCTCCCAGGCGAGACACGATGGGATTCCATGGCAGCGCGTACATCCGGGCGATTCACTCGTCGTGGACGACATCGTCGTGACGGAGCTCGCCCCCGATTCCATTTGGACCTCCCGCCTTGCCGATGCCAATCTTGCGAGTTCGGTGCTGATGGTCCGCGTCGGCGACGTGCGCATCCTCTTCACCGGCGATGCAGAGGCCGAAGAGGAGGCGTGGCTGCTCGCGCAGTATCCAGACGCGCTGCATGCGGACGTGCTGAAGGTTGCACATCACGGCAGCGCGACCAGCACAACCTCGCAATTTCTTGCGGCGGTTCGGCCACGCATCGCGCTGGTGAGCGTCGGCGCGCACAACACGTACGGCCATCCGAGTGCGGAGGTGATGGACGCACTTCGCGCTGCGGATGTGGCTACATTGCGGACCGACCGTCTGGGAACCGTCGTGCTGCGATTCCTGCACGAGGGCATCGAGGTCACCGCACGCGGCAATTCGTGGATCATCGCGAAGGAGACGGGAGCGCGAGAATGAGTCCATTCGCTTGGCTAATTGGCGCTTCGCTGTCGCTGCCGGAGCCGTTGCTCGAGCGCTATCCCGAGCTCGCCTCGGCGCGGTGGCGACGTGGAGGCATCGCCTTGCGTCTCGGTGGATGGTGTCTCGGGCGCGCCACCGTTTCGGGAATCACGTTCTGGCGCACGATCTTTCTCGCGCATCATGCGTCGCTCACGCCGGAACTGCTCTTGCACGAACTCCGGCACGTCCATCAGTTTGAAGCAGACCCGCTCTTTCCATTGCGCTACGTATGGCGCAGCGTGAGGCACGGGTACACCGACAATCCGTATGAGGCCGATGCCCGCGACTATGCTGTCCGCAGGCTCGCCGACGCTCATCCAACCGCGTAGAGGCACCGTGGTCCAGCACACTGCGACGTCGGTCGTCACGATCGAACGGTTCATCATCGAGCAGGAGCGCATGCACCCCGAGGCCACGGGTGAGCTCTCCGGCATCCTGTACGACATGGCGCTCGCGGCGAAGATGATCGCCAACAAGGTGCGCCGAGCCGGCCTGGCCGACATCCTGGGCGCCACGGAATACTCGAACGTCCAGGGTGAGATCCAGCAGAAGCTCGACGTCTTCGCCAATGACACCATCGTCAAGGCGATGGATCACGGCGGACGCCTCTGTGCCATGGCGTCCGAGGAGGAGCCGGACATCATTCCCATCCCGGAAGGCTTTCGCTGCGGCAAGTACTGCCTGTTGTTCGATCCGCTCGACGGCTCGTCGAACATCGACGTCAACGTGCCCGTCGGCACGATCTTCAGTGTGGTGCAGAAGATCACGCGCGGTCGGCAGGGCGAAATGGAGGACATGCTCCAGCCCGGACGCCGGCAGGTGGCCGCTGGCTATGTCATCTACGGGTCGAGCACGATGCTCGTCTACACCACCGGCCAGGGCGCGCACGGTTTCACGCTCGATCCGTCCATCGGTGAGTTCCTGCTCTCGCACCCGAACATCCGCATTCCCGACGAGGGGCGCTATCTCTCGGTGAACGACTCCTACGAGTCGCAGTGGGACGAGCCGACCAGACAGCTCATGCGGAAGTATCGCGGCCTCGAGGGCGGACGCACGCCGCTCAGCGTTCGGTACGTCGGCTCACTCGTGGCGGACATCCATCGCAACCTTCTCGGCGGCGGCGTGTTCTGTTATCCGTCGAACAAGAAGGCGTCGGTGGGCAAGCTGCGCCTGATGTACGAGGCGAATCCGTTGGCGTTCATCTGCGAACAGGCCGGCGGCGCGGCGAGCGATGGTGTCACGCGCATCCTCGACATCGTGCCGACCGACCTGCACCAGCGCATCCCGCTGTACATCGGTTCGAAGCGTGACGTCGATCTCGCCGTGCAGACGTTCGCGCATCACTCGCAGTTGGTGAGGGCGTAGGCGCTCAGCGGTCCATCACCGGCAGGAACGTGCGCCACGGCCCCACCGCGTCGCGGTACTGTTTCGCCATCACGCGCGTGGTCTGGCCAATGTGCCCGAGATCGTGTGCGACCCAGGTGGCGAGCAGCTCACGCAGCGTGACCGTGCCCAGGCCGGGGTGCTCTCCCTCGAGCGCGAGCTGCTCGTCGGTCAACTGCCAGTCGCGAAGGGTGGCGACATTCTCCTCCCGGAGTGACGCGAATTCGTCGAGCAGCTGGGCGATCGACTTCCCGGCGCTCTCGCGCACCTGGGCAAAGCGATCGTAGGGCGCGAAGCGACGATCGTCTCCCTGCGCGAGAATGATGCGCGCCCGCGGAATCCAGTCGGTACGCTCCCCGTGGATCAGGTGCCCCACATTGTCGAAGGGCGTGAAGGTGTCGACCCCTTCGTTCGCCGCGATCCACACATCGGGTAGGCCCGCGAGCAGCGCGCGGAAGGTTGCCGGTGTGCGCTCGAGTACTGCAATCCCATCCGAGAGCTGGAAGCTCATCGGCTCGAACTCGTTGAGTGCCATGTAGTCCTCCTCGCGCCAAAGTTAGCTTTCTCCCCATGCCCGACGAAATTCTGTCACCATCCGGCATTCCCATCGCGCCGGTGTACCGCCCAGACGACGCGCCCGTGGACTACGCGCGCGAGCTCGGCGATCCCGGCTCGTACCCGTATACGCGCGGCGTCCAGCCCACGATGTACCGCGGCCGGCTCTGGACCATGCGCCAATACGCCGGATTCGGCACGGCGCAGGAGACCAACACGCGGTTCCGGATGCTGCTCCAGAAGGGGCAGACGGGACTGTCCGTCGCCTTCGACCTGCCGACGCAGATGGGCATCGACTCCGACTCGCCTCGCGCCCTGGGCGAAGTGGGCCGCGTGGGCGTGGCGATCGATACGGTCGAGGACATGCACGTGCTCTTCGACCAGATTCCGCTCGACACCGTGTCCACGAGCATGACGATCAACGCGACCGCGGCGACGCTGCTCGCGATGTATGTGGTGGTCGCGGAGGAGCGCGGCATCCCGCGCGCGAAGCTCAGCGGCACCATCCAGAACGACATCCTCAAGGAGTACATCGCCCGCGGCACGTACATCTATCCGCCCGGTCCGTCACTCGCGCTGATCGCCGAGATCTTCCGGTTCTGCGCGGACCAGGTGCCGAGCTGGAATCCGATCTCGATCAGCGGCTACCACATTCGGGAGGCCGGCGCCACGGCGGTGCAGGAGCTCGCCTTCACCTTCGCGAATGCGATGGCGTACGTCACCGGCGCGCTGGACGCGGGACTGAAGATCGATGCATTCGCCCCCCGTCTGTCGTTCTTCTTCGCCGCGCACAACGATCTTTTCGAGGAAGTCGCGAAGTTCCGTGCGGCGCGGCGGCTGTATGCGCGGCTCATGCGCGACCGGTTCGACGCGAGCGACTCGAGCGCCAGGCTTCGCTTCCACACGCAGACCGGTGGCGTCACGCTCCAGGCGCAGCAGCCGCTCAACAATGTCGTTCGCGTCACGATCCAGGCGCTCTCCGCCGTGTTGGGCGGCACGCAGTCGTTGCACACCAACGGCTATGACGAAGCGCTGTCGCTGCCCACGGCCGATGCGGCGACCCTCGCGTTGCGCACCCAGCAGATCATCGGGTACGAGAGTGGCGCCGCCGTCACGGCAGATCCACTCGCCGGCAGCTACTACGTCGAACATCTCACGAACACACTCGAGCGTGAGGCGGAAGCGCTGCTGGTGCGCGTGGACGAACTCGGCGGAGCGGCCAAGGCCATCGAGGCGGGATTCTTCCAGGAGGAGATCGCGCGCTCGGCGTACGAGTTCCAGTTGCGCGTGGAGCGCGGCGAGACGACGATCATCGGCGTGAACAAGTTCACCGATGGCGACGAGTCGTCGCCCGGTGCGTCGCCCGATTATTCGGCACTCGAGCGCGAACAGGTGGCTCGACTGAAAGCTGTTCGCCTCGAGCGCGACGCGAACGCCTGCGACGCGGCGCTTCGCACACTGGCGACTGCGTCGGCGAGCTATACCGGCGATCACGAAGGCACGCGTGAGCAACTCATGCCGCTCATCGTCGACGCCGTGCGTGCGCGTGCGAGCGTGGGCGAGATCTCGAACGTGTTGAGCGGCGTGTGGGGAGCGTACAGGCCCGGCGCATGAGTCGAGCTGCTGTCGCTGGCCTGCTTGCCGCGCAGATCGCTCCGCTCCCAGCGTCGGTGCAACAGTCGGGCGTAGCACGCCGCGACAGGCCACTTTCTCCGCTTGTTCGCAACCGCCGCGCCAACTAGCTTACTCGGCTCGGAGTGAAATCGCCTAAGTCTCATATCGATGCCAACTTACGAGTTCCGTTGCCCCGATGGGCACGAGTTCGAGAAGTTCTACCGTACCATCAGCGGCGCAGAGTCGGAATCGGTCTGTCCCACCTGTGGCAAGGTCGCCGTGCGCTTCATGTCGCCGGCGGGTTTTGCGTTCAAGGGATCCGGGTTCTACCTCACGGACTATGGCAAGAACGCCCACCGCGGCGAAGCGCCGCCCAAGTCCGGTGACGCGGCGGGCGAGAGTGCGAGCACGTCATCCGAGTCCGCGAAGTCGGACAGCGCAGGTGGCGGCGAATCCAAGACCGCATCCTCTGCCTCGGATACTGGAGCCAAGAGCCCCGATACCACGAGCAGCGCGGCCAAGCCTGAGAAGAAGGCCGAGCCCAAGGCGGCCGAATCCAAGCCGGCCAAGGCGCCGCCGAAGCCGAGCGGCGGGGAGTGAGCGCAGGCGACGACGCGCTGCGGCGTGAGCTCACGCGCGCCGCAGTGTCCCTCGGCGCGCCCGCGGACATCGTTCCGCTGCTCGAGCGTCCGCGCGATCCGGCCTTCGGCGATTGGGCGAGCAACATCGCCATGGTGCTCGCGAAGAGTCTGGGACAGAAGCCGCGCGACTTCGCGCAGAGGCTCATCGACGTCATCGATGGGGATGCGGCAGGCATTGCGTCGGCCGAGATTGCCGGGCCTGGCTTCATCAACTTCCGGCTCGACACGAATACGGTTGTGAAGGGCATTGCTGCACTGGTCGCGGCGGGGGAGGACTTCGGCAAGGCGTCCGTCGGGGCCGAACAGCCGGTGGTGATCGAGTTCGTGAGTGCGAACCCCACCGGTCCGCTGCACGTGGGCCATGGCCGCCAGGCGGCCCTCGGCGACGCCATTGCGTCGCTGCTCGAATGGACCGGATGGAACGTGTCGCGCGAGTTCTACTACAACGACGCCGGCGTGCAGATCGAGAACCTCGCGCTCAGCACGCAGGCGCGGGTGCGCGAGCAACGCGGCGACGTACTCGCGATACCCGAGGGCGGCTATCACGGCGCATACATCGCGGAGATCGCCGAGCGGTACGTGGTCGGCCATCCGGCGGACGTCGATGGGGATGATCTGGATGCGATGCGCACGTTCGCCGTGCAGGAGCTCCGCAAGGAGCAGGACATCGACCTCCGGGCGTTCGGCGTCGCATTCGACACGTACTATCTCGAGTCGTCGCTGTACGAGGATGGCCGGGTGGACAAGACCATCGCGGCACTGATCGCGAACGGGCACACGTACGAGAAGGACGGCGCGCTGTTCCTCCGTACCACCGACTACGGCGACGACCAGGACCGCGTGATGCGGAAGAGCGCCGAGAAGGGCGGGACGTTCACGTACTTCCTGCCCGACGTGGCGTATCACGTCACCAAGTGGGAGCGTGGCTTCACGCGCGCCATCAACGTGCAGGGGTCCGACCATCACAGCACGGTCACGCGGGTTCGCGCCGGACTGCAGGCGCTGGGCATCGGCATTCCCGAGGGCTATCCCGAGTACGTGCTCCACCAGCTCGTCACGGTGCTCAAGGCGGGCGAGGAGGTGAAGATCTCGAAGCGCGCCGGCAGCTACGTCACCGTGCGCGACCTCGTGGACGATGTGGGACGCGATGCGGTGCGGTACTTCTTCCTCATGCGGAAGGGTGATTCGCAGCTCTCCTTCGATGTGGATCTCGCGCGCTCGCAGAGCGAGGAGAATCCGGTCTACTACATCCAGATGGCGCACGCGCGCCTCGCGGGAATCTTCCGCGTCGGCGAGATCGACGTGAGTGGCGTCACGGTTGATGGCGTCGACTTTGCGCAGCTTGCGCTGCCCGAGGAGACGGAGCTGATGAAGGCGTTACTCGATTTCCCGACGGTGGTCACGAATGCGGCGGAGGCGCTCGAGCCGCACCGAGTGGCCACCTACCTGCACGACCTCGCCGGACGCGTCCACCTCTGGTACCACAAGGCGCATGTGCTGAACGAGCCCGAACAGCTGATGCGCGCGCGACTCCTCCTGGCACGTGCGTCCCGGATCGTGCTGAAGAATGGCCTGTCGTTGCTTGGAGTGAGCTCTCCCGATCGCATGTAATTCCGTCATCCCGTCTTCCCGTCTTTCCCGTCTTCCCGTCTTCCCGTCCTCCCGTCCTCCCGTCTCCTCCAAAATGCCCGTTCTCGTCGTTGGATCCGTCGCGCTGGACTCGGTTGAAACTCCGTTCGGAAAAGCGGACAACGTCATCGGCGGATCGGGGACCTTTTTCTCCGCATCGGCCAGCCTGCTCGCTCCCGTGCAGCTCGTGGGGGTGGTGGGCGAGGACTACCCGATGGAGCAGCTCGAACCGCTGAAGCAGCGCGGCGTCGACATGGCGGGGCTCGAGCAGGTGAGCGGAGAGTCGTTCCGCTGGCGCGGTCGCTATCGCCACGACCTCAATTCGGCGGAGACGCTCGAGACGCGCCTTGGCGTGTTCTCGCACTTCAGCCCGAAGATTCCCACGCAGTTCAAGAACGCGCCCTTCGTGTTCCTCGCCAACATCGACCCGCGACTCCAGCTCGACGTGCTGAACCAGGTCGAGCGGCCGAAGCTCGTCGCCTGCGACACGATGAACTTCTGGATCGAGAGCCGTCGTCCCGACATCATCGCGCTGATCAAGCATGTGGACCTGATCACGCTGAACGATGCCGAAGCCCGGCAGCTCACCGACTGCGCGAATCTCGTGAAGGCCGCGCGCTGGATCATGAGGCATGGCCCGAAGATCGTGATCATCAAGAAGGGCGAGCACGGGGCGTTCATGTTCAAGGAGAACAGCATCTTCTTCGCGCCGGCGTATCCGCTCGAAGACGTGTTCGACCCCACGGGCGCCGGCGATTCGTTCGCTGGAGGATTCATGGGCTATCTCGCACAGACGGGCGACCTGAGCGACGAGAACCTCCGTCGCGCTGTGGTCGTCGGCTCGGCGCTGGGATCGTTTGCTGTCGAGAAGTTCTCCGTGCAACGCCTGCTCGAGATTACCCGCGGCGACATCATCGCTCGCGTCGAGGAATTCCGCCGGCTCGTGGCCTTCGAGCAGGAAACGGGAAGCGTATCGTGACGGACGAGAAGCCACTCGACTACGCGTCGTCGGGGGTCGACCTCGAGCGCTCGGATGCGGTGAAGCGCCGCATTCGATCCGTCGTGGAATCGACGTTCACGGCTGGCGCGCGCGGCGCCTTTGGCGGATTCGGCGGTATGTTCCGCATTCCCGCCGAAGCGCAGCGCCCCGTGCTGGTGGCGAGCGCGGACGGGGTGGGCACGAAGCTCCGTGTCGCCATCGAGTCGAACCGGCATGGCTCGGTCGGACACGATCTGGTCAACCACTGCGTCAACGACATTCTCGTGCAGGGGGCGCTACCGCTGTTCTTCCTCGACTACTTTGCCGCGGGCGTGCTTGTTCCCGACGTGGTCGAGGCCGTGGTCAGCGGCATCGCGGCCGGTTGCCGCGAGAACGGCTGCTCGCTGGTGGGTGGTGAAACCGCCGAGATGCCCGGGATCTATACCCCGCCCGATTACGATTTGGCAGGCTTCATCGTCGGTTGCGTGGAGGAAGACCGGATACTCGGCGCCGACCGCGTCGAAGACGGAGATGTGTTGCTCGGGTTGGCCAGCAACGGCCTGCATACCAATGGCTACTCGCTGGCCCGGCAGATTGTCACGGATCGCATGAAGCTCGGGATGTCGGACCCTTTCCCGGGTGAGGATGGTACCGTAGCCGACGTGTTGCTGCGCATCCATCGGTCGTACCTGACGGCGCTCAAGTCGGTCCTGTCGCGCATTCACGCCATGGCGCACATCACCGGCGGGGGACTGCCTGGCAATGTCGTTCGTGCCTTGCCCGACACGCTGGACGCCGAAATCGATGGCGGACGTTGGGAAGTACCGAACCTGTTTCAACAGCTGGAGCGGGCGGGCGATGTGTCGCGCGCCGAGATGTACAGGACGTTCAACATGGGTGTAGGGATGGTGGTCATCACCGACGCAGCGAGCGTGGCAGCCGTGGAGGCAAGCGCCGCGTCGGCTCACACTGCAACCTTCCGGCTCGGGCGCGTCGTGCGCGGAACTGGACAGGTGCGAATTTCTCGAGGAGTCGCATGAAGAGTCAGATTCTGTTCGCAGCAAGTCTTTCGATGCTCGTCGCCGCCGGCGCGCAGGCGCAGGATCTCGCCACGCCGGTGTGTCCTCCTGGCAACACTGGCCAGCCCATCCCGAATCAGGCACGCGCCGCGCAGGACGCCTGCCAGCAGGCGTACGATATCTATCAGTTCATGGCGCCGCAGCTCGGCCTTGCCCTCGCCGGCGGGAACGCGACCCTCGGACAGGGTTCCACGCTCGGTGGATTCGGACACTTCTCCATCGGCGTACGGGCCAACGGCTTCCAGGGCTCGCTGCCGGACGTTGCCAACTATTCGCCGAGCGTCAACGGTGCGCAGAAGAACGGCGCGCTGGCGACGAAGGATCAGTGGCTGGGGCTGCCCACCGCGGACGCCGCGATCGGCATCTTCGGCGGTGTGCCACTCGCGCTGACGAACGTCGGCGGCATCGATGCGCTCGTGAGTGCGTCGTACGTCCCCAGCTATTCGTCGGGAACGCTGAGCGTCACACCCACCACGAACCTCCAACTCGGCTACGGCGTGCGCGTCGGGCTGCTGTCCGAGTCGATCGTCGTTCCCGGCGTTTCGTTCACGTATATCAAGCGTGACCTTCCCACGACGTCGATCACCGGAAACTTCAGCAGCGGCGGCAGCACGGCCGGCTCGTTCAAGATCCAGAACCTGAAGGTCAATACGAGCGCGTGGCGCATTGTCGGCAGCAAGAGCTTCCTGTTGTTCGGTCTCGCCGCCGGCGCCGGCAAGGACATGTACGACCAGTCCGCCGACATCGCCGCCACGGTGACGACGAACATCGTCGGCCTCTCGTCTGCCACGGCCACGGTGCCGAATACGACACAGAAGATCGACCGCACCAACTATTTTCTCGACGCGTCGCTCAACCTGCCGCTCTTCAAGATCGTCGCGGAAATCGGCCAGGTGTCGGGCGGCACGGTGCAGACGTACAACGGATTCTCGGGTGGACGCGCCGACAAGAGCCAGCAGTACTTCTCGGCCGGC
>JBBQDT010000146.1:0-10954 GCA_038319955.1 Gemmatimonadales bacterium | reverse complement strand
CGCGATGACGAGCGACGTACAACGTGCAGGAAGTCATGCACCACTCGCAACCGCGGCCAGTCGCGCGGCCTTCGTCTTCAGGTAGTCCTGTTCCGGGATGCTCGTCGTTCGCGCGGCTGCCAGGCGGTAGTGCGACAGCGCCTGTGCGCGATCTCCCGAGAGCTCGTACAGGTGCGCCCGCACCGCATCAAGCCGGTAATGGCCACTCACGCGCGCATCGTCGTCGAGTGCATTGACCAGCGCCAGGCCCGCCGCCGGCCCCTGCACCATCGCCACCGCGACCGCATGGTTCAGCGCTACCATCGGGTTGTCCGACATGTGCATCAGCAGTCCGTACAGCGCGAGGATGTCGGGCCAGTCCGTATCTTCCACCCGCGCGGCGGAGTCATGCACTGCAGCCACGGCGGCCTGTAGCTGATACGCGCCGATGGATCCACGAGACAACGCCTGCGACACCAGCGTTACGCCCTCGCTGATCAGTGTCTGGTCCCAACGACTTCGATCCTGCTCGTCGAGCGGAATGAGCTCGCCGCTCGACCCCGTGCGCGCGGCGCGGCGCGCATCGGTGAGCAGCATGAGCGCGAGCAGCCCAGCCACTTCGCCATCGCCCGACAACAGCGCGTACACCGCACGCGTGAGCCGAATGGCCTCGTTGGAGAGATCGGTACGCTGAAGCGCTGGACCAACGCTGCTCGTGTATCCCTCGTTGAAGATGAGGTAGAGCACGTGCAGCACCGCGCGACGTCGCTCCACGCGATCATCGTCGGTGGGCAGCGCGAACGGCACCGTCGACGCCTTGATACTCTGCTTGGCGCGGCTGATGCGCTGCGCCATGGTCGCCTCCGGGACGAGAAATGCATTCGCGATTTCGGCCGTCGTCAGTCCACCCACCGCGCGCAACGTGAGCGCGATCGCCGACGGCAGCGTGAGCGCCGGATGACAGCACATGAACAGCAGCACGAGCGTGTCGTCCTCCTCCACGCCGAGCTCCGCGTCGGGAGGCGGGACGAACGGTTCATCGTACGAGCGCTCGGCGGCGACGACATCCTCTCGACGCCGGCGCGCGATCTCGCTGCGCTGCTGGTCCTTCATCCGTCGCAACGCCACTTGGTAGAGCCACCCGCGCGGGTTGCTCGGTACTCCCGCGACGGGCCACTGCCCCGACGCCGCGATCAACGCCTCCTGCACCGCGTCCTCTGCGGCGGCAAAGTCGCCGTGCTTGCGCGCGAGGACGCCGAGCACCTGCGGCGCGATGTCGCGAAGCAGGTGCAGGGCGTGCGAGGCCGCAGTCTCCACCGCGGAGTCGCGCGTCACGCGTCGGTAGGTGGCCGACTCATCACCTGCCGCACTTCGATCGGCATGTTCAGCGGCGCCCCGCGCGGACCGGGCGCAGCAGACGCCTCGGCGGCAATGGCGTACGCACGCGCCGCGGTCTCGACGTCGACGATCCAGTAGCCTGCGAGGAATTCCTTCGCCTCCGGGAACACGCCGTCGGTGATCGGCGTGCCATCCTTTCCCGCCTTCACCACCTTCGCCTCGCCCGGCATCGCCAACCCTTCAGCGCCCGCAAGTTCGCCCGCATCGGTGAGCTTCTTGTTGAAGGTGTGCATGAACGCAATGTGCGCCTTGAAGTCCTCGGGCGACCAGTCGTTGATCTGGTAGTCGCCCGTTCCGGCCGGCGTATGCATCATCAGCATGAACTTCATGGTTCGTATCCTCTCGGGGTTGAGGCGCCTTCATTGGCGCTTCTGAAGAGAAGTCGGAGCCGGCGCCGGCTTCTCTACATCCCGATTGCTTGGTACCGCGGAGACCACGGACCTGTCAACTCAGCCCCGCTCTTCCGCATTGGCCATTGCTTCCTGGTCGACACCGTTTATACTGAACCATATGGTTCAGCATTCATCCAGACTCGACGCCGCGTTCGCTGCTGTCGCAGACCCCACTCGACGGGGCATCATCGAGCGACTCGGCCGCCTTCAGGCATCGATCAGCGAACTCGCTGATGAATTCGAGATGACGCTCACGGGCATGAAGAAGCACGTGCAGCTGCTCGAGGACGCCGGGCTCGTGAATTCGAGGAAAGTCGGTCGCGTCCGCCTCTGTACCCTCGGCACGACCAAGCTCGCGGATGAAGCGGCCTGGATCAGCAAGTATCAAGCGATGGTCGAAGCGCGCTTCGACAGCCTCGAGGCCTTTCTCGAGAACACCAAGGGAGACAAGCGATGACGACGCAATCCGCCAATTCCAACCGCGCGACGATCACCACCCCCACCGATCGTACCATCCACGTCGAGCGCATCGTCGCCGCGCCTCGCGACCGTGTCTGGCGCGCCTTCACCGATCCCAAGCTTGTTGCGCAGTGGTGGGGACGCGGCAACACGCTGGTGATCGAGCGCGACGAGGTCGAACGCGGCGGACATTGGCGCTATGTCGAGCACGGACCCGACGGTGTGCATGGTTTCGAAGGCCGCTATCGCGAGGTGACGCCGCAGGAGCGGATCGTCCGCACCTTCGAGTGGGATGGCATGCCGGGCTATGTCATTCTCGAGACGCTCGCCTTCCACGATCTCGGCGATGGCCGCACGAAGATCGTCACCGATTCGCTGTTCTACGCCTCCGAGGAGCGCGACGGCATGCTCCACTCCGGCATGGAAGGTGGAATGAACGAGAGCTACGACGCCCTGGATCGCCTGCTCGCCACGATGGCGTAGTGCGAAACGGCCCGGGCTGTCGCCGGCGCATGGGTGCTATCTTTGCCATGTACATCGAGCACACACGGCGACAGCTACGGGGAGGGCGGTTATGTCACGGGCATTCTTGAGGGACGATGCGGAAGGCGAGATGCCCCGACGCAACTATGCGCTTCCGGAGCGCGACGACCCTGAGTTCGAGCGAGCCGCTGCACGCGCCCTGCTCGAGGCGGCGCGCGTGAACGAGACGCAGCTCGCCGAGCGCGCTACGGGGTTCTATTGGGGAGAGCCGCTGCTGCGTCGCTTCGTCGAGGAAATTCTCGTCGAAGCGGAGCGCGCGAAGGATGACCGGCTCGAGCAGGTGGCGCGACGGTATCTCGGCTGATCAGCCTAGCGCGCGCTGGCGACCCTGAAGGAATCTTCGCATCGAATGGTCGGTCGCCAACCCGATGGCGATCTCGTACGCGCGGTGCGATTGGTCTCGATCCCCTGCCATCGCGAGCAATTCCGTGCGCGCCGCCCAACACGGCTGGTATTCGGCCAACCTCACGTCGCCAACAGCGTCGGGCAGCGCGTCGAGCCCCTCGGCGGCATCACGGACTTCGGCGATGGCGAGCGCACGATTGATCGCACCACCGGCGATGCATCGATGCTCAGGAGCGCATCCCAATGAGACCTGCCTCGAGAAAGCGCTGAACGGTGAGGCCGCCGTCAATGTAGAGGTGCTGCATGCCTCGTTCGGCGAGCCGAGCCACGATCTCATGCGGCGCGCCTGACATCATCTCGCATTGCGCGCCCTCGGGTGCGACCAGCTCCGATGCGCGTGAGCTCAGCACCACCACCGGAGTGCTGGCGAATGGCCACGCGCCGAACGATTGCACGATCTCGAACGTGTTGCGCCCCATCACGATGGCGTCCACGGTCGACATGAACTCCGTGTAGCCGTGGTCCTCGACGTCATCGCCGGGAAGCCAGTCGAGCGCGCCATCTTCGCGTGCGATGAAACCGTCCATGCTCGTGGCAATGAAGACTGACGCGTTCATGGAACTCGAGTGGATGAACCGGCGATGATGTTTCCTTCCGAAAACGCTACCGCAGCCCCACCCGCCTCCGCAACAACCACTCGGCGCACAACGCCAGCACGACGAGCGCGTAGATCCACGCCTGGTCACGCAACTCGGGCGCGTCGCCGAGTGCCGGCTCGCCCCCGACGGCGCCCGACCGCATCGTCACACGCCGAGGAAGCCACTCGCGCGATTGGTTGACGGCGAGCACCGACGCGCCACCGGTCGTCGTCACGTCGTAGATGCCCACCGGCAATGGCGCGGTCTCCGCGACGCTCGCGCCATCGGTGAAGCGCACCGACACCGTGCGTCGCTGCGCCGTGCCGTCGCGGCGCACGAGCATCACCGTGGCCACGCTGTCGGCAGGCGCGCCACGACGCCAGCGCACCGGCATGCCCGCGCGCAACGCCTCGCCGTCAGGCACCACAGCGCGACGATCGGTGCGTCCCGCCGCGAGCCAGTCATAGAGGGCGCCGAACAACGAGGAATACGCGTCGGATCGCACGCCGCCGCGGAAGCGCCAGCGCCAGAAGCCGGACGCACCGAGCACCGCGATGCGGCGCGGAGTCTCCCACCCCACGAGCGCCACCCGACGATCGTCCGGCGACCCGCCGCGACGCGTGATCAACCCCTGCCACTCACCACGCGGCAGCAGCGGCGCGACGGACAGCGGCGGCAGGCTGTCGAAGGGAATGCCCGAGAGCGCCGACGCGATCGGGGACACGGGAGCCGCTGCGGCGAACCACTCGCCCTCCTCCGTGGCCGGCGGCGCGAAGAGCAGCAGCGCACCACGCGACGCGGCGCGTGGCGCGCCGAACACTGCCGTGTCGCCGTGCAGCACGACCATCGGCGCATCGCGGACCGCATCGCGAACATCCTTCTCCTCCGCACGCGCGAGTGCCCCGTCGGTGCGCCACATCCCCGGCGCCACGCGATAGAATGCCCGCGTCGGCAGCGACGTTACACCGCGGAGCGCAGCCACCGCCTCGCGAGCATCGTAGTCCGGCGCCGTCGAAACGAACACCGCGGCGGGTGCGCGCGTGATATCCACCCCGAGCGACAACGTGTCGTTGTGCGGCTCGCGATCGCCGGCGGAACGCACGACGGCGCGCAGCAGTGCGCCGCGCTCCGCCCCGGCAGCCACACCGCGAAGCTGCACCACCCGTTCGGCGAATGGGTCCAGCGCCGCGGTGTTGATCGTGTCGAGCACAGTGTCGTCGAGGCGCAACTCCACGTGCGCCGCGGCGCCACCCGCCGCGCCACCCACGAGCGTCACGCGCGCGACGACCGTATCTCCGGCAAGCAGTGCGCGTGGGACATCGAGCGACGACACACCGACGTCGGGCTGCTCGCGACGAGGGATCACGATCGCGCGCGAGCCGCGCGGCAAGGACGGGAGCAACTCCGGCTCATCGAGCTCACCGTCCGTGACGATGACGACCGGACGGCCGGACCCCGTGGCCGCATCGACCACGTCGCGAAGTCGCGACGAGTGATCGGTCGGAAGGCCGCGCGTCGCGTCCACGCGCAGCGAGTCGCCAAATCGATGGATCGCACCGAGCCGAGCGGCGGAATCCACAGCGGTGCTCCACGCCTCCGGCCCCGACGCACGCAGCCAGCTCTCACTCGCATCCAGCGCGACGTCCGGCGCCAGCCGCGACGCCCGACCAGCCGGTGCGCCAAGGAGCAGCGCCACGATCAGCATGGCGGCGAGCGCACGCAGCAGCGCGAGGGGCAGCGTGCGCGGCGCACGGATGCCACGACCGTATTGCACGGCCGCGACGAGTGCGCCCGCAAGGAGAGCGATGAGCCAGAGGATCATGTCCTGATGTTACGCGGCCGTCGGCACAATCGCTCGACCAGCCGACGATCGGTTCGTCGTCTCAGCGCTGCGCGAGCCGAACGACGCCGGACGTGCCCGACAACGTGGCGAGCAGCTGATCGCGACGCAGGTCGAAGGCACCGCGCTCCCTGCTGCCAAGCGGCTCGCCCGTGGTGGTGCGCAGCGCCGTGCGCGAGTCCTTCTGCACGCCGCCGATGAGCACCTCGAAGTGCAGGTGCGGACCAGTGCTCAGGCCCGTGGTGCCCACGTAGCCGACGGTCTGTCCGATGCCCACATGCGACCCGGTGCGCACACCGGCCGCAAAGGCGCGCATGTGGCCGTAGCGCGTGACATACCCATTCCGATGGCGAAGCTCGAGCAGGTTGCCGTACCCGTTCGACCAGCCCGCGCGCTGCACCACCGCATCGCCGATCGCGCGCACCGGCGTACCGGGCGACGCCGCATAGTCCGTCCCCTTGTGCGCCTTCCAGCGGCCGAGGATGGGATGGAACCGCGTACCGAACGTCGAGGAGATACGACGGAACTCGAGCGGCGCACGAAGGAACTGTGCACGCAGCGACTTGCCGGTGGCGTCGTAGTACTGTGCGCTCGACGACGCGGTCTCGAAGCGGATGGCCGACGTCTCGCTGCCCGACAGCGTGAACGACGCGGCGAGGACCTTGCCCACCTTCGTGATTCCCTCGGGCCCGACGAGACGCTCGACCAGCGCGTGGAAGCTGTCGCCATCCTGAAGGTCGCGGCTCATGTCCACGCGATACTCGAAGATGTCCGCGATGGCCCACGCCAGTTCGTCCTTGGCGCGCGCCGGGAAGTACTGCGCCGCGCTCGAATCCATCGCCTGGTAGAGGTTCGCGTGGATCGTTCCGCCGACGACGACGGTGTCCGTCGTCCACGGGAGGCGCTCCTCGCTGCCCGACCAGCCGGACTCCGTGCGCTTCATGCGCAGCAGGCGGTCGATGCCCAGATGGAAGACCAGCTCGCGCGGCGACTCGCCAGCACTGTCGGCCGTCATGTCCACCGGCATGCCCGCGCGAAGATACCGCGCGTCCACGGCGGAGGCAGTGGCAGCGCGAACGACTTCCTGCGCGGACTGATCGCTGACGCCAGCGCGCTTCAGCAGGCCGATGAGCGTCTCGCCACGGTTGAGCGTCTCGGTCCGCTGGTGCGGACGCGCGCCGAGGGTCACCGGTGCCGAGCGTTCGCCCTGCTGGAGGACTTCGGCGGCGCGGTGTTCGGGAAGGACGGGCGTGTAGCGGAGGGCGGCGACGAGCAACAGCGCCACGACCGCATACGCCGTGGCGCGTGCACTACGAGTCTTCTTCAATCCATCTGTCTCCGAATGAAGGTCGGGATCTCCATGTCGCTGAGATCCTGCGACCCGCTGCTCGGCGTCGGTGACGACGGTCGAGCGGCTCGGGGAATGTCGGCGTTCGGGCGCACGTTGGGCGGGATGGTCCCACCACCTGGCAACCGAGAGGGACGGCTGGGGAACGGAATGACGGGCGCGCCCTTGGGCATGGTCGCGCTGGGGCCGTCGTGCGCGGGGGTGACGAGGCCCGGCTGAACCGCCTTGTCGAAGCCCGTGGCGATGACCGTGACGCGAATCTCGCCCTGCATCGCCGGCTCGTGCACGGCGCCGAAGATGATCTCGGCGTCGTCGCCCACCGCGTCGTGGATGATCTCGTTGATCTGGTGGACTTCGCCCAGCGTGAGGTCCGCGCCGCCCGTGATGTTCACGAGCACGCCCATCGCGCCGGAGATGCTGATGTTGTCGAGCAGTGGGCTGGAGATGGCCTGCTGCGCCGCCTCCATCGCGCGGTTCTCGCCGCGGCCGATGCCCGTGCCCATGAGCGCCGAGCCGCCGCTCTGCATCACGGTGCGGACGTCGGCGAAGTCCACGTTCACGAGACCGGTGACGCTGATGAGCGACGAGATGCCCTGCGTCGCATGCAGCAGCACTTCGTCGGCCTTCTTCAGCGCATCCTGGAACGGGATCCCCTTGCCCACCACGGCGAGCAACCGCTCGTTGGGCACGACGATCATCGTATCGACATGCTTGCGCATCTCGGCGATGCCCTGGTCCGCCTGCCGCATGCGCTTCCGTCCCTCGAAGAGGAACGGACGCGTCACGATGCCGACGGTGAGCGCTCCAGCCTCACGGGCCAGCGCGCAGATCTCCGGAGCAGCACCGGTGCCGGTGCCGCCACCCATGCCGCAGGTGATGAAGACGAGGTCCGCACCGGCGACCGCCTTCGCCATCTCGTCGCGACTCTCCTCGATGGCCTGCTTGCCCACCTCGGGCCGGGCGCCCGCGCCGAGCCCCCGCGTGAGCTTCTTGCCAATCTGGATCTTGAGATCCGACTTCGAGCTCAACAGCGCCTGCGCATCGGTGTTGACCGAGATGAACTCGACCCCCTCCAGGTGCTCGTCGATCATGCGGTTGACAGCGTTGCCGCCACCTCCCCCGACGCCAACGACCTTCATGCGTGCGTTCTGCGCCGCGCTCTCCTCGAATTCGAAGATCATTGCGTACGACACTCCCTTACGACGAGATGCCTGATGGAACGAACGGGAAGGCGCACCGGCAAATACACTGCGCTCGAAATGTCGTGGGGAAACGGAGTCCGCAGGTAGCCTGGAAGCGATGCGGCAATATAACGGCTCGTATCGATCGGGCCAGTACTTTTCCTCACCCTTTCAGGACGACTCAAACGCGGAAAGAGTACAGTCAATGTTATCCACAGCGACATGACCTATATCACGTTTATGACGTCGTTTCCTGGGGGCTCGAACAGCCGCAGCTCCCTCGCCAACAACGTCGAGTGCTGCGCTGGCGCGGCGCTTTTGTCGCACCGACACCACGGCGCGCTGTGATGTACTCCGCAGAAAAGATCATCGCAACACTCTGGCCGTCAACGATTTGACGGACGAATCGAGGCATTCACGGCTACGCACGGGATTTGCTCGGTCGTACGCTCCGGCGATTCGCGCTTGTGGGTCGCCGCGAAGGCCCCCCACCGGAGGTCCGAATGCGCTCCCCCTTGCGTTTGCAGTCGTGGTCCGCAGCACTGTTCATCGTCGGCCTGACTTTCCTGCCCGCTCGTTCCGACGCGCAGTTCAAGCTCTACGTCGCGAATCAGCAGGGCAGCTACCAGACCAACACGTACGGTGGTTCGGTGTGGACCAACATGACGTCGTATCTGGACAACGCCTTCGGCGCCGGGAACGTCTCCCAGTTCGCTGACCTGAACAATCTCGCCACGCTGATGACCTACGATCGACTGTGGCTCGATCAGCGACTCAGTGGAACGCTCAGCGCCACGGAGTACAACAACGTCGCGGCCTTCATCGCTACGGGCCGCCGCGCCGTGCTGATCGGGGAAAACTATCTCTGGGCCCCGTGGAACGCGCAGCTCGCAAGCCTCGTCGGCGGCACGATCATCGATGACTGCAACGGGACCGTCGGCACCACTGTGTTCGCACACGCCCTCACGGCCGGTGTGAACTCCGTGACCCCGGCCTGCACCTCAGTTGCCGTAGGCGGTACAGCCCTCTTCTCGAACAACTTCGCCACGCTCTGGGGCGCGTCGCTCAACACCCTGACCGTCCTCGACGCCAACCTCCAGGACGACACGTACGGGAACGCGACCGACAACGTACGGTTCAACCAGAACACCGCAACCTGGCTCGCGTCGAGCACCGTCGTCGCGACCCCCGAACCCGCGTCGCTCGCCCTCGTCGCCACCGGATTGCTCGGACTCGGCGCGCTCGTCCGCCGTCGCCGCGTGATCTAGCTCCACCTCTCGCCATATGATCGACGCCCCGCCCGTGTCTGACACGGGCGGGGCGTTTGGTCATTCGGACAGAGCGGCGGCCTAGAAGAAGTCCTGCAGCCAGAACTTGATCTTCTCCACCAGCTTGTCCATGCCGCCGCCGGACGAGAGCTTGATCCGCTTGGCCGACGCCGTTGCCCCGCCGAGCGCCATGCGATGCGCACCATACTGAGCCAGACCCACCACGGTCGCGAACTGCGGCGCGTCCACGGAATCACTCAGCCCGCCGATTTGCTCGCTCGGCGTTCCGACACGCACACCCGTGCCGAACACGTCGCTCGCCAGCTCAGCGCTGCCTTCCATCTGCGCCGCGCCGCCCGTGAGCACCACGCCGGCCGCGAGCCGTCCCGCAAAACCGGCTGAGGACACGTCGCGCTGGACGAGGTCGAATATCTCGTCCATCCGCTGATGGATGATGTGCGCCAACAGCTCGCGCGGGATCTGCCGGTCACCCTGCGCAACGGTGCTGGGCAACTGGATGATCTCGCTCGGGTCCACGAGCGACTCGTACGCGCACCCATGCTTTTCCTTCAGCCGCTCCGCATCGGCCTGCGTCACACCGAGTCCATGGACGATATCACTCGTCACATTGTTGCCACCAAAGGCGATTGTCCCAAGGTGACGAATCTTGCCCTCATGAAACACGGCCAGGTCGGTCGTCCCTGCCCCCATCTCCACGAGCGCGACGCCGAGCTCCTTCTCGTCCTCGGTGAGCACCGCCAGCGCACTGGCGAGCGGCTCGAGGACGAGCTCGCGCACCTTGTAGCCCGCACGCTCCACGCTCTTCCGCAGGTTGATCGCCGGCGACGACCCGATGGTGACGAGGTACATCTCCGTCTCGAGACGCGTGCCGCTCATGCCGATGGGATCGCGGATGCCGGTGTCCTTGTCCACCGTGTACTCCTGCGGAATGGCGTGCAGCAGTTCGCGGTCCGTCGGAATGGCCTGCGCGCGCGCGACCTCGTTGGCGCGATCCACGTCGGGCTTGTTGATCTCGTCGTTGCTCACGGCGACGATGCCCTTCGACGTCATGGCGCGCACGTGCTCGCCAGCGATTCCGCAGTACACCTCGGTGATCTGCGCACCGGCCATTCGCTCGGCGTCCTGGAGCGCCTTGCGGATGGAGCGCGTGGTCTCCTCGATGTCGGAGACGACACCGCGGCGCATGCCCGTCGTGCGCGCCTGGCCGACGCCGAGCACCTTGAGGGTCGGATGCTTCGGCAGGTCGCCGACGACTTCGGCGATGATGGCAGTCGTCTTGGCCGAGCCGATGTCCAAGCCGGCGACGAGGCGGTCCGAGTTCATGGCAATCTGGCGATCACTTGGTCGCGGTAGCGGAGGTCGATCTCGACGGGTCGCAGCTGACGCTGCGCGAGGTCGCGCTCGATGGGTTCGATGTCGGAGAGACGCGCGAGCGTGACGGACGTCATTGCTCGCACGTTGAGGTCGGCGACGCGAAAAATAATCTCGTCGGTGCCGGTGCGGGTGATGGAGCTGATTCGTGCGTAGAGTCGAGGTGCGGTG
>JBBQDT010000145.1:0-11022 GCA_038319955.1 Gemmatimonadales bacterium | reverse complement strand
ACCATGTACCGCGCCGTGGCGCTCGTCCTGCGGCCCTCCGGCCACTTCGTCCGCAGCCCTGTCCTCGGGCCCACGCCGCTGATCTTCGCCTTCCGGAGAGAGCATCGGAAACTCCTGACGTTCGTACGGGGACGCTCCACACAAGCTCGCCGCTGCAGGCAGGCGAGGTCAATGCGACATGGCGATTCGGATGCCCGCCACGACGACGGTGCCAGTATGGAGACTGTGGCATGCCGCGTCCGCCCGCGGCGCACGGCAGCGCATGGTGGCGGGGCGAGCGGCACGCCGCGCACCAAGCCGTCGCCTCCATGGGCGCGTCACCGATCAAACGGGTAAAGGGGCCCCGCGAACACAGCGTAATACCCGGGACGAGACTCGAACTCGTATAGCACTCTCGTGCTGGAGGATTTTGAGTCCTCTGCGTCTACCGATTCCGCCACCCGGGCAGGAAGCGCAAACAATGTCTCTGTGAGCGAGGAGAGAAGATAATGTCTCGCCGCGCGCCACACGATGGCCGGAGGGGAAAAACACAGGGCGCCTTGCGGGCGCCCTGTGTCGTTCGTCGAGCTTGGCAGGCCGAACCCGGTGGCCTAGGGCTCCGGTCCGATCGTGACATCGGCTGTCTCACCCTTCTTCCCCTTCGGGCTCAGCGTGATGCTGTTCTTGTTGTTGTGCTTCATCGCCGAGCTGACATCGATGGTGCGGACTTCGTCGTCGTCGAGACGCTTCACCTTGAACGTGGTGCCGTTCACGATGACATCCATTGACTTCAAGCCGCCGTTCTCGATCCGGACGAAGTGCTCTTCCCACGGCAGGTTGTCGAACGTCTGGTCGCCGTTGTCGTTCTTGAGAACCGTCACCGTGGTTTCGACCGGATCGCACGTCACCGTCTTACCGGCGGCGTCCGTGGCCTTCACCGTGAGCTGCGACGACTTGCTCGTGCTGACGCGAACCGCCGAAACCTTGATCAGGCTCGTGACGCCCGTGGGGAACCTGATGACCGTTCCCGTCACCAGCGCCGTGCCGTTGGCCGCTGACGGCGAGTACGTGGTTCCAGCCGGCGCTGGGGAGATCGTGACCTTGTAGTTGCTGTTCAGGTTCGTGGTCACATCCAGCCGAACGATCCCGCTCCCGCCGTCCTGGTACGTCATGTATGCGGGTGACGCATTGGCATATACCGCGCAGACCGGCGGCGTGGTATCCGGCGGCGCCACGACGATCGTGCAGGTGATCGTACCCTTGTTGCCGTTCTTGTCCGTGATGGTGACGGTGTAGTTGAAAGTGCCTGACACCGTTGCCGTACCGGAGATGGTGCCACTCGCCGACATCACGAGTCCGGCCGGCAGGCCGGTGGCGGAGAACGTGTATGGACCGCCGGTGCCGCCCGTGCCGGTCAGCGTCACCGGTACGATGGCGATGCCCTTGATCGCATTGATCGCGACGCAGGTGGCGGTCGGCGCTACACTGACGACGACCGTGCAGGTCGACGACGACGGCGTGCCGTTCTTGTCCTTCACGGTAACCGTGTAGCTGAACGAGCCGCTCACCGTGGGCGTGCCCGAAATCGTACCGCTGGTGGAAATCGAGAGTCCAGTGGGCAGTCCGGTGGCCGAGTAGGTATAGGGCGCGCCGGCGCCGCCGGACGCCGAGAGCGTCACCGGCGAAATCGCCGTGCCCTTGACCGCCGTGATGTTCACACAGCTCACGGCCGGCGCTGGGATGACGTAGAAGCCGAAGTCCACCGTGTTGTTCGTGCCGCCGGAGACCGTCACCGACGTCCCGCTGCCATTGCTGTCCGTCGACGGCGTGCCCGCACCGGTCGGCGATGCGACGTAGCCCGACGGCGTTGCAACGGTCACCGTGTAGGTGCCCGGGGCGAGGTTCGGGAAGCTATACGCGCCCGAGGCGTTGGTCGTCGCCGTCGCGCCATTGCTGAGCGACACCGTGATGCCAGGCAGGCCCGGCTCACCGGCATCCTGGATACCGTTGGCGTTCAGATCGTTCCAGACGAAGTCGCCGATGGTGCTGGTGGAGCAATTGTTCGTCACGTTCGTCGTGGCCGAGCCGACGCCGCCATCCTTGTCGGTTACAGTCAGCGTGATCGTGAACGGACCGCTGTTCGTGCCGTAGTCGTGATTCGCAGTAATCGGGGTCGCCATGAGCGCGTTGCTGCCGGTCGTTGCCGGGGAGCCATCACCCCAGTTGATCGACCACGTCCAGGTCTGGTCAATGACGCCCGCATCGGTGAACGTGCCAGTGAACGCAGCGGGCTGTCCGCAGGTGAGCGCGGCACTGGCGACCGTCGCGGTCGGAACAGGCGGGACGTTGACGATGGTGGCGGTGGTGGCAGCCGTGGCCGGGTGACCCTGGCCGTCATCGACGGTGACGGTAACCGGATAGACGCCGTTGTCTGCATACGTGTGGGTCGGGTTCTGCGCGGTGCTCGTCACGCCGTCACCGAAATCCCACAGGTACGTGAGCGGATCGTTTTCCGGATCCGAGGTGCCCGCGCTGCTGAACGTCACGGGGGAGCCCTCGACGCCGAAGTACGGACCGTTGGCGATCGGCGTGGGTTGCTGATTGACGGGGATGGCGGTGTTGGTGAACACGATCACCGCGCCAGGGACGCGGGCGCCACCGATGTTGCTCGTGATGGTCGACGCTGACGTCAGCAGGCCTACCGTCTCGGTGAACGTCGACGGCCCGCCCGGATCTGGTTGATCGCGGATGATCGTGGTGACCTGACTCTGGGTCGTGTACCCAGGCACCGGAAGCTCGGTCACGGTCACGATGTCGGTACTGCTGACGCCCTGGAAGAATTCTCCGTTGCGCCACAGCGTCAGGCACTGGCCTGCCTTGACGGTGAAGGTGCTCTGCTGGGGGCCGTCCTGGAACTGTACGTAGTCCGCATTCAGCTTGATCTGGACATCTGGTCCGCTGCCGGCGGGATAGACCTTGCATACCCGCAGCTGCTCGATAGTCACCTGTTTGGTGGCGACAGAGCCGGTGCACATCGTGGCCGGCGTCAGGTTGTCGCAGCCATGAATGGGCGAGTAGCCGAACGACGGACCACCCGGCTTCATCGCGCTGGCTTCAGGGGTGGCGAGGGGTTGACTACTTCGATCCGTACATGATGCGAGCAGCACTGCCAATCCGATGCTGCCGAGCAACACCGAGAAACGGCGGAATAACGAGGACACGCTTGACCTCCACGTTCGATGGGGGGGGCCGGCAGGAAAAGCCGGCGCGCTACAGGGGGGAGTCGGCCGGAACGCCCGTCGAAGGCGCAATCATCTCCGGCGCGCAATTGTGATGCAGGACACCAAGACTTCGGCACCCTGAAGGCAATGTCTGCGCCGAGTGCCGAGCTCGCTCCAAGGCATCATGTCACAGGTGATGTGACGCTGCCCAAGTCCTTAATTGTTAGGGGCTCGATCATGGACGCGGCAGAAACGGCGCGGGCGGCAAGCCGCCGGCAAGGCGCCGTTTGGGGCGTTAAAACACAGCACACCTGAGGCGCAGACGCAACATGCGTGTCGCCGCGAACCTACAACCGACCACGTTCAAAACTGTGGTCGGTTGGCGGTGCGGGCCAGGCGGAAAAACAGTGAATCGAAGTTGGACGCGATTACTCAGCTGCGTTTAGTCGCAGTGCGAAATACCCAACTTGCCGTTGTTGAAGTCGTCCAGCGTAGAGGCCCAGGCGGTCGCCTGTGCGTCCTTGAGGTTCGGCACGGTGTTCGTACTCGCGGGCGTCTTGGAGAGCAGCCACGCCTGCCCTTGACTCATTGCGTTTGCGACCGCCGGGATGTTCGACGTGGCGCCCGCGAGGTTGAGGGTTGCGGCGATCCACTGGTGGGCCAGCTGCATGTAGGAGTTGCCGCCCGCCACGCTCTTGCCCATGAGGCCATCCCACGTCACGCCGTTCACCTTGTGCGACGCGTCGAGCCACTGCGCGGTGGGCGAGTACGGCGCCGGCCATGCGCTTTCGTGATTCTTCCAGTAGCCCTGCGTCAGGGTGCACGAGGGCTGCGGAATGACTGGGATCTTGGTGTTGGTGAACACCACCAGCGCTCCCGGAATGCGAGCGCCGCCGACATTACTCGTCACCGAGGTCGCCGACGTCACGGGGCCGACGGTGGTGGTGAAGGTGCGGTCCGGGCCGGGGTCCGGCTGATCACGCAGGATAGTCGTGACCTGGCTCGTGGTGGTGTATCCCGACACAGGCGTCTCGCTCACGGTGATGATGTCCGTGCTGCGGACGCCGTTCTTCTCTTCACCATTGCGCCAGAGTGTCTTGCATTCTCCGGACTGGAGCGTGTACGTGCCCGACTGCGGCCCATCCTGGAACATGACGTAGTCCGCCGTGAGCTTGATCTCGACGTCAGGCCCGGATCCTTCCGCGTAGACTTTGCAGACGCGCAGTTGTTCCCAGAGTACCGACATCGTGGCCGGCGTGCCGGTGCAGGTGGTGGCGGGGGTGAGGTTGTCGCAACCGTGAATAGGTGCGTAGCCCAGGGCCGGTGCGGTGGGAGCCATGCCGGCTGGCGTGCTGCCCTGCTCCATACATGACGTCAGGAAAGCCGCGACGGCGATGCTGCCGAGCAGCATCGGGATACGGCGGATGTACGGTGTCACTCGAAACCTCACGATTGGGGGGGATTGTTGGGGCGAGGGCTCATACAACTACTCACGATGTGACGATTAAGACGCACAGTGTGTGAACCACCGCCAGCAAGCTCCATTCCGAACGTCGAGTCCGCCCGAGGGGAGCGCCGTCGCGTGCGCGGGATTCGCTAAATGGCTTCTACCACACTCTTTACGACCGCACCAAAAGAGCGACACTGCGGACGCGCCTCACCACGCCGTCGCCGCAATGAGGAATACGGTCTACAGTTTGTGGTGCGCATGCTCGACGACGACACCCGCGCCAAGGAGACGCTCGCAGCGGTTCAGGGCGTCTGCGGTTCCCGCGCAGCGACCGAATCAGGTCGCGCCCGCACGAGCTCCTGAAGACGCCTTCGCACCTGCTCCTGCAGCGCCAGATATTTGGCACGCTGCAGCGGCGTCATGAACGTCGCGAGCTCCTGCTGCTCCTCGGATTGCATGTCCAACCGCTCACGTTGAAGGTCATGCAGCCGGTCCAGCGACGATGCAATGGTCGCCTGGTTCGCCGCGGAGTCCGCGAGGATTTCCGAGCGGAGCGCTACGCGCTGCGCCTTCTCCTGCTGGGCGAGCTGGCGGCGGCGTACGTCGAACTTCTGGCTCGTGCGTTCGAGCTGTCCCATCTGGTCGTCTGAAAACCCGATGCGCTGCTTGGCGACACGCCAGAAACCGCGGCGAATCTGCTGCTCCAATTGCTGACGCCGAGCCGCAGCCTGTGTCGGAGGCTGCTGCTCGAGCCGACGATTCGGACGCAGCGCGCCAGGACGGTTGCGCACGCCGCCCTGCCCTTCCAGCGCACCCGCGAACAGGGGCAGAGCGAGCGCCGCCGCGATCACAATCCGCCCTATCATGGCGTTCCCCGACGCGGCGCGATTGGCGCCAATGGAACGCTCTCGACGTCCGTGGATGGCACAGCGTCCAGCGACTCGATCTCCTTGAGGAGCGACGTCAGTTCACGGTCGCTCAGGTCAGTCAATCCACCGCCGGACATGGCCAGCTCACGCTCGACCGGAGCGACCACGGGCGCCACGGTGGGCGTCGGACGCACCGAAGAATCCACCGCGGCTGCTGGCGACGGGGCAGACGAGGATGTCGGAGTCGATGCAATCACTCGGGGATTCGGCACGGGGTCGCTCGGGCTGATCACCGGAACCACGACGGAATCCTGCCGGTTCGTGCCGAGCCGCTGCGTCACGATGATCGACGAGCCTCCGGCCACAATGAGCGTCACCGCCGCCGCGGTGCGCCACCCCGCCCACGACCGGCGCACCGGAGTGCGATAGGCGGGGACGACCGCGGCGATCGCGCCGAGATCGAGACCAGGAGTCCGCAGCGTAGCTGCGCGCACGTCCCGCAGCAACGACAACTCGGAGCGACAGTCCGCGCAACCGGCCAGGTGCGACTCCATCCTTGCACGCGTCGTCTCGTCGAGACGACCGTGCACGAGGTCGGGCAGCAGGTCGCGAACGTCAGCGTTCGGACAGTCATTCATCGAGAAGCTCCTTGATGGCGCGCATTGCGTTGTGATAGTGGACGCGCGCGGCGCCTTCCGTCGTGCCGGCCACACCGGCGATCTCCTTGTACGACAACCCCTCCGTCACGCGAAGCAGGAACACCTCGCGCTGCGTCTTCGTCAACTGCGCAACAGCGGCGTGCATTCTCCGTTGCGTCTCGTCCGCCACGACGGTGTCCAGCGAATCGTATTCCGTCGTCGCATCATTCTCCTGCACTTCCACCTCCTCGCCCCTGCGCCGCTGCGAGCGTCTGAGATCCAGCAACAGCCGCCGGGCGATGGTGAACAGCCAGGTGCGAAGTGAGCTGTCGCCACGGAAGCTGTCGATCGACGCGAAGGCGCGCACGAAGGTGTCCTGGACCACGTCCTGCACATCACCTTTCGCGCCCACTGATGACGCGAACCGCGCGACAGCTCCAGCGTGCCGTTCCACGAGCAACGTTGCGGCGCGCTGGTCACCGCCCTTCCATCGCATGATGAGGTCGAGGTCAGTCGGTTCATCGGCACCCTCGGCGGCGTCTCTCATGCGATCGGCTAGTTGGACGAGCGAACGGCAGCTTTGTTAAGGTATACCGACATCCAATCCGACTGTCTCGTTCGCCACCGTCGTATGCCCTATCATCCACTTCGTATCGCCCATCGCGGCATGCCGCGCCAAGCGCGAGAAAACACGCTTGCCAGCTTTGCCCTCGCATTGGCCGCGGGCGCGGACGGCATCGAGCTCGACGTCCACGCGACGGCAGACGGCGTCGTGGTGGTACATCACGATCCCGACCTGTCCACAGGAGCCACGATCGCCCTGACCTCGCTTGCCGAACTCCGCGATCATTCGCCGTACGGTGCGCAGATTCCGACGCTCCGCGAGGTGTGCGCGCTTGTGAAGAACCGAGCCGAGTTGTTCGTCGAAATCAAAGGCGCAGGAATCGAGGCATTCGTCGTTGAGGCGTTGCAGTTGTATGACGGCCGGGTGGCCCTTCACAGTTTCGACCACGATATGCTGCGACGCCTGAAGGACGGCCACACAGCCTTCCGGCTCGGCGCGCTGTTCGAGAAGGTGTTGGACGTTCGCGCGCTCATGGAGCATACCGGTGCGCTTGATATCTGGCCACATCATCCGCTCGTGACGGGCGCGCTGGTGAACGAGGTTCACGCTGCCGGCGGGCGAGTCATCCCGTGGACGGTCAATGGCGCACGCGATGTGGCGCGAGTGACCGCCCTCGGGGTCGATGGCATCTGTACGGACGATGTGTCGGCGCTTCCAGACGCCATGTGAACGAGCTCGGGCTGCTGGGTTTTGCAGCGCGCGTCTGGCCACTGCTGATGCCGCCCGATAACGTTCCTCGTTTCTATCCCCTTCAACGACGAGGACTGAACGCCTGATGCGTCATTCCGCCTTTGCGCTTGCGGTTGGATTCGTCGCGCTCACTGCTTCGGCGAGCGCTGCACAAGAAAGACCCGGCGAAGGTGCTCGGGCCACTCCGAGCGACACCGGCAAGACCGTGCCGTTGCCCGGCTCGCTCTCGAGCCCCAACGCCAACCCTTTTCCGAGCACGTACGCTCCGTTTCTGTCGCGCACGACGCTGATCCGCAACGTGACGATTCTCACCGCCGCCGGCCCGACGATTCGGAATGGCAGCATTCTTCTGCGAGACGGCAAGATCGCGGAGGTGGGCGCAAGCGTCGTCGCCCCTGCGGACGCGCTCGTGATCGATGGCGCGGGCAAGTACATCACGCCAGGCATCATCGACACGCATTCTCACATCGGCGCAGGTGGCGTGCCTGGGGACAACGGGTCACAGACCGACGACGTCAATGAGGCCACAAACCCCGTCACCGCGCAGGTGTGGATCGAGCACTCCGTGTGGCCGCAGGATGCGCAGTTTCCGCGCACCTTGGCCGGCGGCGTGACGACGATTCAGGTGTTGCCCGGCTCTGCGAACCTCATCGGTGGGCGTAGCGTGGTGCTCAAGGTCGTTCCGTCGCGCACCGTGCAGGGCATGAAGTTTCCGGGCGCACAGTATGGCCTCAAGATGGCATGTGGCGAGAACCCGAAGCGTGTCTACGCGTCGCGCGGTCCGTCGACGCGCATGGGTAACGTGGCCGGCTATCGTGCCGCCTGGATCCAGGCCGTCGGCTACCGTGCGAAGTGGGACAAGTGGAATGCGAACCATCAGGGCGATCCACCGGCACGCGACCTCGGGCTCGAGACGCTCGCCGAAGTGCTGCGCGGCAACATCCTCGTGCACAACCACTGCTATCGCGCTGACGAGATGGCGCAGATGATCGACATCGCACGCGAGTTCGGGTACAAGATCCGTTCATTCCATCACGGCGTCGAGGCGTACAAGATCGCTGACCTCCTGGCGCGCGAGTCCATCGCGGCATCGGTGTGGGCGGATTGGGGCGCTTTCAAGCTCGAGGCAACGGATGCGGTGCGTGGCAACATGGCGTTGCTCGACCACGCCGGCGTGCGCACCATCATGCATTCCGACGACGCATCCGGAGAACAGCGGCTCAACCAGGAAGCCGCGAAGGCGATGGCGGAAGGCAATCGCATCGGCGTTCCGGTCACTGAAGACGAAGCCATCAAGTGGATGACCATCAACCCGGCATGGGCGCTCGGGATCGACGGCATGACCGGTTCGATTCAGGCCGGCAAGAACGCCGACGTCGTGCTCTGGTCGGGCAATCCGTTCAGCGTGTACAGCAGGGCAGAAAAGGTCTGGATCGACGGCGCGATGCTGTTCGACCGGACGGATCCCACGTCGCAATGGCGGACGGATTTCGAGCTTGGCTTCGTGCCGGCCAACCGGGGAGGCGCCCGCTGATGCGCCGCGTCATTCTCAGTGCGTCGCTCGCGATGCTGGCGGCGACGGCGCTTCCCGCGCAGACGATCGCCATCACGGGCGGCAAGGTGTACCCTGTGAGCGGACCGGTGATCGAGAACGGCACTGTGATCATCCGCAATGGGGTGATCGTCGCGGTGGGGTCGAACGTTGCGATCCCGGCCGACGCGCAGCGTGTGGACGCCACGGGAAAGGTCGTGACGCCCGGGATCGTGAACGCTGCGACCCAACTTGGTCTCGTGGAGGTCGGCGCCATTGCGAGTACGCGCGAGGGATCGGCGCGCGGCCGCGACGGCATTGCGGCAGCGTTCATGCCGTGGGAGGGCTTCAACCCGTCGTCGATCCTGCTCGACCCAGCGCGACACGGCGGAATCACGAGCGCGGTGATTTATCCGCAGGGCGGATTGATCTCCGGGCAGGCGGCGGTGATCCATCTCGTGAGCGGCACGGCGGATGACATGGTCCTTCGCGCCCCCGTGGCCATGGTGGCCTCACTCGGACATTCGGGGAACAACGTGCCGCGCGCGGAAACGATCATGCGGCTGCGCGAGATCCTCACGGATGCGCGCGTCTATCGCACGCGTCGCGCGGAGTTCGAGCGGGCGCAAACACGTTCGTTCGCAGCGAGCAGGCTCGATCTCGAGGCACTGCTGCCCGTACTCGACGGCAAGGTGCCCATGATCATCAACGCCGACAAGGCGAGCGACATCGAGGCGGCGCTGAAGCTTGCGACCGAGTTCAAGTTCAAGCTCATCATCGGTGGTGGTGCCGAAGCGTGGGAAGTCGCGGCCAGGCTCGCGGCGGCCAAAGTGCCCGTGCTCACCGGCGCGATGAACAACATTCCCTCGAGCTTCGCGGAACTTGGCCAGCGTCAGGAGAATGCCGGGTTGCTAGCGCGAGCCGGAGTGGCAGTGGCACTCGTCGGCAATGCGGGTGGTGGTGACGAAGAGGCGTTCAACGTCCGCAACGTGCGCTACGAGGCGGGCAACGCGGTCGCCTATGGCATGGAATGGAACGCCGCGCTACGTGCCATCACGCTCGCTCCAGCGGAAATCTTCGGCGTGGCTGACCGTGTCGGCTCGCTGCAGGCGGGCAAGATGGGGGACGTCGTGATCTGGAGCGGTGATCCCTTCGAATTCGCGTCGCAGCCCGAGAAGGTGTTCGTGCGAGGCGTGCAGGTCACAGGTCCGTCGCGACAGGATTTGCTCGAGCAGCGATACAAGACGCTGCCGCCGAACTACCGGACGCCGTAGGTGAGGCACTCCGCCCCGTGGGCGAATTAGCGCACGGTGGTAGAAGGGTGGCGAGACGACGTCTCGCCACCCGTGTTCTTGTCGGCCAGAAGTGTGTCAGCCCTGCGGAGGGAGGTCGGTGGAGCGTGGTGTCTCCGGAGTCTCGGCAGGCGTATCCTGCTCGGCGCCTTCATGCTTCAGATCTTTCTCGATGCGCTCGATTTCCATTTCCGCGGCTGCGAGAAGTGCGGCGAGCACATTGTAGCGTTCCGGCTCGAGGTCCTCGCCGGCGGCGCGTGCACGATACACTGCGAAGCCGAGCGATGCTGCGGCGGCCTCGGCTTTTTGCTTCGCGCGGTGCGATTCCAGTCGCAGCTTCCCCTCGTCCAGCGCGCCCTGCGCGGCGCGTCCCGCCTTATCGAGCTCGCCCTTGAGCGTGTCCCAGATCGCCATGATGTCCTCCTTGAGGATGCAACAGCCGTACGCGTCGTTCCGTGCAAAGGTTGCGCTCGCGCGCATGAGGAATCACACCCGGCTGAGAGAAAGAAGAAGCGCCCTTCCGAGTAATCGAGAGGGCGCTCCAACGATTCGAACTCGCGCGATGCGGTTACGCTGCGGTTTCGGTTTCCGTGGCGGTGGTGGCCGGATACACGCTGACCTTCTGGCGCGTCTTGCTCTTGTGCTCGAACTTCACCACGCCATCGACGAGCGCATAGATGGTGAAGTCGGTGCCGAGCCCGACGTTCTTGCCGGGATGCCACACCGT